>CAZRLU010000023.1:0-17239 GCA_964600995.1 uncultured Oscillospiraceae bacterium | reverse complement strand
GAGTTCATGTTCTATTTCGATATGGATGCTTCCGTCTACGCACCGGATTTCGTGCGGCTGATTGAGGAGCTGGACGCCACGCTGGACCAGTTTTCCTATCTGGGCAGCTATTCGGAAATCGTATGAGGGCGGAATACGGCCTGATCGGGGGCAGGCTCGGACACAGCTTCTCCCCGCGGATCCACCGGGAGCTGGGCGGATATGACTACGAGCTGGTGGAGCTGAAGCTGGAGGAGGTGGGGACCTTCCTGCGGACCGTCCCCTTCCGGGGTATCAACGTGACCATTCCCTACAAGCAGACGGTGATCCCCTTCCTGGATGAGATCAGCGAAAACGCCCGGCGGATCGGCAGCGTGAACACCATCCTGCGGAGGCGGGACGGGAGCCTCATTGGGGACAACACGGACGATCCCGGCTTCCGGGGGATGCTCCGGCAGGCGGGGATCGACCCGGCAGGGCGGAAATGCCTGGTGCTGGGCAGCGGAGGCGCTTCCCGCACGGTGGTCGCCTGCCTGGGGGAGATGGGCGCCCGGGAGGTGCGGGTGATTTCCCGGCGGGGCGAGGACAACTACGGAAACCTGGAAAAGCACCGGGACGCGGAAATCATCGTGAACGCCACCCCGGTGGGCATGTATCCCGACAACGGGGCGGCGCCGCTGAAGCTGGAAGCCTTTCCAGCCCTGCAGGGGGTGGCGGATCTGATCTACCGGCCGGCCAGAACCGCGCTGCTGCTGGAGGCGGAACGGCTGGGAATCAGGTGGGTCAACGGGCTGTATATGCTGACGGAGCAGGCGAGATGCGCCTGCGAAATCTTCCTGGGACGGTCCCTGCCGGCAGCGGAGACGGACCGGGTCACGGCCCTGCTGGCGGCGGACACGGCGAACCTGATTCTGGCCAGCCCCGGCGGGAAGGCCGCTGCGGCGGCAGGACGGGCCCTGGGAGAAAGGACCGGCCGGAAGCTGGCGGATGGCGCCGGGATGACCGGGGGGGAGATCCGGGAAGCCGGAAAGGAAACCGGGCTGATCCTGACCCTGGACACGGAGACCGCGGCCCGGGAGGAGCACCGGGACGCGCTGCGGCAGAACGGGATCCTGTTCCGGCTGGGCGAAGGAAGGGAAGGGGACCTGTGGGACGCCTGCGTCCGGGCGGAGAATCCGGTCCGGGCAGCGGAGGAAATCCTTGCCGCCCTGCCCCGGCTGGCTCCGGGGCTGAACGGACTGAGACCCCGGGAGGGGGACGGAAGGAAAGAAGGGAAGCAGCGATGAAAATCCTGGTGATCAACGGGCCGAACCTGAACATGCTGGGGATCCGGGAGCCGGATATCTACGGCCGGAAAACCTATGCGGATCTCTGCGGGATGATCCGGGAGAAGGCGGAGGAGCTGGGCGTGGAGGCGGAGATCTTCCAGTCCAACAGCGAAGGGGAGCTGGTGACCCGGATTCAGCAGGCCTGGGGCCGGGAGGACGCCATCGTGATCAATCCGGCGGCCTATACCCATACCAGCGTGGCGATCCTGGACGCCCTCAAGGCGGTGGGACTGCCGGCCGCGGAGGTGCATATCAGCGACGTGACCAAACGGGAAAGCTTCCGCCAGGTTTCCTATGCCGGGATGGCCTGCGAAAGACATTACATCGGCCTGGGCTTTGAGGGCTATCTGCGGGCGCTGGAAGATCTGACGGAAGCGCTGCGGGGAAAGGCCCCGGCCCGCGAAGAATAACCCGGAATCCACCGGAAAAACAGGGCCCGCGGGGAGGATCCCACGGGTCCGGAAAGTTGCGCCGGGCTCCCCGCCGTGATATACTGACGGGGTGCTGAGGCGCTTTTTTGTGATACAGATTTTTCACTTCTGATCCGGGAGCACCTCCGGAAGAAAGGAAAGAAACATGAGGCGAGGACTGATTTATTTCCTCCTGGCGGGAATGCTGCTGCTGGCGCCGGCAACCGGGCGGGCGGATTTCGCCCCGCCGGATGCCGGGGAGCTGGAGACCTGGATGCAGGAGATCCGGGAGCTGGCGCAGGGATTGCCGCCGATCAACGATCCCGGAGCGGAGGATGCGGATTCTGAGGACGGATATGCCCTCCAGTACAGCTTCGGCACGGTCTTCGCGGATCAGCCGACGCTGGAGGGGGAGACCCGGATCAACGCGCTGCAGGTGATGGACGAAGGAATTCCGGGGCCCCGGGGCATCTGCGTCAGCTGGGAGGTCAACCGGGTGATGGCGGCGATTCCCTGCGATAATCCGGAGATGAAGGGAACTCCGCAGGCCGCGGCGCTGTATCTGGAGGGAGATCCGGAGACGGGCTATCTCTACGGCCTGGCAGAGCGGGACGGGCAGCGGGTGCTGGCCCTGGAATACGGGGCGGTGAGCCTTCCGGAGGAGAGAAAAATATCCCTGACCCTTCTGATCCGGGACGACGGGGTGGACGCCCTCCGGGCGGAGGACTCCGGAGCGGGCTTTTCCCGGGAAGAGGGGGAGGAGCTGTACCGCCGCCTGAAGGAGCTGACGGGGGAGACCGGCTATGCCCGGGTGCCCCGGAGCGGGACGGGGACGGACCTGGAGGCCTTCCGGGAGGAGGATCTGACCTTCGGCGGCGTGAGCTATCTGACCGCGGTTCCCCGGGATTTTGAGGACCGGGACGTGGAAGAGATGCTGATGGACAATGAGGACGGAACCTGGCTGAGAAGAATCGACGGGGACGGCTTTGAAGCGGTGTTCGTCACCGACAGCCGCGGGGAGGATGCCCGCCTGATCAGCTACACCATTCTGGATCCCGGGGCGGAGGGCCCGCGGGGCGTCCGGCTGGGAGACCTGTTTCAGGAGGATTTCAGCCGCTTCCGCAGCGGCGAGGGCGAGCTGGATCCGGAGACCATGACGGAAATCCTGTACGGCGTTCCGGGAACCGCGCCCTGGGGACTGGCCGAGTACGGAAACGGAACGGAAATGATCCTGCGGTACGCGGCTCCCGCCCGGGACGGGAGAACGGTGGAGCTGATGCTGCGGTATGAGGGTACGGTGCTGACGGAAATCACGCTGCATACGCTGGAAGAGGATGAGAAAGATGCGGATTGACCTGAAGTGCCCGGCGGAAGTGGCGGGCACCGAAATGGGGCGGGGCGAGGAAAGCTGGATCCGCCTGATTCTGCGGAACCTGACGGACCGGGCAATCGATTCCTGCGAAGCGACGGTCCGCCTCAGGGACCGGGCAGGGAACGAGATCGCCAGGACGGTGCACCGGGCCCGGGCGCTGAAGGGAAGACCCCGGGGAACCTTCTCCATGATGGTTCCCATGGAAATTCCGGAAAACGCCGCCGGAGCCTTCGCCGTGCTGGACAAGGTCTGGTTTGAGGACCGGGACGTGTGGCGGCGGGACCCGGAGAAGGAAAAGGAATACGAGCCCAACCTGCTTCCGCCGGGAAACGAGCTGAACGCGCTGCGATATGTGGCGGGCAACGGCGCGGTGGGCTTTCCAAGCCAGCAGGCGGAGCTCTGGATCTGCGTCTGCGGGCGGCCCAACTCCAACCGGGAAGCCCTCTGCAGCCGGTGCGGCCGGCAGCGGGAAACGGTTTTTCAGATGTATAACCGCAACGCGGTGCTGCGGCAGGTGACCCAGCGGGAGCGGCAGCTGGATCTGGAAACCCGGGGCGCCCGGGAGGAAACGGCCCGGCTGCAGCGGATCCGGGAGGAGGAATATGACCGGAAGCAGGCCCGCCGGAAGCGGCAGAAGCGGCTGGGCATCGCCCTGGCGGCAGCAATCGCGGTGACCGCGGCGTGCCTGTGGGGCGTGGAACCGGCCCTGCGCCTCTGGAGCGCGGACCGGGCGGCCCAGGCAGGCTGGCTGGAGGAGGCCCAGGAGATCCTGACTTCCCTGGGAAGCTTTCCCGGCGCGGAGAAGAGGCTGGCGGAAACGGAGCTGACCAGGGCAAGAAGGGACGCCGAAGCGGCGGATTCAGAAGAGATTTCCACGGAAAGGCTGGAGGAGGCCGCTCTGCTTTTGCGGACCACCGGCCTGGAGCCGGACCGGGCCCTGGCGGACCGGACGGACCTGGTCCGGGCGGAGAGACTGCTGAAGGCGGGAGAGATGGCGGCGGCGGAAAGCCTGCTTCACAGCCTGCCGGACCTGGAAGGAAAGGCCGGGCTGCTGGCGGACTGCGCCTTTGCCCGGGGCGAGCAGGCCCTGGCGGCTAATGATTTTGAAAAAGCGAGGGAGCTTTTCCTGAGCCTGGGGGATTATCCCGAAGCGGAGGAGAAGAGCCGCGAGGCGCTGTACGAAAAAGGGCTGCGGCACATGGAGGCGGCGGAGTACGAAAACGCCGTCAGCGCCTTCTCCCAGCTGGGGGAATACCGGGACTGCGGGGAGCTGATCCGCCGGTGCCGGTACCTGCAGGGAATCGTGCTGGAAAACCAGGGCGATACGGAGGCCGCCCGGCAGGCCTATCTGGCCGCAGGGGAATATGAGGACGCCGCGGACCGGGCAAGGGAGATCCTGTGGAACCGGGCGGAAGGTTATTTGGCGGCGGAGGATTACGCTTCCGCGATGCCGCTGTACCGGGAAATGGACGGCTTCCGGGACGCCCGGGAAAAGTGGATCCGGAGCGCGACGGAGCTGGCCCGGGCGGTTTACAAGCAGCGGGAATACGCCCTGGCAGCCTCCTATCTGGAGGACCTGCCGGAGGATACCCGGGAAATCCGGCAGATCAGGACCCGGGGCTTCTACCTCGGCGCGAAGGCTGCGGCGAACCGGGGCGAGCTGGAGGAAGCCATCGCCCTGATGGAGAAGTCCGCGGACTACAGCGACGCGGAACGGCTTCTCCGGAACTGGCGCCTGGAGCTGGCCCAGCAGCGGATGGACGCCGGGGAGTATGCGGAAGCCCGGGAAATCCTTCTGCCCATCGCGGAGCACTACCAGGCGAAGAAGCTGCTGACGGAGCTGGAGGAAAAGCTTTCCCCGGAGGAACCGGAGGCAGAGCCGGAAGCCGCGGAGGAAGCTGTATCCGGGCAGGAGGCCGCGGAAGAGCAGGAGACTAAGCCGGAAGCCGCGGAGAAACCGGAGGCAGAGACGGAAGCCGCGGAGGAGCTGGAGACAAAGCAGGAAACGACGGAAGAAGCAACGGAGGAGACCTCGCCGGAGGGAAGCAACTGAGACGGGGGACCTGACAGGATTCCCAAAGACAGAAGAAAGGAGATCCGGGGACCGTGAAATCGGAGAAATGGATACCGGAGCTGGACGGGCTGCGGGTGCTGATGATCTTCATGGTCAGCTGGTACCATATCTGGCAGCAGAGCTGGCTGACGCCGGTGATCGGAGGCTGGTCCCTGGATTTTCTGATGCGCAGCGGGTATGTCTGGGTGGACGGAACCGTGCTGCTGAGCGCCTTCCTGCTCTACCGGCCCTATGCCCGGGTCCGGCTGGAGGGCGGCCCGCTGCCGGATGTGGGGGATTTCTACCGGCGCAGGGCCAGAAAAATCCTGCCGGGGTATTACGGCATCCTGCTGATCACCTTCCTGGCGATCTGCCTGCCCTGGGGGCTCTATTACACTCCCCAGTACATGGTGAAGGATCTGGCGACCCATCTGACCTTTACCTTCCCCTTCTTCCGGGACACCTATCTTTCCACGCCCCTGGGCGCGGCCTGCTGGACGCTGGCCATCGAGGTACAGGCTTATCTCCTGTTTCCCTGGATTTCCCGGGCGTCCCTGAAAAGCCCGGGAAAGACCGCGGCGGCGCTGCTGCTGATCTGCGGCGGATTCCGGACCTGGTGCCTGTGGAGCTTGGACGAGTTCAACATGGTGGTCAACCAGCTGATCAATTTCCTGGATGTGTATGTGCTGGGCTGCCTGCTGGCCGTGGCCTTTGAAGGCCTGAAGCGGCGGGAGCGGATCCGGGGAAGCCTGTTCCGTGGAAGCGGATGGGCTGCCACCGCCCTATTCCTGGCCGCCTTTGCCGGGCTGATGGGGATGCTGCGGGTTCAGGCTGCCTCCAGCGTGTACAGCGCGGGATCCGGCTTTGCCGGCTGGGTGAGCCGGGTGCTGCACATGGCCTCCACCTCCAGCAATTACCCGATCATCCAGCGGAACCAGATGGTGTACAGGCCCGTTTTCGCCCTGCTCTTCGGGGCGATGCTGCTGTCGGCCCCCTTCAGCCTGCGGCCCCTGAGAGGGCTGCTGGGAAACCGGGTGACCCATTTTCTGGCCTCCCTCAGCATGAACTACTATCTGGCCCATCAGACGGTGATCGTGCACATGCGGCGCACCGGCTTTCCCCCGAGCATCAGCGAGCAGCCCAATCAGGCGGGGGAGCAGCCCTGGCAGCTGCAATACACCCTGCTGGCCTTTGGCCTGTCGCTGCTGGCGGCCGCGGCAGTGACCTACCTGGTGGAGAAACCGGCGCAGCGGCTGATGGACCGCAGGCGAATGGGCAGAACGGCCTCCGGCCGGGCCTGAGAAAGGGAAAAAGAAAAGCCTTCCCCGAAGGGAAGGCGGAAAGCCGGAGAATTTATTTTTTCTCTTTCCTGGAAACGCCGCGGATGGTGGCGTTGGGCACCGAGGCCTGCTTCATGAAGGCGCTGGGGCTGATGCCCACGATGTTCTTGAACTGCTTGGAGAAGTGGTAGGGATCCTGCATCCCCACCTCGATGCCGGCCTGGCGGACGGAATAGTTCTGATCCCGCAGCAGCTCCTTGGCCCGCTCCATCTTGCAGTGAAGCACGTAGCTCAGCGGGGGCATTCCCACCTCGGCCACGAAGCGCTTCCGGAAAGTTTCCATGGGCATGCGGGAGATGGCCGCCATCTCCGCCAGGGAGAAATTATCCCGGTACTGATTGGCACGGAGAGTATCCACCACCTTGGCGATCTCATGGCTGAGCATCGCGTCCATGGCGACGGGCTGACCCCAGTGACTGGCGATCATGCCGTAGAGAAGATGCTGAAGCTGGTAGGTGGCATCGGAAGTCCCGGAGTGCCGGACAATCACCTGCACGATCTGAGAGGCCAGATACAGCTGGCTGGGCAGGGCGCCCTGCCGGAGCGGCATATGCAGCAGCGCTCCCATCTTCCGGACCACCAGGGGACTCAGGGGCCCCTCCAGCGCGATCCAGAGGCAGTGCGCATGGCCGAGAGACGTGATCTCGCAGGTATGATTTCCTCCCGGAAGGAAGCAGGTGGAACCGGACTTCAGCTTCAGTTCGTGCTGATTCCAGGTGAGCACGATGTCTCCGGATTCCACGGCGAGCCAGATCCATTGCTCATGCGGCTTCAGAGGGAAAACGCCGTTCTCCAGAACGAAGCTGCCGGCTGCATGGATCCAGGCGCCGCTGGCCAGCGTCAGGCTTCCGGGCTTGTGAAAGCCTTCGACTGCCAGGGATGCCAACTCCTCCGGGATTGCCTCCAGGATATATGACTCCATGGCACTCCCTCCTTTCAGAAAATACTATATGCAAGTATTTTTTGTAAGTATATGCTGAAAAGACCAGATTGTCAATCATTTAACAGAAAAAATATCAGGAGAATGGGAATGGGAACGATTCAGAGGCTGAAGGACTACATGGACACCCACGGCGCGGGCTACACGCTCCGCCGCTGCGGAGAGAAGATCGGTCAGATCGTCTTCGGAACCTGGGACCGGCAGTGGAGGCGCATCCGCCCGGGGGAGGAGGAGTTGCGGCGGATGCGGGAAAGCCAGCCGGAGGCCGGGCTGATCAGCGTGGTGATCCCGGTCTTCAACACCCGGGAATTCTATCTCGGGGAGCTGCTTCGCAGCCTGCGGGCCCAGGTCTATGAGAACTGGGAGGCGGTGCTGTACGACGGGGGCAGCACCCTGCCGGAGACCCGGGAGACGCTGGACCGGGCGGCGGCGGCGGAGCCCCGCTTCCGGGTCCTGCACGCGGAGGCCAACCTGGGCATCGCAGGCAACACCAACGAGGCGATCCGCCAGGCGAGGGGAGCGTATATCGCCCTGTGCGATCACGACGATGTGCTGACGCCGGACGCTCTGTGGCGGATGGCGGAGGCCATCGTTCAGGATCATCCGGACCTGCTCTATTCCGATGAGGACATGCTGACGGACAACGGGAAGCGCCATATGGATCCCCACCGGAAGCCGGGCTATCAGCCGGAAACCCTGGCGGCAGACAATTACATGAGCCATCTCGGCGTGATCCGGGCCTCCGTGCTCCGGGACGTCGGGGGCCTGCGGGAAGGATACGACGGGAGCCAGGATCATGAGCTGTATCTGCGGATCGCCCGGCGGACCGACCGGATCCGGCACGTGCCCTACATCCTGTATTCCTGGCGGAAGGTGAAATCCTCCCTCAGCCGGCAGCATCTGGATCAGTGCCTGGAGGCGGGGTGCCGGGCGAACATGGACCTTTCCCCCATCCCGGTGACGGCGATCCCCGTGGACCGGAAAATCAGGCTTTGGTATGACTTTCCCCGGGGAAAGACCATGGAGGCGGTGATCTTCTCCAGCGAGGAGGAGGCCTGCAGAGCCGCCTTCGCCGATCTGGAGGCCCAGGCTCCGTGGCCGAACCTTTCCGCCACGCTGGCGGTCACGGATCTGGAAAGCCTCTTTGAGACCCTGAATCAGGCGGCGGAGGAGAGCACGGCGGACTATCTGCTTTTCCTGGACGCGGCGGGGATGGTGGAGACGCGGCATTTCTTCCGGGAGCTGCTGATGTATGCCCAGATGGAGGGAGTCGGCGGCGTGACCCCGGTGATCGTGGACGCGAAAAACCGGATCAGCTTCGGCGGCCGGGTGGAGGGCCGCAATGACCAGAAGGGCCTGCGGAACGGCGCGGGCGGCCCCAGGGACCGGATGAACAAGGTGCATAATGTGGACGGGGTTTCCCCCGGCTGCATGATGGTCCGCAGGGACCAGTTCGTTCCCTTCGGAACCCGGGATCCCGGGAAGAGATACGTTTATACCCCCCACGCGGTCTTCCTCTGCGAGGATGAGGCCGTTCTGGAGCTGGATCCCTTTGGGCAGGACTGAAATGAGAAGAAGCCGCCGCGCGGCCCTGGCAGTACATAAATACCCGCTCTCCGGATGATTCCGGAGAGCGGGCTTTTTCATGGCTTCAGGGGATTACTTGTGCCCGTTCGGGGCGTTCTCCCAGGCGTACTGGATGGCCTCGGTATGCAGGCTGTCCACCTTCTTGCTGCCGTGGGTCCAGGAATTGGAGAAGTGGATGCACAGCTGGCCGGTGAAGGCGTTGGTGGAGATGGTATCGCCTTCCGGATTGTGCGGCACGCCGTACAGGGAGCAGGCGAAGGTCCGGTTTCCGATCGTCACCAGCATGGGCCGGCGCTGATACAGGTTCTTGGTCTTGATCTCGTTGGCGGTGGAGACCCCGTAGGCCTTGCACAGCCGGGCGGTGTCCGCCGCGGTCAGAGGCTCGGCGTCCACGTGATAGCCGCCGCTCCAGCGGTGGGCCCACCAGACGATGCCGGTCTTCACGTCATAGACCTTGTAGTTGGCACCCTTGGCCCACAGCTCGTTGATGCCGCCGGTCCACCAGTCCACCTTTTCGGCGGGATAGAGGGTCATGCTCAGATTGTTGGTATCCGCAGCGCCAACAGGCACCGTGCCGTAGAGGGCGTGCTGGGTCGCGGGACCGGCGATGCCGTCCACGCTGACGCCCGCTGCCTTCTGGAAGTTGCGGACCGCCTTCTCCACTGCGGAGGTGTACTTGTTGGTCACGCTGCCGGAGAAGTAGCCCCGGTCCTTCAGCGCCTGAACCAGGTTCTTCACGGCGGTGCCGGTGGAACCCAGCCGCAGGGTGGAATAGGAAGCCTCCACCTGGCTGTCGGAAGAGCCGTTGACCACCGTGCCGGTGGGGGCGGCGGTGGGTTCAGGCGTGGGGGTGGCGGAGCCGTCCGCGTTCACCACGGCCACGTAGCTGCCGTGGATATAGCCGCTGCCCAGGGTGGCGTGGCGCACATGATACCAGGTGACGCCGTTGACGGTGGTGGGCGTGCCGTAATAGGGCATGACCACGTTCTTGTTGACCCGTCCGATCATGGAGGAATAACCGGCCTTGACCCGAAGGTTCACATCGGAGGCGATGGTTTTCACATAGCCCGTGGCGGAGGGATCCGGGGTGACGGAAGGAACGGTCGCCGCCTGCTCCGATGCGCCGGATCCGGTGCTTCCGGAAACGACGGTTACCACGTCGCTGCGCAGATACCCGCGGTTGCCGTCGGCCTCCACGTAATACCAGGTGTAGCCGCTCTTCTCCACCGGGGCCAGCAGATAGGGCAGGGTCCGGTTTCTCGGAATCTGCTTGATGGTGGTGCCGGCCGGGGTGGCCCGGAGGTTGCAGCCGCCTTTGATGGTTCTGACATAGCCCAGGGCGGCGGTCGTGCCGGAGGAGCTGCTGTTGTCCTGCGCGGCGGCGGTGGGCGCCGGGGTGGCGGTGGCCACGGGCGCCGCCGTCACCTGGGTGGAGGTGATCAGCTGGACGCAGTCGGACCGGACATAGTATACGCTGCCGTCCCGGCTGACGGGATACCAGGTGTATCCTGCGGCGGATTTGGCGGATCCCGCCAGAGGCAGGATGGAGCCGGTGCCTTCCCAGTCCTTGTCCCGGTCATAGACGCCGTTGGGGGAATTCCGCAGATGGGCGGAGGATTTGATCAGCTGCACCGCGTTGGAGTTGCCGGTGCTCGGCGGGGGAGTCGGGGAGGCGGTGGGGCTGATGGTGACGGCGGCCGCAGAGCTGCCGGAGATCACCCGCACGAATTCGCTGTTGACATAGCCTTTCTTCCCGGCATAGCTGACGCCGTACCAGTAATCCTCTCCCACGCCGTCGGGCACGCTGGTGATGGAAACGACGGTTCCCCGGTCCAGCTTCATCATGCTGTGGGCCTTCTTGCTGGGGCCCTCCCGGAAGTTGGTGCCGCCGTTGGTGATGGAGCCGGTGGTTCCGGAAGCCGCGGAGGTATTCGCGGCGGAGGAAGAGGAGGAAGGAGCGGCCGTCACGGATGCGGAACCCGTGGAGGCGGAGGAGCTGCCCGAGGAGGCGTTCACACCGCCGGCGGCCAGATACTGCGCCGTTTCAGCATCCGTCAGAGGACGGAAAAACTCTTCCGTGACATAGCCCCAGTAGGTCCGGGCCGTGGCCGGGTTCGACGCTTCCGGATGAGGCGCGATGACCCGGTACCAGTGCACGCCGTTCTTCGTGGTTTCGCTGTGGATGGTGCAGACCCAGCCCACGGGCATGGAGAACCAGTAGGCGGAGCTGCTGGAAGCCTCCCGGCGGAGCCGGACGCTTCCGTTGATGACCATTCCATAGGTTTCCGCCCTGGCGGAAGAAATAAAAAGCCCTCCGGGAATCAAAGAGACCCCCAGGCATACAGCCAGGACCAGAGCCCAGAAGCGGCTGCGTTTTCTCGTCATCGTGAATCACCTCGAAAATAGCATTTCACAGAGTCATTTTATTTCAAAAGTGTTACGATGTCAATATATATTTTTACAAAACAACGGATGCTTCATAACAAAAGCTCCTTCCGCCGAAGCGGAAGGAGCGGGGTTTCAAGGCTTATTTCACCACGATATTCACGATGCGGCCCTTGACATAGATTTCCTTCACGATGGTCTTCCCGCCGATGGCGGTCTGCACGTTCTTCATGGCGTGGGCCTTCTCCAGCACGGCGTCCTGCTCCTCGTCCACGGCGATTTCCACCGTGGCCCGGACCTTGCCGTTGACCTGGACGGGGATCTGGAGGGTATCCTCCTTGATCTTCGCCTCATCCCAGACGGGCCAGGGCTCCGCGGCCAGGGACTCCGTATGTCCCAGGATTTCCCACATTTCCTCGCCGATATGCGGGCAGATGCAGGAGAGCATCCGGATGAAGCTTTCGGCGTATTCCTTGGGGCAGGTGCCGTTCTTGTAGCAGGCGTTGACGAAGATCATCATCTGGCTGATGGCGGTGTTGAACCCGAGATTGTCATAATCCTGGGTCACCTTCTTCACCGTCTGATGATACACCTTGTCCAGGGCGCCGTCGTTTTCCGCCGTCAGATTCTCTTCCTTCGTGAAGAAGGCCCAGACGCGGTTCAGGAACCGGCGGGCGCCTTCCACGCCCTGCTTGCTCCAGGGCTTGGAGACCTCCAGCGGCCCCATGAACATCTCGTAGAGACGCAGGGTGTCGGCGCCGTACTCCCGCACGATATCGCTGGGATTCACCACGAATTCGGGGAAGCGCTTGCCCATCTTGATGCCGTTCTCACCCAGGATCATGCCCTGGTGAACCAGTTTCCGGAAGGGCTCCTTCACGGGGCTGATGCCCTTGTCATAAAGGTAGCGGTTCCAGATGCGGCTGTACATCAGATGCCCCACTGCGTGTTCCGGACCGCCGATATAGAGGTCCACGGGGAGCCAGTGGCGCAGCAGCTCCGGATCCGCCAGGGCGGAGGAGTTATGGGGATCGATGTACCGCATGTAATACCAGCTGGATCCGGCGGATCCGGGCATGGTGGAGGTTTCCCGGGTTCCCTTGACGCCGTTGCGGTCGTAATGCTTCCATTCTTCCGCGTTCTCCAGGGGAGCCTTGCCGTTCCGGCCCTTGTAATCCTCCAGCTCCGGCAGCACCAGGGGCAGCTCCTCGTCCGGCAGGGGATAGAGGCCGCCGTCCTCCGTATGCACGATGGGCACCGGCTCTCCCCAGTACCGCTGCCGGGCAAAGATCCATTCCCGGAAGTGGTAGTTCACGGTCCGCTTGGCGACGCCCATCTTTTCCAGCTTGGAGGTGATGGCCTCCTTGGCCTCCTCCACCGTCAGGCCGTCAAATTCCCCGGAGTTGATCAGCTTGCAGCCCTTGCCCAGATAATCGCCCTTCTCGAAGGCGTGCTCCGTGCAGTCTCCGCCGGAAATGACCTGGATCATGGGAATCCCGTGAACCTGGGCGTACTCAAAGTCCCGCTGGTCGTGGCTCGGAACGGCCATGACCGCGCCGGTGCCGTAGCTGGCCAGCACAAAGTCGCCGATGAAGAGCTCCGCTTCCTTGCCGTTGACCGGATTGATGCAGCGGACGCCCTCCAGGCGGCAGCCGCTCTTTTCCCGGTTCAGCTCAGTCCGGTCCATATCGTTCTTCTTCCGGGTGGCCTCGATATAGGCCTTCACTTCTTCCTGATTTTTGATCCGGGGCATCAGATCCTGCACCAGCTGCCCGTCGGGAGCCAGCACCATGAAGGTGATGCCGTAGATCGTTTCGATGCAGGTGGTGAAAATGCTGAATTCGCCGCCGCCCACAATCTGGAATTTCACTTCCACGCCCTCGGACTTGCCGATCCAGTGGCGCTGCATGTCCTTGGTGCTCTCCGGCCAGTCGATCTCATTCAGGCCTTCCAGCAGCTTTTCGGCGAAGGCGGGCTGATTGATCACCCACTGCTTCATGTTTTTCCGGACCACCGGATAGCCGCCCCGCTCGCTCTTCCCGTCGATGACTTCGTCGTTGGAGAGCACGGTGCCCAGCTCCTCGCACCAGTTGACCGGCATGTCGATATACTGGGCGTAGCCGTCCAGGTAGAGCTGCTTGAAGATCCACTGGGTCCACTTGTAGAACTCCGGATCGCTGGTGGCGATCATCTTGGACCAGTCGTAATCGAAGCCCAGCTCCCGCAGCTGCTTGCTGAAGGTTTCAATATTGTGCTGCGTGAAGCCTTCCGGATGGTTCCCGGTGCTGATGGCATACTGCTCCGCCGGCAGGCCGAAGCTGTCGTATCCCATGGGATGGAGCACGTTGTAGCCCTGCATCCGCTTCATGCGGCTGATGATATCCGTGGCGGTGTAGCCCTCCGGATGCCCGGCATGCAGGCCGACGCCGCTGGGATAGGGGAACATATCCAGCGCGTAAAATTTCGGACGGGAAAAATCCCAGACATCCGTGCGGAAGGTCTGATGCTCCTCCCAGTATCTCTGCCACTTGGGCTCAATGACCTTCGGGTCATAAATCCGTTCCATTGCCTTCACCCTGATCCTTTCCCAAAACAGTGCAACGAGTATATCATAAAGAGGAAGGAAACTTCAAGAGCCGATCGCATGCCGGCGGATGGAAATCAGCCACCGAGAGCGGAAACGGAGGGATATCCGAAGGCGCTCTCCGCCTTCAGGGCCGCCCGGAGGATCGCCTCGCTCACGACCTCGGCGGCCAGCTCGCCCACCAGATCCTGATCCGCGGACACATTTCCGACGGAAACGGCGTAGATGCTGTCCCCGTCGGCGGAGGTATGTACCGGACGGATGGAGCGGGCGTATCCGTCATGGGCCATGCCGGCAATCTTGCACAGAGAGGCTTTCTCAAAATACGCGTTGGTCAGGACGACGGCGAGAGTGGTGTTTCCGGTGAACCGGTTCTCCACTGCCCGGATGGAGGAGCGCATATACTCCGACGTGCTGCGGAGGGAGGTTTTGTCCTCGCTGAGAAGCCCTGCGACCTGCCGGCCGGTTTTCCAGTCGAAGACATCCCCCAGGGCGTTGAGGGCGACCACGGCGCCGATCTCCAGTTCCCCGATGCGGCAGGCATAGCTGCCGATGCCGGTTTTCATGCAGTAATCCATGCCGGCGATCTTGCCGACGGTGGCTCCGCAGCCGGCTCCGTAGTTGCCGTCCCGGTAATTCGGCGCCTCCAGAGCCAATGCCGCCGCCCTGTATCCCATTTCGGAATCCGGCCGGAGGGAGCTGCTGCCCACGGTCAGGTCGAAGAGCCCGGCCTGGGCCACCAGGGGAACCCGGGTGACGCCCACATCGAAGCCGATGCCCCGCTCCTCCAGGCAGCGCATGACGCCGTCCGCGGCCCGGAGGCCGAAGGCGCTGCCGCCGGCCAGTACGATTCCATGAAGAACCTGAGCAGCCATGAGGGGATTCAGCAGCTGGCTCTCCCGGGAGGCGGGACCGCCGCCCCGGACATCCAGCCCGGCGCGCATGCCCTCCCGGGCGACGAAAACCGTACAGCCGGTTCCGGCTGCGGCGTCTTCCACCTGACCGATTCCGATCCCCTGAAAAGCAGTAACGGGCATTTCCATCATGAGAACCCCAACCTCCCGCACAGTCATGTATCAGTCTTATTTCAAGCCCGGAGCCTTTCCCGGGGATCAGCGCCTGATCCCGGCGGAAAGGCCCGGAAATGTGAGGATATTATATCAGCTTATGGAGCGGGAATTCAATCCTTTCAGGGCTGCGGCAGGGAAGGATGGAGGCGCGGAAAGTGGGACTTTCAAAAAATAAAAATTTTGCTGGACAAACGGGGAAACTTCTGTTAATATAAACGTTGCTGGTTGTGCCGATGTGGCTCAGTTGGTAGAGCAGCCGATTCGTAATCAGCAGGTCAGGGGTTCGAGTCCCCTCATCGGCTCCAGCATCGAGGTGTAGCGCAGTTTGGTAGCGCGTTTGGTTCGGGACCAAAAGGCCGCGGGTTCGAATCCCGCCACTTCGACACAATAACCCGGGATGCCCTTGTAGGTATCCCGGGTTATTGATATCCGGAATGATGGAAATTGAACACGTGGCCTTGTAAAGGCCGTGGGGAAGCCGCCGATGACCTCCAGTGGAGGAAATCTCATCGGCGGCTTTCTCAAACTCAAAGGTCTGAGCTCCCCAGTGGGGAGTCAGGCCTATTGAGTTTGCGGCCCGAAAGGGAATCCCGCCACTTCGACTCCCCGGGACATTGTAAATCAATGCTCCCGGGGTTTTGCTTTTCCTGCGGTTTTTCCGCTTATTTCCGCTTTGCAACCTGCGCGGTTGCAGCACAGCGGCAAGGCACAATTTTTCGCTCTGAAAAATCTCCTTCCGCATTTTTTCGTAAATTTCCGCTTTTTCCCGCTTTCAAAATGTCCAGTTTAGTATGCTGAAGCTAATTCAAAAAAACCCCACTTCGTGTTGAACGGGGTTCACGGTAGCCAAGGCGCTACAAGTTTCCGCTGTGGATCAAAAACGGGCCATTGGTGGCGAAAACACAACATCAAACCCGGCCTCCATTTTCGGAAGCCGGGCCTAATTCTATTTGGCCCTTCGGGTCGCTCGTTCCGCTGGGAAGCCTCGCTCGATCAGCTGCTGAATCAGCTCGTTGCAATCGGGTCCCCAGAGCATGCCTCCTTGTTTACGGAATACTGGCCAATCTCAAAGGCCTGTGAAGGCATTCGCAGATACCTGGGCTTCTCGCCGGTTATCTCCGCAATTGCTGCCACCATGGCCTTCCGTGATTCGCCGGCCACAGCGAATTTCTGCTGGACGGTCACAGGCGTTTTGCTCTTGTCCTCTTTCTTGGCCCTGTGCTCCGTTCCCTGGTTGCTGGCCAGATTTCCGCTAGGAATATTTATTTCATAATAGAGGGATTGACAAGTTTCCCCAATAATGACATAATGACATAGAAATGACCGGTCAAAAATGGAGGGCGTAAAAATGGCTCAGCACACAATCCCCGGGAATGAGAAATTGGCTCAAATGATTCGCAGAAGGCGCATTGAATTACAGTTAACTATAGAAGAAGCAGCTTCACGTGCTGGAGTCGGGACAAAAACCTGGAGCCGGTACGAAGCAGGTGAATCCATCAGAGTCGACAAAAGTAAAGGGATTTGCAGGGCACTTAATTGGAGAGCTTTTCCTGATGAAGAGAGAGAAGATGATAATCCCCTTTCTGTTGAAAAATATAGAAATCATGAGGCTTGGTCAAAGTACCTTGAGGATAATCATGGTCAAAGGGCAGCAATATCTTTTGCAATCGGCAGTGATATATTATTGGACAATATCAAACAGGATTTAGAGGGACTAGAATCTTTGCCTGCAGGTTCGCATGTTGGGCAATTGGATTTTTCATTGCTGAAGGATGAACTTCCGCCACAGTTTCTGATGAGATATGACTATGACTTCCTTTATCACATGAAATGTGAACTGTTAAATATGCGCAGAAGAGCAGGGCATGGAATGTCTATGATGGCGCATAGTGTTTTGGATGAACTCTTGATTTATCTTTGCAATGAAGAGGCTCTTGGATACATAGAAATCATAGAAGCAGATGACAGATTTGAAGGTGAGGAAAAATATAAGAATAGGGATTGGGAATTTGATTTATTTGATGACATGGATATTGTGACTTGCTTGTATTCTGAAATGTATATTGATGAGGAAAACATATATCATTATGTCCATTGGAATGAACAACAGTTTTATATGGATGACGCAGAATAACAAGCAAGAAAGGAAGCAGGTGAGTGTAATGAATCTGAAGGATTATAAGAAAGAAAA
>CAZRLU010000022.1:9306-18509 GCA_964600995.1 uncultured Oscillospiraceae bacterium | reverse complement strand
GGATAGAGCCCGTAGGCCGCCCAGGCCGGCAGGCGGATGTTCCTCCGGAAAGGAATCAGCAGGAAGGGCAGCGCCAGCAGCCCGTAGGTCTCCAGCCGCAGGAAGGCGCTCAGGGGCGAACCGATCCAGGCCGGCAGCTTCCCCACATCAAAGGGGATCCCCAGCAGGCTTCCCGTCACCCGGTAGGCGGTTCCCCAGTAGAGGAAAAAGGCGATCATCACCGCGGCCACCGCCGGCCGGGTGCTCCGGGCGGCATACAGCAGCAGGATGAAGAGCACCCCCTTCCAGCCGTAGTCCGCATTCAGCACCGTGGCCAGGAAGATGGCCGCTGCCGGCGCCCAGAGATGGCTGAGCAGCTTCTTCTCCCGAATCCCCCACAGGGCCGCCAGCCCCAGCAGCAGCGTCAGGAAGATGTTCGGCTTCGTCAGGAACAGGTCCCGCCACAGGATCCCGCTCTGCCCCATATGATTCATCACCCAGGCATACAGGGGCTGGGAGATGCTTCCCGTCAGCAGGATCCGGCCCAGATACCGGGGCACGCTGCGGGTGTAGTGGAAACCCACCACCATGCACCAGCAGTAGATGGGAAACGCGATCCTTCCCAGGATGCGCATCTCCGGAATCCGCGGGAAAACCACGGCCCCCAGATGATCGATCAGCATGAAGGCCAGGGCTACCAGCTTCAGGGTGCCGGTGGCCGTATTTCCCGCCGGAGGCGGCGGCGCCGCGGTGCGCTCCGGTCTTTCCGTGTTTCCGGTCTTCCGGATGGCTTCGGCCGGCTTCCCGCTTCCGGCGGCAGTCTTCTCCGGGCACATTGACAAAACCCCTTCCTGAGCTGTAGAATAATCCCCGCGCGAGGTGAACAGGCGGCCGCGTGCCCTCCGGGGCATGAGGAAAGTCCGGGCACCGCAGAGCAAGGGTGCCGGCTAACGGCCGGCGGAGGCGACTCCAGGGAAAGTGCAACAGAAATAAACCGCCCCGGTCCTCCCGGTTTCCGGGATGTGGCCCCGGCAAGGATGGAAAGGCGAGGTAAGAGCTCACCCGCGGGCCTGGTAACTTGCCCGCGCTGTAAACCCCACCCGGTGCAAGATGCGGGAATCGTCGGCTGCTCGCCGCATTTCCCGCGATCGCTTGAGCCGTTCGGTAACGATCGGCCTGGATAGATGACCGCCCAATACAGAACCCGGCTTATGGTCACGCTCGCGCGTTTCGGCTTTTCGCTCCTTCCTTCCAGAAGGAGTTTTTTATTTCAGCCTGTCCAGCCGCGCCGCGGAAATTACGCCGTCCCGGATGGTCACCAGGATTCCCCACTTTGCCTCCTGGGTCTGATACACCTCGGTGTCCCAGGCCTTCAGGGCCCGCATCACCCGGTTGGCGGGGGTGTCCGACTTCTCCTCGGTGCTGGTGGAAATCACGGCGATCTTCGGCTGGATGGCCTGCAGCAGCGCGTCGCTGGTGGCGTCCCCGTCCCCGTGGTTCCCCACCTTCAGCACCTCCGCCCGGGGAATCACCCCGGCTTCCAGCAGGCTCTGCTCCTCGGGAAACTCCATGTCCCCGGCCAGCAGAATGCGGCTTCCCGCCGCCTCCGCCAGCATCACCAGGGAGTTGTTGTCCTCCTTGTCCGTGGCCGCCCGCAGGGGCCCCAGGATCCGCAGGCTGCCCCCGTCCAGGGGAAGCGCGTCCCCGCCCTGCAGGAACACCAGCTCCACATTCTGCTTCGCGACGGCCTTCACCGCCGGGTTCTCCTTGTCCTCCTTCTCTTCAGGAAGATAGAAGGCCGGCGCGTAAACGCAGCCCACCTGCAGGTCCGATTTCAGCAGTTTCTTCAGCCCGCCCACGTGGTCCGAATCCATATGGGTGATGATCACCCCGTCCAGCCGCTCCACGCCCAGGGCCTTCAGCCCCTCCTCGATCGTTTCCCAGTTTTTTCCCCGGCCCGTGTCGATCAGATAGGTCGTGCTCCCGCTGCGCAGCAGCAGGCTGTCCGCCTTTCCCACGTTGAAGGCCAGCAGGCTCATTTCCTGTCCGGAACCCTCTGTCATGGTCTGCTCCTTTTCTCCCTCCGCATCCGCCATATCCGCCGTATCCGAGGCTTCCGCCGCAGGGCTTTCCGCTCCCGCCGGCGGCATACTGCCCCCGGAGGGGCTGCAGGCCTGAAGCACCAGCAGAAGCAGCGTCAGCACCAAAGAGAGCCATCTGCCGTGATTCCGCTTCATATGCAAACCTCCTTTATTTCCTTCCGTCCGGTTCCTGCTTCTCCGTCCGTCTTTTCCGGAAAAAGCTTTGCAGCAGCTCCCGGCATTCCCGCTCCCGGGCGCCGGCGCTCCACCGGGTCCCGGCTCCCAGGGCCGGATCCGCCGGCAGGTCATAGACGCTTCCGCAGCAGCCCTTCTCCGGGTCCGCCGCGCCCCAGACGCAACGGCCCACCCGGCTCATCGCCAGGGCCCCCGCGCACATGGGGCAGGGCTCCAGCGTCACATACAGAGTGCATTCCCCCAGCCGCCAGCTGCCGAGCCTCTCCGCTCCGCGACGCAGGCACAGCATCTCCGCGTGGGCCGTAGGATCCCCGGTCTGCTCCCGGCGGTTGTGGTCTGCCCACAGGACTTCCCCGCCCCGCATCAGCACGGCGCCCACGGGCACCTCACCCTCCGCCAGGGCTTTCCGGCCCTCGGCCAGGGCCAGCTCCATGCCCTCCTCCCACCGTTCTTCCGGAGGGGTCGCTTCCTTTTCCCGGGGCATCCCTTTCACTCCCTGTACCAATGGATTTCCTCGCCTACCGTGGTGGCCTCCCCGTGGCCCGGATAGAGGACCGTTTCCGGAGGCAGCGTCAGCACCCGGTTCAGGATGCTCTCCTCCAGCTGTTCCCCGTTCCCGCCCGGAAAGGCGTCGTTTCCCCGCCCGGCCCGGAAGATCGTGTCCCCGGTGAAGGCAAGGCCGTGCTTTTCGTCATAGAATACCGTTCCGTCCGGTGTATGCCCCGGGGTATGGATGGCCCGCAGGCAGAACTCCGGGCTGCCCTCCAGGGCGAAGACCGTCCCGTCCCGGAAGGGATGGGCTCCCTCAAAGGTAATTCTCCGCCGGAACTGCCCGGACAGGTTCAGCGCCGGATCCCGCAGCCAGGCCAGACCCTTCTCATGGATCCACACCGGAATCCCTTCCTGCCCGCCCAGCACCTCCAAGGCGCCGATATGGTCGAAATGCCCGTGGGTCAGCAGGATCTTTTCGATCGTGTAACCCTGCTCCCGGATCCAGGAAAGCAGCTCCTCTCCCCGGGCCCCGGGGTCGATCAGAAAGCCCCGGCGGGTCTCTTCATCCGCGTACAGGTAGCAGTTTACCTCCAGGATGCCCCGCAGCGGCAGCCGGATCACCATCCTTCTGTCTCCCCTTTCCCGGGAGCGGACCGGGTCTCCGGCTCTGCTCCGCCCTTTCTCCGTGTTCTTTTTCGCTCCGATTTTACACGCGGAAGCCCCGGCTGTCAATTGAAAGCCCCGGGGGCCCGCCGGGAGGACTGCCCGCTCCGGCCAAAAAAATTCCTCTGCGAAGCATCCTTCGCAGAGGAACCTTTTCGATGTACGCCCGGCAGGATTCGAACCTGTGACCTTCAGAGTCGGAGTCTGACACTCTATCCAACTGAGCTACGAGCGCTCAACGCAGGATATATTATCACACTCTTTCCGAAAAGTCAAACCTTTTCTGCAGGCTTTTCTGATTCCGTGTCGCGCAGCCTGTGACGGGCCGGGGTGGAATCCCCCGGCCCGTCCAATGCTTCGCAGGTATTATTCCGCCATCACCTTGGCCCAGAGATCCGGCTGCTTCGCCTGCCATTCCGGATTCAGGTCCAGATAGATCTCATCCAGCTCATAGCCGCCCCGGGGCAGATAGGCGGCGTTGCCTTCATATTCCCCGCCGGGGCCGGACAGCTCCTCCAGCACCTGGGCGTTGGGAGAAGCGTAGCCCACCTCCAGGGAATTGGCCATGCAGGCGTCATAGCTCAGCATGTACTGGATAAACACGTTGGCCAGCTTCGGATTCTTCGCGTTTTCCGGAATGCACATCAGGTCCACGGCGATGTTGGTTCCCTGACTCGGCGTGCAGTAGGCCATGTCCTCGTTGTTTTCCAGAATGTAGGCCGCGTCGCCGCTGTAGACCAGCGCCATCCACTTCAGGCCTTCCGCCATGCTGTCGATCACCTCGTCCGTTACGTAGGAGGGCCGGAGCTCCTTGTGCATCACCCGCAGCCACTCATAGGCGGCCATGATCTCCTCCTCGTTGACGGAGTTGGCCGAATAGCCCAGAGCCTTTTCCGCAACCATGAAGGCGTCCCGGGAGGAATCATACATATAGGCATGGCCGGCATAGGCGGGATTCTGGAAGGCGTTCCAGCCCTGGGACTCCATTTCCTCCTCGGAAATTTTGGTGGTGTCATACACGATGCCCATGGTCTGCCAGAAATAGGGCGCGGTGTAGGTGCTTTCCGGATCGCAGGGCAGGTTCTTCACCGCGTCGGTCAGCAGGTCCAGGTTGGTCACGATGGACTTGTCCAGGGGCTGAAGCTTTCCCGCTCCGATCAGGCGCTGGGCCATATAGTCGCTGGGAACGATCACGTCCCAGGCATCCTCCGAGGTCAGCTGCAGCCACAGATACTCGTTGGACTCGTAGGTCTTGTAGTTGACCCGGACTTTATACTGATCCTCAAAAGCACGGATCACCGACATGTCCACATACTCGCCCCAGTTGTACACATTCAGGGTCTGTCCTTCAAACTCCTTGGGGTCGAAGCCTTCCGCCATTCCGAGGACAGGCAGCAGGGCCAGGGACAGCGCCAGGATCGTCAGCAGTACTTTCTTCATTCTCAGAAATCCTCCTTTTTATTCTTTCTCTCCCGGAGAGCGGGAATCAGGTTGGCCAGCACCAGGATCAGGGTCACCGCGATCACGATCAGCGTGGAAAGCGCGTTCACGCTGGGATTGAAGCGCTTCATGGAATAAACATACATCGAAATGTTCTGTACGTCCACCCCCGCGGTGAAGAAGGAAATCACAAAATCGTCAAAGGACATGCTGAAAGCGATCAGGGCTCCGGAGAAGATCGCCGGAGCGATCTGGGGAATGATCACCTTGATCAGCGCCTGCAGGGGCGTCGCCCCCAGGTCCAGGGCCGCCTCCGCCACGTTGTCGTCCAGCTGCCGCAGCTTCGGCATCACCGACAGGATCACATAGGGAATGCAGAAGGTGATGTGCGCCAGGGTCAGGGTCACGATGCTCCGCTGAATCTTCAGGGACAGGAAGAGCAGCATCAGGCTGATGGCGGTCACGATGTCCGGGTTCAGCACCGGCAGGTTGTTCAGCTCCAGCGCGATGTTCCGCAGCAGCGGCCGGGCCTTGGAAAAGCCGATGGCCGCCACCGTTCCCACCACTGTGGACACCACCGTGGCGATCAGGGCCACCAGCACCGTGTAGTAGATGCTCTCCAGCATCTCCCGGTTTTCCAGCATCGCCTCATACCAGCGCAGGGAGAAGCCTTCAAAGGAAATCATGGATTTGCTGCTGTTGAAGGAGAAGACCACCACATAGAGGATGGGCAGATAGATGAACAGCAGCACCAGGATCAGATACCCGGAGGTAAAGAAGTTCCAGCCACGTTTTTTCCGCTCCATCCCTCACTCCTCCTCCGGACTGCGGTCCAGCTTCTTCGTCAGGTACATGGAGACGATGATGATCAGCGCCATGATCAGGGAGATGGCGCTGCCGAAGTTCCAGTCTCCCGCCACCAGGAAGTAGGTCTCGATCAGGTTGCCGATCAGCACGTAGTTTCCGCCGCCCAGCAGCTTCGGAATCACGAAGCTGGAAACCGCCGGCAGGAATACCAGGGTGATGCCGCTGATGATTCCCGGAACGCTCAGGGGCAGGGTCACCTTCAGGAAGGTTTTCAGGGGGCTGGCCCCCAGATCCTGGGCCGCGGTCATCAGATTCCGGTCCAGCTTGGCGATGGCGGTATGGATCTGGATGATCATGTAGGGCAGGAAATCATAGACCATGCCGATAAAAACCTTGATCTCGCTCTCGATGTCGAAATTCATCAGAATCCCGCGCCAGGCGTAGGTCTTCAGCAGCATGTTGATCCACATGGGCAGCGTCAGCAGCAGAATCATCAGCGTCTGGCGCTTTTCCGGCAGGTTGGCGATGAACAGCGCCGCCGGATACCCGATCAGGATGCAGAACACCGTGGTCAGCAGCGCGATCCGCAGCGAGGTCCACAGCACCTTCAGAAAGGTGGTGTCACTCAGGAAGCGGCCAAAGTTCTCCAGGGTGAAATGGAAGGTGATGGTCCCGTTGCCGGAGCGGGTCACGGCGTAGAGCAGGATCATGATCATCGGCGCGACGATGAAAAGCCCGATCCACAGCAGGTATGGATAGCTCATCCGAACAAAGGATTTCATGCGTCCGTCACTTCCTTATGCATCACGTGAATATCGTCCGGGCCGAAGCTCAGGCCCACCCGGTCCCCCACCTCGTGACGGGCGGTGGTCTCCACCTTGTATTCCCGGCCCTGGGTGGCGAAGGTAATCTCGTAGGTTCCCTCCTTCACCTCCGCCGGGTCAAAGTCGAATTTCACGTCAGTGATGTCCACCGGAGAATCGTCCTGCAGGTTCCAGGCCTCCGCGCTGGCCCAGGTCTTCAGGTCCGTGGAAATGGCCATGGACTCCCGGATCTCGTCCGGGGTGATGAAGAAGTCCAGGGCGCTGATGCCGATGTTGTGCCGGGGATCCTCCACGTATTCCGGATGGATCACGTAGACCCGCACCGTCACTTCCGTGCCCTTGTCCGTGCCGAAGGTGATGTTGTATTCGCCCACCCGCTTCTCGATGCTGTGCTCGATCTTGGTGAGGGAGATATCCCGGTTCTCCGTGTCCCAGGCCTGGGCGTTGGCGATGGAGACGAAGTCCTGGTCCTGGACCGCGCCCGTCTCCAGGTCCTCCAGGTCCACATAGAAGTCGTTGGCGCTGATCTTCTCCCCGGCCTGGGTATTTTCCACGTCATGCTGGGTCACCACGTGCATCCGCACGGTTTTGCTGGTGCCCGTCTTGGTCTCCACCATCAGCTCATAGTGGACGCCCTTGAAAACCACGTTCTTGACCTCGCCCCGCATCACGCCGTCCCGGGGCTTCACCACGTCCAGGTCCTCCGGGCGGATCAGCACGTCCACCGGCTCATCCGGCCGGAAGCCGAAGTCCTCGCACTCGAAGACCTTGTCGTCAAACCGGACCTTGTAGTCCTCCTTCATCACGCCGTCCACGATGTTGCTCTCGCCGATGAAGCGGGCCACATAGGCGTTGACCGGCTCGTTGTAGATCTCCAGCGGGGTGCCGATCTGCTCGATCTCCCCGCCGTTCATCACCACGATCTTGTCGCTCATGGTCAGGGCTTCCTCCTGGTCATGGGTGACGTAGATGAAGGTGATGCCGACTTCCTGCTGTATACGCTTGAGCTCGCGCTGCATTTCCTTGCGGAGCTTGAGGTCCAGAGCGCCGAGAGGCTCGTCCAGAAGGAGGACGCTGGGCTCGTTGACCAGGGCGCGGGCAATGGCGACGCGCTGCTGCTGGCCGCCGGACAGCTTGGTCACGTTCCGTTTTTCATAGCCTTCCAGGTTCACCAGGCTCAGCATCCTGGTCACCTTCTGCTGGATGATATCCTCGCCGGTCTTCTTGATCCGCAGACCGAAGGCGATGTTTTCATAGACATTCAGATGAGGAAACAGCGCATAGCGCTGAAAAACCGTGTTGATTTCCCGCTTGTAGGCCGGCACCTTGTCGATGCACTGCCCGTCGAAGATCACCGTGCCCTCGTCCTGCTCCAGGAATCCTCCCAGAATCCGCAGCAGGGTGGTCTTTCCGCAGCCGGAAGGCCCCAGCAATGTCACAAATTCGTTCTCATAAATGTTCAGGTTGACCCCCTTGAGCACCACCTGGCCGTCAAAGCTCTTGACGATGTTCCGGAATTCAATCAGCTTGCGCATGCTGCGACCCCCCTTCTGCCCTTGCGCGGCGGAACTAATTGAACCACAGGAACCCCTCCCTGTCAATTGTTTTTCTTGTATTCTTTCCTTCCCCCCGGAACTTCTTGCCCTTTGACGTTTTTTGCCTTATACTGCCTGCCATGAAAGGAGTGGATGAGGAGCATGACGCATTTGAATCAGTCCTCCCTTCCGGAGAAGAAACTGTGGTTTGCTTCCGACTATATGGAGGGCGCCCATCCGGCGATCCTGCAGCGGCTGCAGGAAACCAATCTGGTCAAAACCCCCGGCTACGGGGCGGATTCCTATACCGCCTCCGCCCGGGACAGGATCCGGTCCGCCTGCGGGGCGCCGGAGGCGGAGGTTTTCCTCCTGGCGGGAGGCACCCAGACCAACGCGGTGGTCATCACCTCGCTGCTGAAGAGCTGGCAGGGCGTGGTGGCGGCGGAAACCGGGCACATCAGCGCCCATGAGGCCGGCGCCATCGAGCACGGCGGCCACAAGGTGCTCCCCCTGCCCCAGCGGGACGGCAAGATCAGCGCTGAATCCCTGCGGGCTCTGCTCCGCACCTGGCGGGAGGACGGAAACCGGGACCACCTGGTGGCCCCCGGCATGGTCTATCTCTCCCAGCCCACGGAATACGGCACTCTGTACAGCCGCAGCGAGCTGGAGGAGATCCGCGGGATTTGCCTGGAAAACGATCTGCTGCTCTATGTGGACGGCGCCCGCCTGGCCTATGCCCTGGCCAGCGGGGAAAACGACGTCTCCCTGGCGGATCTGGCCCGCCTCTGCGACGCCTTCTATATCGGCGGCACCAAGTGCGGCGCCCTCTTCGGGGAAGCCCTGGTCTTCCCGAAGGCCGGCACCGCCCCCCATGTCTTTACCCAGATCAAGCAGCAGGGCGCCCTGCTGGCCAAGGGCCGCGTCGCCGGGCTCCAGTTTGATACCCTCTTTACCGACGGCCTGTATGAAAAGCTGGGCCGGGTCGCGGTCCGGGAGGCGGACCGGATCCGGGCCGCCCTGCGGGAAAAGGGAATTCCCCAGGCCTGCGTGGCGCCCACCAATCAGATCTTTGTCACCCTGGACGAAGCGCAGCTGAAGCGGCTCTCGGAGCGGGTGGAAATGAGCTTCTGGGAGAAGCCGGATCCGGAGCATACCGTCATGCGCATCGCCACCAGCTGGGCCACGGA
>CAZRLU010000022.1:0-9206 GCA_964600995.1 uncultured Oscillospiraceae bacterium | reverse complement strand
CTGGCGGAGCGGCTGGGCCTCCGGCCGGATATTCAGCTTCTCTCCGTGCCGGAGGAGGTCCGGAAGGATCCCGCCGCCCGGGCGGAAGCGATGCGGGCCGCCGATGTGGTTTTCCTCTGCCTGCCGGATGCGGCGGCGGTGGAAGCGGTTTCCCTGGTGCAGGGGGACCGGACTGTGGTCATCGACACCTCCACTGCCCACCGGGTTGCTCCCGGCTGGTGCTACGGGATGCCGGAGCTGCCGGGCATGCGGGAGCGGATTTCCGCTGCAAAGCAGATCGCCAATCCCGGCTGCCATGCCAGCGGCTTCATCGCCCTGGTGGCGCCCCTGGTGGCCGCCGGCCTGGTATCTGCCGATGCCCGGCTCTCCTGCTTCTCCCTCACCGGCTATTCCGGCGGCGGAAAGAAGATGATCGGGGAATATGAAGCCTCCGACCGGCCCGGCCTCCTTCAGGCTCCCCGGCAGTACGGGCTCGCCCAGTCCCACAAGCATCTTCCCGAGATGGCGGCCATGACGGGGCTGGTCTATCCCCCGGTCTTCTGCCCCATCGTCGCTCCCTATTACGCGGGCATGGAGGTCACCGTTCCCCTGAACCCGGCGGACACCGCCGCCGGCCCGGAGGAAATCCGGGATCTCTACCGCTCCTGCTACGCGGGCGGGCTTATCCGCTTCGCCGAAGCCCCGGATGAATCCGGCTTCCTCTCCGCCTCGGCCTTCGCCGGCCGGGACGATATGGAGGTTTCGGTCTTCGGCACGCCGGAAAGGATGCTCCTGGTCGCCCGGTTTGACAATCTGGGGAAGGGCGCTTCCGGCGCTGCGATTCAGAACATGAATCTGGCCCTGAATCTGAAGGAGGAAACCGGCCTGGTCCTGGGGGATCCTGCCGGGCAGCACTGAAGCCGATGGAAGACAAAGTAACCCTCTCCCCCATGGCCATGGAGGACGTGGATGAGGTCCGGGCCCTGTGGATGACCATCCGGGGCTTTGGCATCCGTGCCCTGGATGATTCCCGGGAGGACGTCTGCCGCTTCCTGCAGCGCAATCCCACCACCAGCGTGGTGGCCCGCTCCGGAGGGAAGATGGTGGGGTCCATCCTCTGCGGCTCCGACGGCCGCCAGGGTTATCTGTATCACGTCTGCGTCGCCCCGGCCTTTCGCCGCCGGGGGATCGGGCGGAGCATGGTGGCCTTCTGCATGCAGGCTCTGCGGGAGATGGGCATCAACCGGGTGGCCCTCATCGCCTTCTCCCGGAACGACGGGGGCAACGCCTTCTGGAAGCAGATCGGCTGGAAGCAGGGCGATGTCAATTACTACGAGTTCGTGCTGAACGAGAAGAACATTACGCGCTTTATAGGAGAGGAAAATGAAAATCCGCAACATTGAAGGCGGCGTCAACGCCGCGAAGGGCTTTCAGGCCGCTCACTGCGCCGCCGGGATCAAGTATACCGGCCGGGACGACATGGCCATGGTTTTCAGCCAGGCTCCCTGCCGCTGCGCGGGAACCTTCACCTCCAACCGGGTGAAGGCCGCTCCGGTGCTGTGGGATCAGGCCCTGGTGGCCGGCGGGCAGCCGGTCCGGGCGGTGGTGGTCAACGCTGGCATCGCCAACGCCGCCACCGGCGAGGCAGGCATGGCTCTGTGCCGGGCCTCCGCCGCCTGCGCCGCGGAAGCCCTGGGAATTCCGGCGGATTCCGTGCTGCTGGGCTCCACCGGCGTCATCGGGCCCACGCCTCCCCTGGACCGGATTTCGGAAGGCATCCTCCGGATGGCCTTCTCCCTCTCCGGCAGCCCTGAGGCCGCCACCGCCGCCAGCCGGGCCATCATGACCACGGATACGGTCAACAAGGAATTCGCCCTGGCCTTTGAGCTGCCCTCCGCCGCTGGCGGGGACCCCGTAACCGTGCATCTGGGCGGCATGAGCAAGGGTTCCGGGATGATTCATCCCAACATGTGCACCATGCTGGCCTATCTCACCACCGACTGCGCCATTTCCTCCGACCTGCTGCAGCGTGCCCTGCGGGACGTGGTGCAGGATACCTTCAACATGATCTCCGTGGACGGGGACACCAGCACCAACGATACCCTGCTGATCCTGGCCAACGGCCTGGCCGGCAACGCGGAGATCCGGGAGGAGAACGGAAACTATGGCCTCTTCCGGGAAGCCCTCTTCACCCTCTGCCGGCAGCTGGCCATGAAGATGGCGGGAGACGGCGAAGGCGCCACCCGGCTGATCCAGATGCGGGTGTACGGCGCCGACACGAAGGAGAACGCCCGGGTTCTGGCCCGTTCCGTCGTTTCCTCCAGCCTGGTGAAGGCCATGGTCTTCGGGAAGGACGCCAACTGCGGCCGGATCCTCTGCGCCCTGGGCTATGCCGGCCCGGACTTCGATCCCTCCCGGCTGGATCTGTTCCTGGAGGGGCCGGAGGAGCGTCTCTGCTTCTGCCGGGAAGGCTGCGTCCTGGACTTTGACGAGGAAAAGGCCCTGGCCCTGCTCTCCGGGGACGCGGTCTGCTTCTCCTGCGATATGAAGATGGGGTCGGAGGAGGCCACCGCCTGGGGCTGCGACCTGACCTATGACTACGTCCGGATCAACGGGGATTACCGCAGCTGATCCGGGGGAGGAAAAAACATGCAGAATGATCTGACCAACATGGAGCGGGCGGAGGTGCTGACCGCAGCCCTGCCCTTTATCCGCCACTACACCGGAAAGGTGGTCGTGGTGAAGTATGGCGGCAACGCCATGGTGAGCGAAACCCTGAAGCACCAGGTGATGGAGGACATCGTCCTTCTCCGCCTGATCGGGGTGCGGATCGTGCTGGTTCACGGCGGCGGTCCCGAGATCAACGAGATGATGGACCGGCTCGGCAAGAAGCCCGTCTTTGTGGACGGCCTGCGGGTCACCGACAAGGAAACCATGGACATCGTCCAGATGGTGCTGGCCGGCAAGGTGAACAAAACCCTGGTGAACCTGCTGGAAATGAAGGGCGGAAAAGCCGTGGGCCTCTCCGGCATGGACGGCCGGCTCCTCCAGTGCACCGTGAAGGATGAGCGGCTGGGCTTTGTGGGCGAGATCCAGAAGGTGCATATCCAGCCCGTCCTGGACCTGCTGGACCGGGGATATATCCCGGTGATCTCCACCGTGGGCTGCGACAAGAACGGGAATGCCTACAACATCAACGGGGATACCGCCGCGGCCTTCATCGCCGGCGCCCTCCACGCCGAGCGCATGATCCTCATGACGGATATCGCCGGCATTCTCCGGGACCGGGAGGATCCCTCCTCCCTGATTCCCGAGGTCACCGTGGAGGATATCGGGGAGCTGAAGCGCCAGGGCGTTCTCTCCGGCGGCATGCTTCCCAAGGTGGACTGCTGCATCGAGGCGATCCGGGCCGGCGTCCGGAACGTGGTCATCATGGACGGCCGGATTCCCCATTCCATCCTGATGGAGCTGCTCACCGACGAAGGCGCCGGAACCATGGTCAAAGGAGGCGTGGCATGAATACGAAGCAGAAGGACCAGCAGTATGTGGCCCATACCTACCGGCGCTTCCCGGTGGAGATCGTCCGGGGACAGGGCTCCGAGGTCTTTGACGAGGCCGGAAAGCGGTATATCGACCTGGGCTCCGGCATCGGCGTCACCTCCTTCGGCGTGGCGGATCCTCTCTGGAAGGAGGCGGTCGTCGCCCAGCTGAATCAGGTGCAGCATATGTCCAATCTCTATTACACCCGTCCCTGCGCCGACCTGGCGGCCCTGCTCTGCCAGCGCACCGGGATGGCAAAGGTCTTCTTCTCCAATTCCGGAGCTGAAGCCAACGAGTGCGCCATCAAGGCGGTCCGCAAGTATCAGGCGGAGCACCGGGGGAAGGACTGCGCTGTCATCATCACCCTGAAGAACAGCTTTCACGGCCGGACCCTGACCACCCTGGCCGCCACCGGTCAGGATCACTATCATGAGCTCTTCCAGCCCCTGACCCCCGGCTTCCTGTCCCTGGATCCGGAGGAGATTCCGAACCTTACGGATACCTCCCGCGTCGCCGGGATTCTCATCGAGTGCGTCCAGGGGGAGGGCGGCGTCATCGCCCTGCCGGCGGAAACCCTGCGGCGCATCGAAGCCTTCGCCCGGGAGAAGGGGATTTTGCTGATGGTGGATGAGGTGCAGACCGGCAACGGCCGCACCGGCCAGCTTTATGCCTATATGCATTACGGCCTGCAGCCGGATGTGGTCTCCACCGCCAAGGGGCTTTCCGGCGGGCTTCCCCTGGGAGCCACCCTGCTGAGCGAAAAGCTCCAGGATACCCTGGGCTACGGGGACCACGGCTCCACCTTCGGGGGGAATCCCGTTTCCTGCGCCGCGGCTCTTTCCGTCCTTTCCCGGATTGACGAGCCCCTCCTCCGCTCCGTGCGGGAGAAGGGGGACTGGATCGCCGGGCGCCTGCGGCAGGCGCCGGGGGTGAAATCCGTCTCCGGCCTGGGCCTGATGGTGGGCATCGAAACGGAGAAGCCCGCCGGCCAGGTGGTGGCGGCGGCCCTGGAAAAAGGGGTCCTCTGCCTCACCGCCAAGGAGAAGGTCCGCCTGCTCCCCGCCCTGAACATCCCCTGGGACGTGCTGAAGGAGGCCGTGGAAATTCTCTGCGCCTGCATTGCCGGATAAAATCCCGCTCCGGTTGTCGCAGCCGCAAATACCGCTGCAGGCGGTCTGCTTACCCCATGAACAGTAAACATTTCCGGGAACCGTTGAAAACGGTTCCCGTTTTTCTCTTTTCAGACCGCCCCGGATGATGTACAATCATATCCGGATTCTGATTGAAACGGAGGAATGAGTCATGCCCTGCACAACGGTTCTTGTCGGAAAAAAGGCCAGCTGCGATCTGTCCACCATGGTGGCCCGGACGGACGACGGCTTCTTTGATGTGAAAAAGATGATCGTGGTGGAGCCGGAAAAGCAGCCCCGGCGGTACCGGAGCAAAATCTCCCACGCCGTGGTGGAGCTTCCGGAGGAGCCCATGCGCTATACCGCCTGTCCCAGCGTGGATCCCGCCCACGGCGTCTGGGGCGCCACGGGCATCAACGCGGCCGGCGTGGGCATGACCGCCACGGAAACCATCACCTCCAATCCCCGGGTGCTCTCCGCGGATCCCCTGGTGACCCTGCGGAAGGCTTCCGGCCGGGAAAAGGAAGTTCCCGGCGGCCTGGGCGAGGAGGATTTCATCACCCTGGTGCTGCCCTATATCCATTCCGCCCGGGAAGGCGTGCTGCGTCTGGGCTCCCTGCTGGAAAAATACGGAACCTACGAATCCAACGGCATCGCCCTCAACGACCGGGAGGAGGCCTGGTGGCTGGAAACCATCGGCGGCCATCACTGGATCGCCCGGCGGGTGCCGGATGATGCCTGCGTCATCGCCCCCAATCAGTTCGGCCTGGATGCCTTTGATCTGGAGGACGCCTTCGGCCCCGGGAAGGAGCATCTCTGCTCCGCGGACCTGCGGGAATTCATCGCCGAAAACGACCTGGACACCAATCAGGGCGGCGTTTTCAACCCCCGGAACATCTTCGGCTCCCACAGGGATATGGACCGGATCTACAACACGCCCCGGGCCTGGTTCATGGGCCGCTATCTCACTCCCCGCTCCCATACCTGGGACGGCCCCGGCGCCGAGTTCGGCCCGGAGAGCGAGAATATCCCCTGGGCCCTGGTGCCGGACCGGAAGCTGGCGGTAGAGGATGTGAAATACATGCTCTCCTCCCATTATCAGGGAACCGACTTTGATCCCTACACCGGCCGGGAAACCGGGCGGAAGGGCATGTACCGCTCCATCGGCATCAACCGCACCGGCGTCACCACCGTCTGCCAGATCCGGGAGCACGCGCCGGAGGAGGCCCGGGGCATCGTCTGGCTCTGCTTCGGCTCCACCACCTTCTCCGCCCTCCTGCCCGTCTATCCCCAGGTGTCTTCCCTGCCCGATTATCTTTCCAAAGTGGAGCTCACCCCCTCCACGGAAAACTTCTACTGGGCCAGCCGCATGATCGGCGCCCTGGCGGATCCCTGCTACGCCTCCGTGATCCAGGAGATCGACCGATATCAGGACGCGGTGGCCGTCCGCGGCCGGCAGCTGCTCCGGGAGTATGACCGGAAAATCGCCGAAGCCGGGAACGCCGGTCCGGCGGCGGAAGCCAACACGGTGCTATGCCGCATGGCCCGGGAGGAGACCGGAAAGGTCCTGGGAAAGGTCCTGCTGGAGGCCTCCAAGCATATGAAGAACGGCTTCAGCCTCGCGGATAACTGACCGGGCCCGTTTCCGGTTCCTTCCGCGTTCCTGTTCACGGCAGCCGCAAATACCGCTGCGGGCGAGCTGCAGTCTCCGTGAACAGGTATCCTTCCGCCGGTCCTGTCTGCCCGAAGGCGCTCTCCGGGGCTGGCGGTTCCGGAAGTCCCGTGTTATAATTCACTCCATCCTGGAACGAAAGGACAGGCGCATGTCAGAAGCGGTTAACCCCGGGATGACCCGGAAACAGATGGCTCTGAAGGCGGTCTCCGTCGCCTGGCCGGCGGTGGTCGAAAGTTTTTTTGTGTCCCTGGCCGGCATCATCGACACCATGATGGTGGCAGCCCTGGGCAGCTATGCGGTGGCTGCGGTCGGCCTCACCGCCCAGCCGAAGTTTATCGGGCTGACGCTGTTTATCGGAATCAATGTGGCGGTCTCCGCCCTGGTTGCCCGCCGCAAGGGGGAGCAGCGGCAGCGGGACGCCAATGAAATCACCCTGACGGCCCTGGGAATGGTGCTGGTGCTCTGCGTCGGCGTCACCGCCCTCTTTGTGGCCCTGACGCCCCAGCTCATGACCCTGGCCGGCAGCAACCAGGATACCCATGAGGCCGCCGTGGTCTATTTCCGAATCATCATGGGGGGCATGGTTTTCAACGTGCTGACCATGGTCATCAACGCCGCCCAGCGGGGCAGCGGCAATACCCGCCTTTCCATGACCACGAATCTGACCAGCAGCCTGGTGAACATTCTCTTCAACTACCTGCTGATCGAGGGGCACTTCGGTTTCCCCGCCTGGGGGATCCGCGGGGCGGCCATCGCCACGGTGCTGGGAACCGTGGTTTCAGCCGGGATGGCGGTGTTTTCCCTCTTCCGCCGCTCCAGCTATGTCCGGATTCCCCTGATGCTCTCCGAACGGCTCCGGCCCACCCGCGTCGCCCTCCGGTCCATCTCCCGCCTGGCCTTTTCCACCTCTCTGGAAAACATCGCCATGCGCGTCGGCTTCCTGGCCACCGCTCTGATCGCGGCTCGGCTTGGCACCGATGAATTCGCGGCCCACAACATCGGGATGAACGTCCTGGGCCTGGGCTTTTCCTTCGCCGACGGCATGCAGGTTGCCGCCATCGCCCTGGCCGGGGAGGCCCTGGGCGCCGGGCGGAAGGAAACCGCCCGCCGGTACGGCAGGATCTGTCAGAACATCGGCCTGGGTATCTCCGTGGTCCTGGCGCTGACCCTCTTCTTCGGCGGTCGCTGGTTCTACGGGCTGTATTTCCGGGAGCCTCATATTCTGGACATGGGGGTGCTCATCTCCCGGTATACCATGGTCATCGTGCTGCTGCAGATTTCCCAAATCATCTACACCGGATGCCTGCGGGCCGCGGGGGATGTGAAATACACCCTGGTGGCCGCCCTGATCAGCGTGGCCGGCATCCGAAGTCTGAGCACGCTGCTCTTCGTGAACGTTTTCCATCTCGGCCTGGACGGCGTCTGGCTGGGCATCCTGTGCGATCAGGCCGCCCGGTTCACCCTGATGTCGCGCCGGTTCCGCCAGGGAAACTGGGTCAACCTGAAAATCTGAAGAAGGAGCGCAGCGTCCGCGGCGCCGTCCTGCAAGTAAAGGAGAGAACATCATGATCACAAACGACAAGGGAATCGTGGAACTGAAGCATCAGATCCTGCGGGAGGTGTGCCGCCTGGCCTGGGATCACAGCCTGACCCAGGAAAACCTGGAAAAGATCGTCTATCAGATCAGCCCCGGCCCCAAGCCCCAGTACCGCTGCTGCATCTACAAGGAAAGGGAAATCCTCCGCGGCCGGATCCGCCTTGCCATGGGGCAGAGCCCTCAGCCGGATTCCGTCTCCCGCAACGTGGTGGCCGTGATTCCCGCCGCCTGCGACGACTGCCCCATTCAGGATTATTCCGTCACGGACATCTGCCGCTTCTGCCTGGGCAAGGCCTGCCTGAACGCCTGCCGCTTCGGCGCCATCACCCCCGGCGACACCCGGATGAAGATCGATCCCAACAAATGCCGCTCCTGCGGCCTCTGCGCCCGGTCCTGCCCCTACGGCGCCATTCTGCACCTGGAGCGGCCCTGCAAGGCGGCCTGCCCGGTGGGCGCCATTTCCTATGACGAGTACGGCATCTGCCAGATCGACGATGAGAAATGCATCCATTGCGGCCACTGCATCCATAACTGCCCCTTCGGCGCCATCGGCTCGAAGATTTACGCCGTCAGCGTGATCGAGGCGATTCAGGCGGGCAAGCGGGTCATCGCCATGTGCGCTCCCGCCACCGAGGGCCAGTTCGGTCCGGAGGTCGGCATGGCTTCCGTCCGGGCCGCCCTGAAGAAGGCCGGCTTCACGGACATGGTGGAGGTGGGGCTCGGCGGCGATATGACCGCCGCCTATGAGGCCCGGGAATGGATTGAAGCCCGCCGGGAGGGCCGGAAGATGACCACCTCCTGCTGTCCGGCCTTCATCTCCATGCTGCGGCATCATTTCCCCGAAGCCTATGAGAAGTATAAGTCCTCCACCGTCTCCCCCATGGTGGCGGTCTCCCGCTATCTGAAAGCCCTGGATCCGGACTGCGTCACCGTCTTTATCGGCCCCTGCATCGCCAAGAAGGGGGAAACCCTCAACGAGTTCATCGCCGACCGGCCGGATTACGCCCTGACCTATGGCGAAATCGTCGCCCTGCTGGATTCCCGGGGCGTGGAGGTTACCCCCGTGGAAGAGGATTATCAGGAAGCCTCCCTCTTCGGCAAGCGCTTTGCCGGCAGCGGCGGCGTAGCGGCGGCGGTGCTGGAGGTCATGAAGGAAATGGGAGAGGATGTCTCGGACATCAAGCTGAAGACCTGCGCCGGCGGCGACGAGTACAAAAAGGCCCTGCAGATTCTGAAGGCCGGCCGTCTGGAGGAGGATTTCATCGAGGGCATGATCTGCCCCGGC
>CAZRLU010000021.1:0-19420 GCA_964600995.1 uncultured Oscillospiraceae bacterium | reverse complement strand
AGGCCGCCGGCAAGGTTCCCGGCAAGGACATCATCATCGTGGGCTGCGACTCCGTGAAGGCCGCCTTCGAAGCCATCGTGGCTGGCGAGATGAACTGCACGGTTGAGTGCAACCCCCTGTACGGCCCCTTCGTGGTGGACACCATCGAGAAGCTGGAAGCCGGCGAGAAGTTCGACAAGACCGTCGTGCATCCCGAAGAAGGCGTGTATGACTGCGTGGGCGGCATCGCCGTGGAAGGAACCACCTCTGTGCTGGCCGGCGACGTCATCGCCGAGCGGCAGTATTAATCCCTGATCCGGCGGCCTGCGCCGGCAGAGCAAAAATCAACTGCATGTAACCCGACAGGCAGGGCGGCGGTTTCCGCCGCTCTGCCTTTTCGGGCAAACGGAAACATCATCCGGCGGGACGGAACCGGGGAAAGCGGAGACGCTTCGTCCGCCGGCCGGAGGGGAGGGGGAAAGCAATTGTCTGAGAATATTCTGGAAATGAAATCCATCGAAATCCAGTTTCCCGGAGTCAAGGCGCTGGACAAGGTGGATTTTTTCCTGAAGGCGGGGGAAGTGCACGCGCTGCTGGGGGAGAACGGAGCCGGGAAATCCACCCTGATCAAGTGCCTGACCGGCGTCAACCACAAGGACGCGGGCACCATTCTGCTGGACGGAAAGGAAATTGAGCCGACGACGCCGCAGGAAGCCATCAACATGGGCATTTCCACCGTGTTCCAGGAGATCAACCTCTGTCCGAACCTGACGGTGGCGGAGAACATCTTCGTAGGCCGGCGGGAGTTCAAGCGGAAGGTGATCAACGCCCGGGCCCGGGAGCTGATGAAGCGTTTCCACCTGGACATCGACGTGACGCGGCCGCTGAGCTATTATTCCACCGCGATCCAGCAGATGGTTTCCATCGCCAGGGCCGTGAATATCCAGAGCAAGATCCTGATTCTGGACGAACCCACCTCCTCCCTGGATGAAAATGAGGTGCAGCTGCTCTTCGAGGTCATGCGGGACCTGAAGAAGCAGGGCATGGGCATCATCTTCATCACCCACTTCCTGGATCAGATTTACGCCATCTCCGACCGGATGACCATCCTGCGGAACGGGCATCTGGTGGGGACCTACGGCATCTCCGAGATCACCAAGCTGGAGCTGGTGACGAAGATGGTGGGCAAGGACATGGACGTGATCTTTGACCTGCATCCCGTGGAGATGGAGAAGGACACGCCGGTGCTGATGGACGCGGAGGGCATCGGGGCGCCGGGAGCGGTATCGGAGATTTCCGTGAACATCCGCAAGGGCGAGCTGCTGGGCTTTGCCGGGCTGCTGGGCTCCGGACGGACGGAAACTGCGGAGATGATCTTCGGCTCCAACCGGATCCTGCGGGGCGAAATCCGGATCAACGGCCAGAAGGTGGATATCCGGAAGCCCTTCGACGCCATCATGAAGGGCGTGGCCTTCTGCCCGGAGGACCGGAAACGGGACGGCATCATCGGGGATCTGAGCATCCGGGAGAACATCAGCCTGGCGGTGCAGGCCAAGCGGGGCTTCCTGCATCCTCTGAGCCGGCAGGAGCAGAACGAGCTGGCGGACAAGTACATCAAGGCCCTGTCCATCGCCACGCCGGATGCGGAAAAGAAGATCGGGGAGCTTTCCGGCGGCAACCAGCAGAAGGTGATTCTGGCCAGATGGATGGCCACCAATCCGGAGCTGCTGATCCTGGACGAGCCCACCCGGGGCATCGACGTGGGCGCCAAGGCGGAAATCCAGCGGCTGATGATCAGCATGTGCGGGGACGGCGTCTCCGTGATGTTCATCTCCTCGGAGCTGGAGGAGGTCATCCGCTGCTCGAACCGGATTGTGATCATGCGGGACGGGCAGAAGGCGGGAGAGCTGACGGGGCCCTTTGACGGAAATACCCAGAACCGGATTCTTCAGATTATCGCCGGAGGCAGCGAGGAGGAGGCGTCATGAGGAAAAAAGCAATTCTGATTCCCCTGATCGCCGGCATCCTGCTGCTGGCGGCGGGGTTCTTCTGCTTCACGCAGATCTGCGGGGTCAAGGACCGGATCTATGACCTGTATCAGTTCAGCTTCACCGACGACATGATCCGGGACACCGTGATGAAGGACAGCGGCGAGGAGGCTTTCCGGCAGGAATTCGACGGCGCCGTGCTGGCCCTGACCCGGACGGAAACCGCCGGGCAGACGGCGGAGACCCCGGAGGCCGCGGAGACGCCGGAGACGGTTCAGACTCCCGCGGCGGCGTCCCCCTATGAGGCGGTATTCGGCGACTTCGGCGCCGTTGGAAGGCTGCGGACGGCCTTCCGGCTGCAGGGCTGGTTCCTGGGCGCGGGAGCGCTGCTGTGCCTCGCGGCGCTGGTGCTGGTGCTGAGCCACAAGCGGCTGGACTTCGCGTCCATCATGCGCAGCAAGATCACCTGGGCGGTGATCGCGGAGATCCTGATCCTGATCGTCTGCCTGATCTCCAGGCCGGACTTCTTCTCCATCAGCTATCAGCCCTCCACCCGGATGCTCTACGGCAACCTGATTGACATCCTCAGCCGGTCTGCGGAGATCACCATCATCGGCATGGGCATGACCATGGTGATCGCCCTGGGCGGAACGGACCTGTCGGTGGGCGCCCTGGTGGCGGTCTCCGGCGCTCTGGCGCTGAAGATGCTGCGGTGGGACGTGACCCAGTATCCCACGCCCGGGGACTATTCCGTGATGCCCTACGCGCTGGTGATCCTGGTGCCGCTGCTGGTGTGCCTGCTGATGGGCGCTTTCAACGGCATCCTGGTGGGCCAGCTGAAGCTGCAGGCCATCATCGCCACCCTGATCCTGATGATCTCGGGCCGGGGCATCGCCCAGATCACCACCAACGGCAAGCAGTACACCACGCTGTTCTCCCCCTTCCGGTGGATCGGCCAGGGCAGCATGCTGTACCTGCCGACGCCCATCATCATCACCATCGTGGTGGTGGTGCTGATGATGCTCTTCGTAAGGAAGACCGCCTTCGGCACCTTTGTGGAGGCGGTGGGCATCAACGCCAGCGCCTCCCGGCTCAGCGGCATCAACGCCAAGATGGTCATCCTGATCGTATTCGCCCTGACGGGGCTGCTCAGCGGCATCTCCGGGCTGATCTATTCCAGCCGGATCATGTCCAACGACTCCAACAACGCCGGGCTGAACTATGAGACGGACGCGATTCTCGCGGTGGTCATCGGCGGAACCAGCATGACCGGTGGAAAGTTCTCCATGACGGGAACCATCATCGGGTCCATCATCATCCGCACCATCGTCACCTTCGTGTACTACTTTGGCATCTCCGCGGAAGCCACGATGGCCTTCAAGGCTCTGATCATCGCAGTGGTCATCGTGCTGCAGAGCGAGCCGGTGCGGATCTGGATGGCGAAGCGGGCTGAAATGCGGGCCCTGGCCAGGGGAGGTGCGATGAAGTGAGCGAGAGAAGAGAAGGCAGGCAGACCCTGATCACCCGGCTGATGAATCCGAAGTACGTCATGGTCTACGCCACGGTGGTCATTTTCCTGATCATCTATACCTACGGCGCCATCCGCTACGGCGCCATCGGCTTCACCTCCCTGCGGACCTTCGTGAACTTCTTCACGGACAACGCCTACTACGGCATTTCCGCCGTGGGCATGACCATGGTGCTGATCACCGGCGGCATCGACCTGTCGGTGGCCTCCGTGGCCAGCCTGACGGGCATGATCATCGCCTTCGGCTATGAGAAGATGGGGATTTCCCCGCTCCTCACCATTCCGGTATCCCTGCTGATCGGCGTGGGCATGGGGGCGCTGATGGGCGCGGGCATCCATTACCTGAACGTGCCGCCCTTCATCATGACCCTGACGGGGAACTTCCTGGCCCGGGGCATCTGCAGTCTGATTTCCAGGGAGTCCATCAGCATGAACCATCCGCTGATCAACGACCTGGCGGGCTTCAAGATCACCCTGTATCACCTGAAGGACGGGGAATGGGTGAAGATCAAACCCATCACGAACATCAACCTCACGGTGATCATCTTCCTGGTGATGGTGGTGCTGGGGATCATTGTGATGCAGCACACCCGCTTCGGCCGGAACATCTATGCCATCGGCGGCAACGAGACCAGCGCGAAGCTGATGGGCCTGCCCGTGGGGAAAACCAAGATCGCAGTCTATGCCATCAACGGCTTCTGCTCCGTCCTGGCGGGCATCGCCTACGTGCTGGTGGTCAAGTCCGGATGGAACATGAGCCTGCTGGGCGGCGAGCTGGAGGTCATCTCCAGCGCCGTCATCGGCGGCACGCTGCTGACGGGCGGCGTGGGCTACATGATCGGGACCATGTTCGGCGTACTGCTGAAATCCGTTATCCCGGCGATCATCAACTTCAACGGAACCCTGAGCTCCTGGTGGGGCAAGATCGCCACCGGCGCCCTGCTGCTGCTGTTTATCGTGATCCAGCGGGCGGTGGTCAGCTATTCCGGACGGAGAAAAAAGAGCTGAAGCGATCCGGGAACGAGCCTTCATCCCAAAATTGCGGCAGGGAGGGGAAAACCCTCCCTGCTTTTCTTGCTACCGCGAAGCAGGCCGGAGCTTCCTTTTCCGGTTGCGGCGGGGCCGGATCCGTGGTATGCTCAGGGCCGGAGAAGAATCGGAGGGAGCGAGAGCATGTTTTACTATCTTGTGCCGGGCCTGATGAGCTACAGGGTCATCCTGATCGCGGCGGCGGTGATTCCCGCCCTTTTCCTGATGGGGAAGGTGTACCGGTCCGACCGGCTGGAGAAGGAGAGCGGCGCGCTGCTGCGGAGCCTGGCGCTGGCGGGAGTGATGTCCGCCCTGATCGCCCTAGTGGCGGAGCGGGTGCTGGAGGCGCTGCTGGAGGCCACGGTGGAGGATCCGGGGCTGTATCAGATCCTGCTGTACTTCGGCGTAGTGGCCTGCTCGGAGGAGGGCGCCAAGTATTTCATGCTGAAGCGGAGAACCTGGAACAGCCCGGAGTTCAACTGCCAGTTTGACGGGGTGGTGTATGCGGTGTTCGTGTCCCTGGGCTTTGCCCTGTGGGAGAACATCAGCTACGTGCTGCATTACGGGTTCTCCACGGCCCTGGTCCGGGCGGTGACGGCTATTCCCGGCCACACCTGTTTCGGGGTGTTCATGGGCGTCTTCTATGGGGCGGCGCGGAAATTCCAGAGCCGGGGAGAGCAGGAAAAGGCCTCCCTGTGCCGGAAGCTGGCGGTGATCCTGCCGGTGGCGCTGCACGGCGCCTACGACTACATCGCCAGCATGGAGGAGGACAGCGGATGGATCTTCCTGGGCTTCATCGTGATCCTGTTCCTGGCCTCCTGGCGGCTGGTGAACAGCATGAGCCAAAGGGACAGCTACATCCGGTAACAACGAAAACCGCCGCCGAAGTGCTTCGGCGGCGGAATTTTTCTGCCTTCAGCGGGAGAACCTTCAGGCCTTATCAGACCCGGAGGAGATGGTTTTCATGACCGACTTTTCGTCGTAGGCAGCCAGGATCACGGCGCCCAGGACGCAGAAGATCACGGCGACCACGGCGACGATCCGCAGGCCCACGGGGGAGGCGGTCAGGTCGTTGCTGGTCAGATCCTGAGTGGTTCCCAGCACGGCCAGGGAGGTGAAGACCAGCATGGCGACGGACTGGCCGAACTTCATGGCGAAGGTGCGGGCGGCGAAGAACATGCCCTCCCGCTTCTCTCCGGTCAGCAGAGCGTCCTGCTCGGCCACGTCGGCCACGATGGCCTGGGGAATGATGCCCAGCAGGGCCATGGGGAAGGCGGAGATCAGCACGATGAGGACGCCCGGGATGATGCCCGTGAAGCCCGGAACGACGCCGATCAGCGCGGTGATCACATAGGCCAGGGCCAGACCCAGGAAGCCGCAGATCACCAGCTTCTTCTTCCCGTGCTTCTGCACCATGCGGGAAACGAAGGGATAGAAGCAGGCGGAGAGGATGGTCATGCCGCCCAGGAAGACGGTGGTGTAGAATTCATCCAGCTGCATGGAGACCTTGACGAAGAAGGGCAGCCCCGTCTGGAACAGGGTCAGGCCGATCCAGTAGGCGATGTCGGAGGCGGCGAAGCGGCGGAAATTCCGGTTGCGGAAGGTGTTGACCAGGCTCTTGACGGCATTGCTTTCGCTGGGCTGGGCGTCCACGAAATCCTTTTCCTTCAGCCGGAAGCAGGGAATCAGCAGGCAGATCAGGGCGAAGACGGACAGCACGATGAACCAGACCCGGTAGCTCCAGGCATAGCCCAGGGAAGCCTGCAGGGGCCCGGCCAGGACGAAGGGCAGATAGGCGATCAGGGTTCCGAAGAAGAAGGTCAGGGAGATGGCGGTGGAGATGAACATCCGGTCTTCCTGGGTCTTTCCGAACTCGGAGATCAGGGCGTTGTAGGGCGTGCAGTACATGGTCATGAAGAGATAGAAGAGAATCAGGAAGACCAGCACCCAGACGATGTTGACGGCGCTGACGGCTTCCACCGGCGCGAAGAACACCAGGACGGTGATCACCGCGAAGGGAACGGCGGCCTTCTGCATGAAGGGAATGCGGCGGCCCTTCGGGTTCCGGCTCCGGTCCGAAAGGGAGGCGATCCAGGGATCCGTCACCGCGTCAAAGATTCTGCAGACGAAGGTGATCAGCCCCAGAACGGTCAGCACGCCGAAAACCACCAGGCCGGTGGGAATGTAAAACTTCGCGCCCGCCTCCACGGAGCTCTGGGTCGGCAGGTAGAAGGTGACAAGCCAGGTGTTGATGATGCCCCCGAGAATGGACCAGCCCAGCTGGCCGATGGCAAAGATCCACATTTCCTTTTTGGTGAGTCGTCTGGTTTTCATCTGTTTTTCCCTCTTTCCGGCCGGCGGGAGGCCGGCGCAAATCTGAAGGAATTATAGCATATTTCTCTTTGTATTTCCACCGCATTTTGGATGTTGTATCCCGCTTTCCGGAGAGACAGAAAAAAGCCAGAAAAAATCCCAGAATGGATATTGCGTTTCTGCCTGCCTTGGAATACAATCTGTTGCGGTTCAGGAAAAAATTGAAGGGGTGACCGGATCATGAATCAGGACGCACAGGAAACGCAACTGCAGCTGTGGGAAGACTTCCATCCCTGGCTGGCCCAGTCCTCCGAGCCGGAGGATGAGGACTCCGTGGATGAAGTGATCCGCTATACCCTGGACGAGCTCCGGCTCGCATAAATCCGAAGCGCCGCGCCGGAAAGGCGCGCCCCGTACCCGTATAACCCGCAGAGCCGTCTCCCCGAGCAGAGAGACGGTTTTTTTGAAATCAAAAGGCCGGAGAGGCTTTCGGGAGAGAAAAATGAAAACATACCGTTTTTATGGCTGGGAAACGGCGGAGGTCCGGGACCCGCAGGGCCGGACGCCCCGGGACTATTATGATCTGCTGAGCGAAATCTGGTGCGCGGAGACCTGCGCGCCGAGGATGCGGCAGGACTGGACGCCGGAGAACAGAACCCTCGGGCAGTGCTCCGTCACGGCCTTCCTGATGCAGGACATCTTTGGCGGGAAGGTCTTCGGGATCCCGCTGGCGGAGGGCGGCGTCCACTGCTTCAACGAAGCGGGCGGCTGCGTGTTTGATCTGACCAGCGAGCAGTTCGGAGGCCGGGAGCTGAACTACAGCGCCTGCCCGGAGCAGGACCGAAGCGTTCACTTCGCCAAGGAGGAAAAGCGTCTGCGCTATGAGCGGCTGAAGGCGATGCTGCTGGAAAAAACCGGAAAATGAGAAAGGGAGGCCTGGCTGTATGAAATCGGGAAGAAGGATGCTTTGGGTCGTCTGCGCGGCCTGCCTGCTGCTGTGGGCCGGGGCGGCCCTGCCGGCCGGGGCGGAAAGCACGGAGTTTGTCGTGCTCACCACGACGGATATGCACGGAAAATGCTGGGAGGAGAATCTGCTGACCAAAGCCCCGGTGACGCAGAATATGCTGCGGGTCTCCACCGCGGCGGAGGAGTTCCGGCAGGACTACGGCCAGGAGAATGTGCTGCTGATTGACAACGGGGACCTTTTTCAGGGGACGCCGGTTTCCGAGATGCATCTGCGGGAGACGGAGAAGCCGGAGGGAGAGGCGGAGGCCATGGCGCTGTGCCTGCGGGAGATCGGCTATGACGCGCTGAACCTGGGAAACCATGAATTCAACTACCCCTGGGAAACCATGAGCGGGATCTATGCCTGGCTGCGGGACAGCGGCGTGGCGGTGCTGGGAGCCAATGTATATTATGACGGCAGCGACGGGGTGCACGCCGCCGGGGAAAACGCCCTGGACACCTATCTGATCCGGGAGGTCACCGTGGGGGGAAATGTCCACCGGATCGGCCTGCTGGGGCTGGAGAACAGCGATATCAGCCGCTGGGATCTTCCGGCCCACTATCCGGGGCTGGTTTTCACCCATCCGGATCATCCGGACTATGACCTGGGGGCGGAGGCTTCCCGGTATATCGCGGAGATGAAAGCGGAAGGCTGCGAGATGATCCTTGTGACCTATCACGGCGGGCTCGGAAGCGCGGGCGGCCCCCTGGCCTTCGGCGTCAACACGGACAACCAGGGCCTGCGGATCCTGCGGGGAACCGACAGCCTGGATCTGCTGATCCTGGGCCATGACCATTCCGCCGCCTATTCGAACACATATGAAACTGACGGAGCCGGCCGGGAGGTCCTGCTTGTCAACGGCGGCAGCCAGAGCATGACCAAGACGGTGTTCCTGCTGAAGGAGGATCCGGAGGGGAAGCTGGTCTGCCAGGTGGTGAGCTCGGAAAACCTGGATCTCTCCCGTTACGAACCGGACCGGGAGCTGGAGACGATGATCCGGCCCTACGCCGATCTGGCGAACCGGAAGCTGGACGAGCCCATCGGCTATCTCTCCGGGGCCTGGGATGCGTCGGCGAACTTCTGCAAGGAGCAGACGGATACCATGGACCTGGTCAATGCCGCCCTGATGAGCGTGGGCACCCGGCGCATGGAGGAGAAATACGGCGCCGCCGGCCTGGAAGCCCTGAAGGAGGCCACGGGGCTGGACCACCTGGAGGTGGACGCGGCCATCAGCACGGATGTGACGGACGGCTATGTGGCCGAAGGCGGCCCGGTGAGCATCCGGGAGCTTTACCGGCTGTACCGGTTTTCCAACAGCTTCCTGGTGATTCCCATGTACGGCCGGGATCTGAAGGCGGTCATGGAGGAAAACGCCGCTACCCGCCTGAGAGCCCGGGTGCTGAACGGAAAGGTCCATTATCTGATCGCCAACGATTACTTTACCCACCTGATCTTCGGCGGCATCAATTTTACCTATGACCTGTCCCGTCCGGAGGGGGATCGGGTTGCGATCAGGGACTTTGCCAACGGACGCCCCTATGACCCGGATGCGCTCTATCTGGTGGGGGTGAACAACTATATCCTGGGGAACGAATTCTGCGGCCTGCGCTCCTTTTCGGCAGAGGAAGCCCTGTGGTCCCAGGGAGAGGATGAGGCGGGCGGCGCGATCCAAAGCATCCTCGGGGAATATATCACCCTGGAGAGTGAAAGCCACGGAAGCGTGACGCCCGAGACCTTCACCTGGAACTGGTCCTTCGCCTGGAGCGGGAGCCCGGAAGACGGGAAGCATCCCGGAGAGACTGCCGCGGCGACCTGGGCGGAAACACCCCAGGACGGCCGCCGGTACGTGCTCTATCATGAGGCCCAGGGCTGCGTGATGACGGAGGAGCGGGCCGGGAACGGGTTTGCCCCGGCAGGCGTCCGGGCTGATGGAAACGATCTCGTGGAGAAACTGCCGGAGGACGCCCTGATTTTCACCGTTCACCGGGAAGACGAGGACACGGTTCTGCTGACGGACCAGAAGGGCCGCTATCTCACCTGCGGAGCCCAGGGCGGCCTCCGGCTGACCCGGGAAGCGTCCAAGGACAACCTGTCCCTTTGGCGCCTGGTTCCCCTGGAGGGAGGCTGGGGCGTGCTGTCCATGGGGGCGGAGAATCTGCAGGCGCTGGAGTACTACAGCGGGGTGATCGCCACATACCGGATGGATTCCACCGACGCCCACCTGTTCAATTTCTACGAGCTGACAGAGTGACCCTGAGCCGGGCGGAGTCCTTGCGATCAGCCATAGGAAAGCCAAGGGGATACACTCGGCCAAAAGTGTGAAATTCATCCATCTGACAAACAAAATTTATCCATTCAATTTACAACCGGAAGCGGATATCATATCCCCAAGGAACCACTCAAGAGGGTGGCAAAATGAGGAGGGAATATCCATGAAGAAAATGCTCTCAATTCTGATGTGTCTGCTCCTGACTGTCAGCCTGAGCGTTTACGCCTGCGCGGAAGGCAAAACCACACTGACTGTCATGATGAGCTCAGGCGACTTTGGCCCGGACACGATCAAGGTTGCGCTGGGCAAAGCCGCTGAGATCATGGGGGTGGAACTGGCCTTTGACGTGTATCCGGATGATCAGTTCCTGAATGTGGTCAATACCAAGCTGGCTACCGGCAACGCGGGGGACATCATCGTTCACAACTTCGGTCTGACGGACGTTTCCGCTTCGGATCTGGCTCCTCTGAGCGGGGAGTGGATTGATCACATTACCACCACCACCAAGCCTCTCTGCCTTGATCCTGAAGGAAATGTCCTGAAAGCGCCGCTGGGAGGCGAGAGCAACATGGGTTTCCTTTACAACAAGAAGGTGCTGGAGGCAAGCGGCGTGAAACTGCCGATCCGCAATTACGCAGAATTGATGGCTGCCTGCGATCAGATCAAGGCGGCCGGATTTGTCCCGGTATACGTTTCCAACAAGGAAGTATGGACGGCGCAGATTCTGCTGCTGACGACCATGACAAGCGTATTCGCCAATGACCCTGAGCTGATTCAGGGAATTGTGACCAATACCGTGAAGCCCTGGGAATCCGAAAAGCTGGTGAAACTGTGGGAGAACGCGCTTTCCCTGAAGGAGCGGGGCTATATCAACGAGGATTATATGTCCGCAACCAATGATATGGCCTTTGAGGCCCTGGCGGAGGGAGAGTGCGCCTTCTACGCACAGCTGGACAGCGCCTACGGCACCCTGGTGGAGAGCTATCCGGAAAAAGTGGATGAGATTGGCATGATGTATGTGCCGCTATGGGATGACGAGGCGGACGGCTACGTGCTGTTCGGAACGGCGATCAATTATCTGTCCGCAGTGAAGGCCAGCCCGAAGGCGGAAACGGCCAAGGAATTCATCAATACTATGCTTTCCGAGGAAGCGCTGACGCTCTATTATCAGCTTTCCCCCGGAGCGGTTCCCTACAACAACCTGGGCTTTGAGCTGAACATGAGCCCCTTCAACCGCGAGATGAAGGGCTATGCGGAAACCTGGCCGTCCCTTGGGGATTTCAACAACAGCACCTATGACGGTGAAACGCCGCTGGAGGCTTTCTATGGCGCCTTCAATGAGCAGATCCAGGGACTCTTTGCCGGAAAAACCGTACGGGAAGCCATGGAATCCTGGTACAACGCGTATGCGGCGGACGCGCAGGCCCGTCGTGTCGAGGGGTTCTGATCCGAAAGGACTGAATTCTGAGGGGGAAGCGATGATCCGCTTCCCCCTCTTTCACAGAAGAACTGGGGGACTGAGCATGCAGAATAAATCAGGCCTGGCAAAGTTTTATACCCCGTGGTTTGTGGCGCCCGCGCTGATCCTGTTTTCGGTTTTCTTCATTGTTCCGAACGCGGCGAGCTTTGTTCTTGCCTTCACGGACTGGAGCCTGTTCTACTTTGACGACATGCGCTTCAATGGGCTGATGAACTTCCGGAGGCTTTTTACGGAACCGAATTTCTGGATCTGCATCCGGAATACATTCCATTTCGCGGTGGTTACCGTGGTCGGCAAAACGCTGCTGGGATTCCTGTTGGCGTTGCTTGTGCAGCGGGAGGGAAAACTCAACCGCGCTCTGCGTTCTGTCATCTTTCTGCCGATCACGATCAGCTCCATTGTGGTGGCGATTGTCTTTGTATCCATCTACAACCCGGGCCGGGGTCTGCTGAACAGTTTTCTGGAAATGATCGGACTGGGGATGCTCCGGCAGGACTGGCTTTTTGACGCAAGGATATCCATGTGGTCGATCTGCGCGATGGAAATCTGGCAGTGGACCGGGTTCAACATGCTGATTTTCATTGCGGGCCTGAAAAATATTCCCCGGGAGTATTATGAGGCTGCCGAGATGGACGGAGCCACCTATTGGCAGCGTACGATGCGGATTACGGTGCCGCTGATCGCCCAGTCCTTCACGGTGACCTTTATCAACAGCATCATCTCCGGAATGAAGGTGTTTGCGCAGGTCTACGGCACCACGAACGGGGGCCCGGCAGATGCCACACAGGTTCTGGGGACCTTTCTGTATAAAAGCTTCGGAAACGGTTTTCTGGGGTATTCCGCCGCGGTTGGACTCTTTACTACTCTTCTGATCGTGACGATGACGATGGGATTCCTTGTGCTGATGAGGAGGCAGGAGATTCAGCTATGAGAAGAAAAGGATTCAAGGCGGCAGGGATCATCTTCAAGCTGATGCTGGCCGCTGTTTATCTGGCGCCCACCTGGATGGTGCTGGTGAACTCCCTGAAGGAAAAGAAGCTGGCGAACCGTTTTGGAGTTGGATTCCCGGAAAACTGGCGCTTTGAAAACTATTCGGAGGTATTTCGCTCCGCCAGCATTCCCCGGGCTTTTCTGAACGGGGTTGTCATTTCCTGCGGGTCCGTCTTTCTGATCGTGCTGCTGGGATCACTGGCTGCCTTTGTTATTGCCAGATCCTCCTCGAAACTGGTCCGATCATTCTACTATGTGTTTCTGGCGGGCCTGGTGATGCCTGTGGCGTTCATTCCCACCTATCTGGTACTGAATGTCTTCCGGCTGCTGAATACCTATCCCGGGCTGATCCTGATTTCCGCGACCTACGGACTGCCCATGTCCATCTTCATGTACGTTGGGTTTGTGAAGACTGTTCCACGGGATCTGGATGAGGCCGGCATCATAGACGGATGCTCCCCCATGTTCCTCTACTGGCGGGTGGTTTTTCCCCTGCTGAAGCCGATCACGGCGACGCTTGTGGTGCTGAACTTTGTCGGATGCTGGAACGACGTTCAGGTTCCCCTGTTCTTTGCCAGCAGCGACAAGTGGGCGCTTCCGATGACGGTGTATAATTTTTACGGCGCCCATGCGTCCTCCTGGAATCTGATCTTTGCTGATATCATCATCACCATTATGCCACTGCTGCTGTTGTATTTGTTTGCTCAAACCTTTATCATGGAAGGAATGACGGCAGGAGCTGTGAAAGGATGATTCAGGGTGAGCAAGAAGCGAGGGTACAGTATCCGCAGACGCCTGTTCCGGCTGCTGATGACGGCGGGATTGCTGTTTGTGCTGGTCTGCGCAGGAGCGTATTCCCTGTTTGCGTATCGGGAAGCGATTTCCGCCCGCGAAAGCTATTACATCCAGACCGCTGCGTCGCTGGCTGCGCAGATGGACCGGCTGACAGGGCAGATGGACATCATTGCCTGCCAGGTGCTGGCCTCCTCCGAACTGCAAAAGCTGATGAGAAGTGCTTCGCGGGAAACCGGGCGGACCAACTATTTTGACCGCAGCCCCGATGCCCGGAGAGTGGCGCAGGGGATTCTCTGGCTGTTCAATTCTCCCACCCGGGTGGTACAGGCCATTAATGTGTTCCGGAGCCGCGATTATGTGAGCCTGCTGAATGCCCCGTCACAGGACAGGATCGATCAGATTTCCGCGATGGACCAGTGGAAGGTGCCGGACCGGGGTTGCTACCTGATACCGCCCCATATGGACGACTGGGGTCAGATTACCAGGCGGCCGGTGATCTCCCTGGTACGGGCCTTCTGCGACACCTCCTCCTCCTTTGAAAGGCTGGGAACCATTGAGGTACAGGTGACCCTGGACTCCGTGGAGGAAGCGCTCAGCGTGGAGGACCGGAGTATGAGCAGCTGTGTGCTGGATGAGGAGAACCGAATCCTTTATCCGCCTGAAATGCAGGGTGTCCGGCTGGAGGTGGCGGAGAAAGACGTTCCGGTTTCTTTTACGGACGCCCGGAATGTGCCATCCATCGGAGCCCTTTCGCACATGGAGAAGCACGGGTGGAAAGTTCTGTTCTTTCAGGAAAAATCCGTATATCAGGCTGCAGTGCTACGCTCGATGCTGCTGCCGGCAGGGATGGGTCTCCTTCTGATGCTGCTGGGGATCGCTGCCTTTGCGATGATGGCCCGCTCCTTTACGCAGCCGATCAGGCAGCTTACGGAAGCGGTGCAGGGAGTGACGCTGGAGCACGCCGATGCGCTGAGGGAGCTGGATACCTCCATTGAAGAGGTCAATACCCTGAGAGACGCTTTTCTTGAACGCAGCGAGCAGCTGCGGGATGCCGCGCAGCAGCTGGTTTCGGCCTCTGAAAGCGAACTGAGACTGAAGCTGTCTGTGCTTCAGGCACACATTAATCCACATTTTCTTTATAATTCCCTGATGGCCATCAGCGCCGCGGGACAGGAAGGAAACGCCGACCGGGTGGAGGAAATGTGCTATCAGCTGGGAGAACTGTATCGCTATACGGACGCGGAACAGCCTCATCTGGTGACGCTCGCCGGGGAAGTGGAGAATGCCGGAATCTATCTGGCCTTTATGAAATACCGGTATGAGGAGCATCTGATCTTTGAGATCATCACGGAAGGAGACCTGGAAAGCGTAAGAATTCCCAGACTGGTGCTGCAGCCTCTGATTGAAAACTGCTTTGCCCACGGTTTCCTCTCCATCGCTCCGCCCTTCAGAATGCGGCTGTACTGCAGGGCGGATGCGCACGGATGGAAGATCGAGGTGAGCGACAACGGTACCGGCTTTGAGGAAGAAACCAGGAAAAAGCTGCTCCGCAGATTTGATGAAATTGATGAGGTTTTCGCAAGCCATACCGGATACGAGAAGCTGTCCATGGACGGACTGGCGATCGCAAATGTGTATATCCGGCTTTGCTCCATGTATCCGGGGCATGTTGCCGTGAAGGTGGGTCGGGACGAAAACCTTGGCGGAGCGAAGATCAGCATCATTGCCGGGGCGGAAAGGAGGGTGAAAACTTGATCAGAACACTGTTGCTGGACGACGAACCCCTGATCCTGCGCACGATGCAGACGGCCATCGAGAGATGCAACCCGGAGTACAGAATCGTCGGCACCGCAGCGGACGGCAAGACGGGACTGGATCTGGTGGAACGTCTTCAACCTGATGTGATCTTTACCGACATCCGGATGCCGGTGATGGACGGTCTGGAGCTTGTGGAAACCATGAGAAGCCGCGGTATCCACACATTGGCTGTTATCGTCAGCGGTTATACGGATTTTGACTATGCACAGCGCGCCATTGCCCAGGGCGTGACGGATTATCTTGTAAAACCATGGAAAGCGGATCAGCTTCGGCGGGTGCTTGACAGGGTGCAGGCCGAAGTGGAACGGCGGGCTCATGCGGAAATAAGAGAACAGCTTCAGAAAGCGATGAGCGCGGATCCTGGAGAGAAAGAGTGCGCCAGATGGGAAAGACTGAGAAACGGAAGCCGATTTCTTCTGATACATCTGTGCTTCGGGCCGCTGATCAGCAGCCGTATGACGGAAGCATCCCATAAGGATGCGGCGCGGACTGAGAACCCGCATCCGATCCCGACGCTCGGGGGTGAATCCTGGGGCTTCCCGGGACGCTTTCCAAATGAAATGAAGGTAATTCTGCGCCTGAAGGCAGCAGAGAACCCGGCAGAGACGATCAAGGCGTATTATGAAAGGTTGTGCGATTTGACAGACGGCTTGTCGTATGTCACCATGGTGTCTTCGGATTCCTTCGAAAGCATTCGGGAGTTTTCGCGGCTGAATGAAAAAACAGAGGAAACGATTGCACGGAGCATCCGGTTTGCGGCAAACTCGCTGATCCTTTTCGGGCAGGTTTTACCGGAAGAACTGCCGGATCCGGCGGAGCTGGAGGATAAAATGACCACGCTCAGGGATGCCATGCAGAAACCGAGACAGGAAGAGCTTGCACGGATTGCAGGAGAGATCTTTGCGGTGTGCGAAGGGAAGCGCTATACCCAGCTGCAGCTGCAGGCTGTAGTCAGAAGAATGCTGCGGCGTGTGCCCGCCATGCAGGACCGGGATATTGCGGACAGCGCGTCGATGCTGGTTATTTCCTGCGACAGCTACGCTGAGCTGCCTGAAGCGTTTGTCGCATGGCTGAATCAGAAAACGACCCTTTTTGATTCAAAGGAAGGCAAAAGCGTGGAAGATATCCTGGAGGAGCTTCGCGGATATATCCATGATCATCTGCAGGAACGGCTGATGATTCAGGAACTGGCGGCGCGCTATGGCATAAACTATTCCTATCTGAGCGCTGTGTTTCGAAGACGGTATGGAATTTCCCTCAACGAATATATCAACGGGGAACGCATCCGCCGGGCCGCGAAGCTGATGAAATCCCAGCGGGACTGGAAATTCAAGGACATTGCGGAGATGGTGGGATTTACGGACCCCTATTATTTCAGCCGCGTGTTCAAGGTGGTGCTCGGCGTATCGCCGACCCAGTATAAAAAGATGATGGAGGAATGAAGCATGCTCGACGCATTTTATCCCGGAAAACCCTGGCTGGATACCGAAGGAAAGCGGATTCAGGCGCATGGCGGCAGCCTGCTGTATCATGAAGGTACCTTCTACTGGTATGGGGAGGACAAGACCCTGACGGACGGAATCAGCCCGATCTGGCATCATGGAGTTCGGCTGTACGCATCCAGGGACCTGTACAACTGGGAGGACAAGGGAACGATCCTGAAGGTTTCCGAAGACCCGATGAATCCCATGCATCCCCATCGTATCATGGATCGCCCGCACATTCTGTACAACACCGGAACAAAGCAGTTTGTCATGTGGGTCAAGTTTGCCGGAAACGCGGAAAATCCCGGCGACTGGCGTGATCAGTATATGGGAGTGGCCGTTTCCGAAGACATTGAGAAACCCTTTCGGATGGTTCGCACCCTGCATCCTCTCGGGATGAACTCCGGGGATTTCGACCTGATGGCGGATCCGGCGGACGGAAAGGGATATATCGTTTTTGACCGGGTGCACACAGAGATGGTTATCGCGGATCTGACCGAGGATTATACGGATGTGAATGGATATTACTCCTCCCATTTCCCGAAGGGACATCCGCCGTATACCCGCGAAGCACCTGCGTATTTTTACCGGCAGGGGACGCATTATCTGCTGACTTCGGGAACGACAGGCTATTTTCCGAATCCATCGGAGATTGCGGCGTCCGGCCTGATGCACGGGCCCTGGCAGGAACTGGGGGATCCACATATTGGAGATCCGGGGCATACGTCTTTCGATTCCCAGATCTGCTCCGTATTCAGACATCCTCTGAAAAAGGACCTGTATATTGCCCTCGCAGACCGCTGGCTTGTCGACCTTCCGGAGAAACGTCCGGATATTGCAGGATACTTTGATGCCCAGTTCAGCGGAAACCACGCGGTGCTTGCGGATCTGGAAGGACTGGATCATCTGAGCGCAAACAATACATCCCTTGCAGACTATATATGGCTGCCCATTCTGTTTGAACAGGGCAGACCATGCATCCGCTGGTTTGATTCCTGGAGAACGGAGGATTTCGAATGACGCGTGGTGAGTTTGCCCGGAAAGCGGAAGAGCTCAGGCCCGTATTGAATCACAGGCTGTGCCGGCCTGTTCGGCGCGTGCTTCCGGTAAAGGATGAAAACACCTTTGCCGGATACCGAATGGAAAAGGAAGAAGGAGCCCTGACAGGAGAAACCCTGAAGACAGGGGACGCGGTCTGCTGGGATTTCGGAGAGCATCTGGTCGGGCATATTACATTTAAATTTTCACTGGCCGGGACCCGCCAGGACGCGCCGGTACGTATGCGTCTGATCTTTGGAGAAATGCCGGACGAAATCGCCTGCCCGGAGCAGGAATATACCGGGTGGCTGAGCGCCGCATGGCTGCAGACGGAGACAATTACCCTGGATCTGCTGCCGCCGGTCCTGACGCTTTCCAGAAGGTATGCCTTCCGATATGTGCGGCTGGAAATCATCGCGGCATCGCTGAGATTTGGCGTACGGGTTGAGGAGGTGCATTGCGATGCAACCACTTCTGCAGGAAAGGCCAGGCTGCCGAAGTCTGACGGGATGGACGGGCTGATCTGCCAGGTCTCTCTCCGGACGCTGCGCGACTGTATGCAGGATTTTTTTGAGGACGGTCCGAAGCGGGACCGGCGGCTTTGGATCGGCGACCTGAGACTTCAGGCGCTGGCCAATCATCACAGCTTCCGGAACGCCGATCTGGTAAGGAGATGTCTGTATATGATTGCGGCGGCGCAGCTGCCCTCCGGCTGGCTTCCCGCGGCGGTCTATGATACGGTTCCTCCGACGGATGACGAGACAGTCATGGTGGATTACGCCCTGCTGTTCGGAGTTACCCTGCGCGACCTGCTGCGCTGCGGCGGGGAACTGGAGATCGGAAGGGAGCTGTATCCGATCTGCCGGCAGCAGGCCGTGCTGGCACATGACTGCCTGATGCCGGACGGAACGTTCAGCCTGAAGGATAATGAGGTATTTTTTATCGACTGGAAGGATGAACTTCAAAGGGATGCCGCAGCTCTCGGCAGCTATCTTTATGGGCTGGACGCGCTGCATGAAGTTGCAATCAGGCTTGGGGAGACGGAAGATGCCGCTATGCTGGCCGGTTGGCTGGATGAAGCCAGGAGGCAGGCCAGGAAAATTTATTGGGATCCGAAGCGTGGAAGATTTGTCAGCGGAGGCCAGATCTCCATGGCGTCCCAGATTTGGATGCTGCTGGGAGACGCACTTCCGGAGCCGGAGGCGAAAGCCCTGATCCGGTCCCTGATGGAGGATCCTCCGAAGGTGGATGTGGGAACGCCCTATATGAAGCATTACCTTTGTGAAGCCATGTGGAAGTACGGATACCTTGAGGAAACCAGGGAAATGATCCGTGCCTACTGGGGGAAAATGATTGACCAGGGCGCAGATACGTTTTGGGAGGTGTTTGTTCCCGAAAAACCTGATGCGTCCCCGTACGGGCATCGGCTGATTCACAGCCGGTGCCATGCATGGAGCTGCACGCCGTTCCTCTATCTGATCGGATAAGGCGATCCGGGAGAAAAACATCCGGGCGACGTTCCGGATCCTTTCCTTCTCAATCGCTTTCCGGGGATACTGCATAAAGATGTTTTTCTTGCGGAAGAATGAACGACATGTTATCCTTTGAACACGGAGAAATCAGCAAGAGAAGAGGCAGTACAGATCAAAAACGGCCGGAAAGGATGCGGAACAGATGATAATCAGAAATGCCATCATTCATGA
>CAZRLU010000020.1:0-19580 GCA_964600995.1 uncultured Oscillospiraceae bacterium | reverse complement strand
GCTAATTATAGCAAAACGAAATGCTTCGTTCGAGAACAAAAAGCAGACTTTTTGTTCAATCAGATACAGTCCAATTTTTTAGCACAAAGCATCGGAAAGCCACCTTGTTTTCCCACTAATTCATTGTATTAGATTATAACATAGCAAGATACAAAAAGTCTACTTTATATTCATGATTTTTTCGTAATATATTACTCTTTTGCCCATCTTAGGAAAGTTCGATAATGAATGCCGACTGTTTTCGCTGCTTCTCTAGCAGTTATTTTGCCTTCTTTCCATAGTCCAAGGCATTCGTAATAAGTTGTTGACCTTTCTTTAGGTGGTTTGCCAAACTTCACGCCTCTTTTCTTGGCCGCAGCAATACCTTCTGCTTGCCGCTGCTTTATAAAATTTCTTTCAATCTCTGCAACATAAGAAAGGAGCTGTAAAACAATGTCCGATATCAATGTGCCTGTGAGATCACGGCCTTGTCTTGTGTCTAGCAACGGCATATCCAAAACCACGATTGCTGCGCATTTTTCTTTAGTGATAATTCTCCATTGGTTCAATATCTCTTGATAATTCCTTCCTAAACGATCAATGCTCTTGACTATTACAGTATCTCCTGGTTTCAGTTGTCGAATCATTCTTTTATAGAATGGTCTTTCAAAATCCTTCCCAGATCTCTTGTCTACATACACATGATCTCTTCTTACTCCAAACTCTAATAGTGCTGAGATTTGTCTCTCTTCATTCTGGTCTTTTGATGATACTCTCGCATACCCATAAATAGTCCCTGTCATGATTGCCTCCTTGTTTGTTTTCTAAACACAAGAAGCACCTTGTTTCACCCATTTGTGGACTTTTTATGGTCTATTTTACTATATAAAGTCCATAAAGTCTATATATAGTCCATTGAATGTATGAGAACATGATACGCTTTCCTTATCTAAATAAGGAGCTATTCTCATGCAAATCAGAGAGTTTATTGTTAATAGAATCTACGAACTATGTGACGAACGGCGCCTTTCGCTTACTCGATTAGCGCGTCTTTCTGCATTGCCTCCATCCACAATAAAAAATATTGTGAATGGTGCAAGTCAAAACCCAGGAATAGTGACAATCAAAAAGATATGTGACGGATTAGAAATCTCATTGATTGATTTCTTTAATACCAATGAGTTTAGTTCGGTTGATCAAGAAATAAAATAGATTTTCAAATTGATGATTCAGAGCAAAGGAACGCTTTACATGTTCTACCACTAAAAGAAATCAACCAAAAACCGCCGGGTCTCGGCGGTTTTATTCATCCTTGGTGAAAGTCACTATATCGTTTGGCGTACATTCAAGGAGCGTGCATAATTGCTCCATCGTGTATAGTGTCATGTTCTTGCATTCACGGATTCTTTGGAGTACGGAACGTTGTACACCCATATTGATAAGATCATATTGGGAGATGCCTTTTTCTTTGCACGTTTTCCAAAACGGACTGTAATCCAGCACAAAAAAGCACCTCCTTTCACCGATTTCTCTAATAATTATAGATTCGCCACTTCTAAAATGATATGGTTCATGTATGCTCCATAAACCGGTGAAACTGGTTGCAATTCCGGGCAAAACAGTGATCCTGCCATATGTTTTTTGCCAACTTGAAAGCCGTCCAACTTGGCAGTTTTGGGGCTGGAAAAGCTGCAAACTGAAAACATGGATTTGATCGTCTCAAAAATCAACAATGCTGTAATTCGGGCAAATATTGACCAAAAAGGAGGTGGATTTTCTGTCCAAGTTGGCAAAAAATCAACTTGGCAGTTTTTGTATCGTCAACCAACCCGAATCATATGGATTGTTGAAAACATGAGAAACCCGTATTTTTTTTCCAAATGCCACAGAGTGTAGCCTTCATGTCCCCCAATCGTAGACATATCGATGGTATGATAAACACACCGTTTGATCGGGATTGTTTCGTGGTGCATAGAAAGGATCTGCACATGACAGAAACATTAGGAGAACGCATCAAACGATTGCGAGAAGGCAAAAACAGAACCCAGGAGCAAGTTGCCGCTGTTTTGCATCTAACGCGCAAAGCAATCGGCACCTATGAACGTAACGAGCGGGAGCCGAATCTGGAAACCATCATCTTATTAGCCAGGTATTTCCATGTTACAACGGACTATCTGCTCGGGGTTGGACGAAACCGCACCATAAACGCCAACGGACTGACGGAAAAGGAGTATCTGCTGATGAAAGAGCTTGTCTCGATCATAGCGGATAAAAACAAAAAGTAAAGGAAGCCGGAATGGATACCAAAGCACTCGACAGCAACGAAATAGCCTACTACTCAACGGTTACACAGCGAAGCGTTGAGTGGCTTTGGTATCCATATATCCCGTATGGAAAGATCACCTTGCTCCAGGGCGATCCCGGAGACGGCAAGTCCACCTTTATGCTCCATCTGGTGGCAAGGATCACGACGAAAGGCAAGCTGCCTGATGGAAAGGCATTCCCTGAATGTCAAAACGTGATCTATCAATGCTCAGAGGATAGCCCCGCCGATACCATAAAGCCAAGACTAATCGCTGCTGGAGCTGATTGTGACCGGGTTGCTTTCATATCTGAGGAAAACGACGAGCTCACCATAGATGACCATCGTGTAGAGGAAGCGATCGTCCGCACCAATGCCCGCCTATGTATCTTTGACCCGATACAGGCATATATCCCTCCCGACAGCGATATGCAGAACGCCGCAAAGATGCGCGCCGTTATGAAACGCCTTGCAGGGGTTGCAGAGCGGACGCGCTGCGCGATCGTGCTGATCGGACACATGACAAAGGCAGCCAGCGGAAAGAATCTGTATCGCGGACTTGGGAGCATTGACATCGCGGCAACAGCTCGGAGTGTCCTAATGATCGAGCGCGATCCGGGGGACAGCAGTATTCGGTATATGTTCCCTGTCAAAAGCAGCCTCGCATACGAGGGCTGCGCGATTCGCTTTATGTTCGACCGTTTGATCGGCTTTCAATTCCTGGGAACGAGCAACTATAAATCGGCTCCCATGTCTGATATGGACGATGGCAGCAAAGCGCAGCGTGCGGAGCGCATGATGCGCGCCATGCTCCTGGATGGTGAACAGGTCGGCAGCTCTATCATCGAGCACATTCAGGAGACAGGTATCTCCGAGCATACCATACGTTTGACCGCACGGAAGATCGGCGTCAAGTCCTTCCGAAAGGGAACGAAATGGTACTGGAAACTGGAACAGTTCACGCAACCTCAGGAGGTTCAGTATGATTGAAGACAACAAACCAATATCACCTACCAATTCCACGCCGGGCGTTCAGTTCTTCCCTGCCAAAGCAAAGGCGAACATCTACGCGAAGGATCATGTTTACCGCACCTGCGCATATTGCCGTGTGTCAACGGAAAGCGACATGCAGATGACCTCGTATGATCTTCAGGTTGAACACTATCGCAACCTTGCAAGCGAACACCCGAATTGGGATCTGCAAAAGGTATACGCAGATCGAGGGATCAGCGGCACTTCCCTGAAGAACAGAGAACAGTTTAACGAGATGCTCGAAGCGTGCTGGGAAGGGAAATACAATCTGATCGTCACCAAGAGCGTCTCCCGTTTCGCTCGTAACCTTGTGGACTGTATCTCCCTGGTGCGAAAGCTCAAAGCACACAATCCGCCGATCGGTGTGTTCTTTGAAACGGACAACCTGTTCACGTTGTCCGAGGATTCGGAGCTGAAGCTCTCGCTGCTTGCCACCTTCGCGCAGGAGGAGTCCACCAAGAAGCGCGAAAGCATGATCTGGTCTTTGATCGAACGGTTCAAACGCGGTCAGCTCCTTCTTCCCGAGTGCTATGGTTACACGCGAGAACGGGATTCCACCGGCAAGCATTATGTCAAAGGGTCAAAGCTCCAGATTGTCGAAGAAGAAGCCGTTGTCGTTCGCTTTATCTACGATGCCTTCCTTGCGGGCTATCCATTGGAGAGCATTGCCGACATCCTGACCACTGCCGAGATACCGAACGCTACCGGCACAACCGATTGGAGTGCAGGCGGGCTGCGGTACATACTGAGCAACGAGCGCTATTGCGGTAATGTGCTGACATGGAAAACAGTTACCACGGATATGTTCGAGCACACGCACAAGCGAAACGACGGTGACCAGGACCAATACCTATATGAGCAGGTACACGATCCCATCGTTCCTGTCTCCAAGTTCGAGGCAGCACAGGTGCTCCTTGCCAACCGCAAACACGGGGTGAAAGCATTCCCTCGTATGCATGTCATTGATGAGGGAATCTTCCGAGGCTATATCCCTGTGAATCATCATTGGATGAACAATGACCCGCATACCTATTACGAAGCATCCAATACGGTACGGAATCCGCACCGTGTTCAGAAAATCGCAAGGCGGGAGTTCAGCCGGTTCGATCTGAATGGGTATCAGGTGGTGCGTGGACAGTTCATGATGCACCGTGCGGAATGCCCCGCGATCACAATCAACGATAAGCGCATCAGCTTCAACGTGGAGTGTCAGCGGAAGTTCCATGATGTGAATTACATCCAGCTGCTGATCCACCCTGTAGAGCGAAAAATCGCTATCCGGCCATGCCTTGCCATGGATGTGTACAGCATACGTTGGCGCATTGACGCGGATCGCCCGTTCATTCCTAAGAGCATCGCGTGCCAGTATTTTTCGGACGCACTGTATCAGATCATGGGATGGAACCCCGATTACCAGTATCGAATACGCGGAACCTGGGCTTGTCGCGGCAAGGATCAGATCATTGTGTTTGACATCACCAACGCCGCGCCGTTTACCACAATCGAACAGCACCCGGAAGAAGGGACAACGATTCGGAAGCGGCTTGACATTCTTCCGCAGGGACCTTCCTTCGGAACGGAGTTCTATGAGTACAACATTCAAAATGCGTTCTACTACATGAACCCGCGTACCGATTGGAACGCACAGGCAAAAAGCCATGCAGTCGCGGACTCCACAGCGATTGATTTGCTTTCGGAAAGTGAACTGTCGCAGACCATGGAACTGATTAAAACGAGAGTAGGTGTAAATTTCGATGAATGATGAAAACGAGAAGCTGTTTACCCAATCCCAGCCGCTTGAAGATCTTGGCGAAAAAGAAGTCGTCGATCTTGCGGGGTATCAGGTCACAAGAGGCGAGCTGTTTGCCCATCAGCGGGAGCCTGCCATTACGATCTGGCCGGATCGGATCAAGTTCAACATGGCTTGCCTTCGTGAGTTCCCGGGCATAACGCATATCCAACTGCTGATCCACCCGGAGCAGAGGCGTCTCATTATACGCCCTTGCGACCGGAACGCGCCGGATTCGCTGCGCTGGGCGCTCGGCGGCGGCGAGACAGATATAAGAAACAGGGACATGATCTGCCGGATCTTTGCCGCGAAGGTGTTCGATCTCATGCAATGGGACAAACAATACCGGTACAAGATGCTCGGGCGTCCTGCTGTTTGCGATGGTGAAGTGCTGTTTCTCTTCAAGCTTACGGACTTTGAGTTCTTTCTCGCCGGCGGTAAGAGCCGTTCAAAGGGATATTTGCGAGATGACTGGCGGGACAGCTTCGGGATTCCGGTGGAACAGCACGAGAATTCCTATAAAATCAACCTTGCAGACGGTTACATTATTACAGATAAAATATAAGGAGGTACAATCATGATGCAGGATGATTTTGTCATGGCAGACATCAATATGGAAGGATTTCAGCTCATACGCGGTCAATACTTCAGCAGGCAGGCAGATCCGGTGATGAGCCTATGGAAATCCGCGGTCGGGTTCAACGCCCCTTCATACGCGGCGCTCAACAACTGCGAGGCCGTTCAGTTCTTTGTGCATCCCACGGATCGCAAGATTATCATCAAGCCATCGCCCTCAAAAGAACCGGACTCGGTCAACTGGTCAAAGGATGCTCTCTCCCCGAAAAACAATCGGTTGGAATGCACACTGTTCACAAGACGCTTATTTCGTCAATGGGGACTTGACGAAAAACTCCGGTATCGGACAAACGGCAAGCTGGTGCGTTCCAATCGTACAGTCCTGCTTTTGTTCGATTTTACCGATCCCGAAATATGGGAAGGATCAAAGATGGTGAAAGAAAGTGTCTGAGCAATCTTATATTTCATTCTATCTGCGATCCAATGTGATTCGCGTTTTCGTCAGCGCGATCCGAAAAATCAGACAGCCGCGTTTTATACGGTTCATGCTCAATACGGAAACGATGCAGCTTGTTATGATTCCCGCCGACAGGAAAGACTTTCAATCGTTTCGTGTTCCAAAGGGGGTGTTGAACCCCGGCACCAAACGGCAAAATATGGCGATCCACAGCCAACAATTTTGTCACCTGCTCTCTGAACGATTGGGATGGAACGAAAACTATTCGTATCGTGTTCCCGGAACGGTCTTTGCTGAACAGAATCTCGCCCGATACGATTTATCGAAGGCAACTGTCATCCGGACAGTTTCTGAAAATACAACCAATGAGGAGGATTAGCAACAATGGAAGATTTGATAATTGAAAAACAGGGCTTTGAAGTTTTTAGGCAGGAATTGCCGCCAGTGCTCCCTAAGCCATCCATTAGCTTTCAGAACAACCAAATTCACCTGAGCTGGAGAGCAATGAGGATGCTCGGGAATCCTGACTATGCAACCATTTTGGTAAATCCTGATGAGAAAAAGATGATCATCAAAGCCTGTGAACAGGCCAAAGCAAATTCCATCGTTTTTCACAAGAAAGCGGATGGCCGCGCAACGATCGGATCATGCGGGATGCTGATCAATCAGCTGAAGCAGCGATTTGAATGGCCGTCTTCCGGACGGTATGTGTTTCATGCAACACAGTCAGATCTGTTTCCGTTTGCTCTCACAATCAATTTGGATGATTCTATTTATTTTCCGCCGACACAAGACGATAACCCTCCGGCAGCGTGATGGAAAAAATGACAAAGGATGGGATTGGAATAGCTCTTCAATCCCATTGCGTGTTCATGCCAGGTTTGATAGAATATATGTGAAAAAACACATGTCCTGCAAGGGATTGCCGCTTCATACATTTGCGTCAGATAAGAAGAATCTGTATCCTGAACTCAGGCAATCATAATCCCTTGCCGGACGGAGGCATCATATATGGCAAACTATTACATCGCAGACCTGCACATAGGGCATGAAAACGTGATCCGCTTCGATCAGCGTCCTTTTTCTAGTCTCTCCGAAATGCACGATACGATCATCCGGAACTGGAATCAGGTCGTGACCGGTAATGATACAGTCTATATCCTCGGAGACTTTATCTGGAAAAGCGAAAAGGATTGGGTCTATTGGGTGTCTCCGCTTGCCGGAAAAAAGGTTCTCGTTCTCGGCAACCATGATCCGAAGCAGTTTAGCCCCGAGATCCGACGGCTGTTCCTGGATGTGCGCTCATATATGGACATTGCAGATGAAGGACGGCGAGTGATCCTATGCCACTATCCGATTCCGTTCCATGTGGCAGATTACAGTGAAAACTGTTATATGCTGTATGGGCATGTCCATAACACGCGGGAAGAAACCCTCTTGCGTCGGTTTCGGAAGGAAATACAGGATGCCTGCACGGAGCGCGGTCACGCGCGTGGGAACTTCATCAACGTCGGCTGCATGATGCCTTGGATGAACTATACGCCGCAGACGCTGACGAGCATTATCGAAAACGAGGCAAAGTGGCGGCAAGAGCACACAGCAGATGGAGGGCAAACGAATGAACGATAGGCAACAGACTCTGATCGAGGTGTTTCAGGACACCAAGCGGTTCTATACCGAGAATACCTGTCTGGCAGATGCGGTCGAGCACAGTAAGGCAAGGACCATGTTCTTTAAGGCGAACAACTATCCTCCGCTTCCGGAAAAGCGCGAAACTCCCGCTGTTATCGAGGTTACGAAATCAAAAACCTTTGAGGCCGCCATGAACTGGCAGGCAGCGCATCTCGAAGACTGGATTGCTGTCTTGAACTTTGCGTCTGCGGTCAATCCCGGCGGAGGGGTTTCTCACGGCAGCAACGCTCAGGAGGAAAGTCTTTGCCGGTGCTCCACCCTCTACCCTACCCTCAATCAATCGTTCCTCTGGCGAGCCTATTACAGCTGGAACCGTACTGAAAAGAACGTTCTGCATACGGACGATTGTATTTACTCTCCCGGGATCGTGATTTGCAAGACGGATGAATCGGTGCCGCAGCGGATGGAGCCGGAGCAGTGGGTCACGGTCGATGTGATCTCCTGCGCCGCGCCGAATCTGCGGCAAGACCCCTATAACATCCACAACCCGGAAGGCGGGCGTCCTGTGTCTCTGTCTATCGAAGATCTTGTGGCATTGCATACACGAAGGGCAAAACACATCCTGCACATCGCTGCCGCAAACGGCGTGGATGTCCTGATCCTCGGCGCGTTCGGCTGTGGAGCTTTTGAGAACGATCCCTGGGCGGTGGCTACTGCGTACAACCTTGCTCTGCCGGAATATAGGCACTACTTCAAGCGTATTGAGTTTGCGGTACATTGTCGTCGTTACGAAACGAGGAACTATGATGCTTTCAAACAAATCATCCATACCTGATTCTCAGGAAAAGGTTGTTTACATTCACTACGGTACAGATGTCTTTGACCCGGCTCAATTCATTCCCGTTCGAAACTGTGATTGGATGGCAAAGACAGAACCGGGCACAGGGTTTTGGGCAAGTCGGGAAGACGATCCGCTTGGCTGGGCGAATTGGTGCAGGGATAACCACTATCTCGAGGCAGATTCACTCCCATGGTTTCGCTTTACCTTGGCGGATAATGCCAACGTATTGGAACTGATCTCCCCAGATCAGCTGGAGATGCTTCCAAAGGCACGGCCATGGAAAATGAAAGAAGTGAAACTCTCTGATCCTCCGACCATGGAGGAGCTCACAGCATATTTCACACCAGACCACTGTTATCTGGATTTTGAAAAACTGGATGCGGACGGTGTAGATGCCGTAGAGCTGAGGAACTATTATCTCTTCCAAAAATACTTGTCTGCGTGGGATTGCAATTGCATCTTGATATCGCATCCCGAGATCATCATTGAATGTCCGAACAAGGAATAATCGACAAAGGATAAACAAAACAGCATGATTTATTATACCGGAGACACCCACGGAGAGGTGGAAAAACTCATCGCATTCTCGGAACGGTTTCATTTGACGCCCGAGGACACGATCGTGATTCTCGGAGATGCCGGATGGAACTATTACACCGACAAACGTGATTTCCTGGCAAAATCGTTTCTGAAACGGTTGGGCGTGACCATCTTTTCTATCCACGGAAACCATGAAGCACGGCCCGGCAAGCTCTCCTTCTATCATGAAGCCGAATGGCGCGGCGGCAGCGTGTATGTAGAAGACGAGTTCCCAAACATCCTATTTGCCAAGGACGGTGAAGTATATGATTTGGATGGTCACATAGCCATTGCCATCGGCGGGGCGTATTCCGTGGACAAATACTATCGGCTGTCGCATTGGCTCAAATGGTTCTCGGATGAACAGCCGGACGATGAAATCAAAGCGCGCGTTGAGTCCAAGTTAAACGCCTTGGATTGGAACATCGACCTTGTGCTGTCGCACACCTGTCCACAGAAGTTCGTCCCCGTGGATGCGTTCCTGTCGTGCGTTGATCAAAGCACGGTGGATCGCAGCACCGAGGAATGGCTCGATACAATTGAAGACCGGCTGAACTATCAGCATTGGCTGTGCGGACATTGGCATATTGACAAAGCGGTTGACAGGTTCCGTTTCCTTATGGACGATTTCATTACGCTGCCCGACATCAGCTCTGAACACAATTCACAGGAGGACACATGATCACTGCACCGAAAATAGATCGTTTGCTTCGCTGGTTTGACCGTGGGCACAGGAATCCCTCTCCGTCCACGCCCCGCCTGAATGCGGCGATGGAGCCGCTTTTCGATACCCTCTCTTCACTTGCGCCGATTCCATCCAACGAAGAGGCAAAAGAGCTCTGGCTTGCCATTCCACGCGGAGCAATCGAGGACTACGATTCATATGAGGATATGCTGGAATGGGGAGCGGTCGCAGATCGAGAAGAGTACGAGCAGCGTTGGTGCGAGGATTATCCCGATCCTCTCTGCTGGTATCGGCTGGTGATCGTCGAAAGTTTCAAAAAGGATGGCTCTCTGCGCTTTCGTGCTATCGCCTGCAACGATAATACGATTATCAGCTCCATGATGGATGAACCGTATGCCAAAGCGGGTTATGCTGAGGACGCAGCTGTGGAATTGTGTGCGTTACTGACCGATGCCGCAGCGGAAGCTATGAAAAAGCTTAGAAATGGGGCCTACAACGCCGAGATGGATGCGCTTCTTCCGTATCGCTTCCGTACCGGTGTCGTTCACCGTTCTGTCCTATGGGCGCATGATCCCGACTGGAAGGAACATGATACAAACGGGCTTTCAGAAAACACAATATCCGCTTTCAAGGAACTGCTCTCCAGCAGATGCAACGACGAACTAACCATCGGTCGCCTTGACCGCATGACGGCCAACACCTTCTTCCGTGCCTGCGCGGTTGGATATAAGGCATGTGGATATACGAACACGGATTTGCCGCTTGTCGATCAGTATTTCTCTCATGCGGACGGACGGGATGAAGGTTTATCCGGCAGAGGCTACGGATTGAACGCCGGTCCTGGGATCGACTTCAATGATCCTGACGCCTGGGACAGCTGGTACTTTGACGGAAACCGTCACGGCGGGCATCCATGGGAGGTGTGCGCAGGTGGGAATAGTACCCATGTAGATCTGTTTGTCTGCCACGACCGGAACACGCTATCCTGGAAAGTGCGCGTTGGCGAGCTGACCGAAGACCAGGCAAAGCAGCATCCGTGCGGGTTCTTTTTCAGAGTCGCCGGTAAGCACAGACCCATGGAAGCCGTCAGTTTCTATGTCGCGCTTCACAACGAGGGATATCCTGTCGTTTTGGAAGACGCTGAGGAAATCCTCGCCCGCTTTGATGGCACGGATTACGTGGGCATTGTGCCGCACTCTGTCATCCCGAAGTACTGTGAAGGGATGTTCCCGGCAAAGTATGGAAGGGTCATAGACTTCATGCACGTTTATGATGAGGAGATCGAACAGTACGGCTCTCAAATCGAGTGGCTGCCGTTGGAGGAAGCAAAGCTCAAATAACATGACTATAGAAGCGTCGATGCGCTAAGAAAGCAATGATTGGAGGTTATCTGCCTTGAATACATTTATGTATGAAGGTGAAGAAATACAGATTCCCGAAAATAGTAAGGAATCTGCGGCATTAACACTTGCCAAGCTCCAAAGCCTGCCTCCTGGTTTTTTAGACAGATTGAGAAATCCGCCAATTTTTCATATCAACATCGGTAAAACGGAATATGTGGTAAATCGTCATTATAATCCGAATGGCACCAAACCCGTATGGGAACAATTATATGAAATAATACTACAGGATCTTCTTAACAAATACGACAAGCATCTAAGTGTGTCAACCAGGACACAGTAAGGGCAAAAGAGAAGCGGGGAAAGCAGAAATGCTTTCTCCGCTTCTCGAATCTTGGTTCAACGATCAGCCGCCTTCCCGTCGAATATCTGCAATTGCTAATATATTGAAGTTTATTTGACAAAATATCCTGGATATGCTAATATATAAGCAACAGGAGGTGGACAATATGATTTTGGAAACACCTTATGAAATGGCGCTCGGTGTGGCGGAGCGTTTCCGCGCTGTCCGCAAGGCAAAAAAGATCAGTCTGAAGGAGGTCACCGAGAAGAGCGGTGTCCCCTATTCCACGATTCGTCGATTTGAAAGCAAGGGCGAAATCTCCTTTCTCGCCCTGGTCAAGATAACGTCTGCGATCGGAGAGGATCAGGAGATCAGCGGTCTCTTTGCGGGACATGTCCCTGAATCCATAGAGGAGGTCATCCGTGGAAATCGTAGATAAACTGGAAGTCTGGTATGATGGCAGGCATGTCGGTACGATGGCTCCATATCGGAGATACTTGACCGCGTTTGAGTATTCCCACGAATGGCTGCAAAGCGGGTTTTCCATAAGCCCGTTCTCTCTTCCGCTGACTGCCGGAGTAAAGATTGCCAAGCCCGATCCGTTTGACGGGCTGTTCGGCGTCTTTGCTGATTCTCTTCCCGATGGCTGGAACCGTTTGCTGGTGGATCGTATGCTGCGAAAAGCAGGAGAAAACCCGGAACAGATCGATTCCCTCCAGAGACTTTCCATTGTCGGCGATTTCGGCATGGGCGGGTTGGAATACCGGCCGGTCTATCAGTGGCAAAGCGTTGAGGCTGTGCAGGATCTGGACCGACTCGCCGCAGAATGCAAAAAAATCCTCCAATCCGAGGATTCACAGGATCTGGACCTGTTGTTCGCCATGGGCGGTTCTTCCGGCGGCGCAAGGCCGAAGGTGCTCCTAAAAATGGACGACGGCGAATGGCTTGTCAAGTTCCCCTCCTCCGGCGATCCGAAGGACATAGGGCTCATGGAATACGAATACAATCTGTGTGCCAAAGCCTGCGGAATCGACACGCCCGAAGTGAAACTCTTCCCCTCTGCCAACTGTGCGGGCTATTTCGGAAGCAAGCGGTTCGACAGAGAATCAAAGAATGGTACAGAACAGAAGCTGCACATGGCGTCCGCATCCGCGCTGCTGGAAGTGTCCCATCGGGTCCCCGCCCTGGACTATTCTTCCCTTATGTCGCTGACCTGGCAGTTGACGAAGCAGGCGGAAGATATGAAGAAGCTGTTCACGCTGATGTGCTTCAATGTGTTTGCTCATAACCGGGACGACCACTCCAACAACTTCAGCTACCTCTGCGACAGCGGCGCATGGCGACTTGCTCCGGCGTATGACCTGACCTATTCCAATTCGATCGGCGGAGAACATGCGACGACGATAGCAGGCGAAGGCAGAAATCCCGGAATCGCTGACATTCTGAAGGTGGCAAAGAAGGCGGGCATGAGAGAGTCCCAGGCACGGCAGATTATCGAGCAGGTACAGGAAACGGTTCAATCGAGGCTGGCTTCCTATCTTGCCTGGCAGAATGAAAGGGAGAATTATCATGTTCAATCATCATGACATCACTCGAAACGCTTTTATGCTCCACGGTCCGCTTGCCCATCAGGGATATGACTGGTGGTGGCACTCGTTCACCGCGCAGGATGCCAAGACCGGGGAGGATAAGCCCTTTTTCATCGAGTTCTTTGTGTGCAATCCCGCCTTGGGAGAGGAACAGCCAGTTTTAGGGCAACTGCCTGAGAACAAAAATGCCGGGAAGAAACCGTCCTATCTCATGGTCAAAGTAGGCACTTGGGGCGAAGATGCCTGTCAGCTGCACCGGTTCTTTGCCTGGAAGGACGTGAAGCTCCACAGGGAGGCACCCTATCGGATCGAAGCTGCCGACTGTTTAGCTTGTGAGACCGCATTAAAAGGCAGCATCCGCATCACCCCGGAGGAAGCTTCCGCGCATCCAGAGTGGATGTGCGACGCCGGTGAATTGCAATTGGATCTGACGGTCGATAAGCAGATCGCTTTCAATGTGGGATATGGTGCCAGCAAGCCGCTGCGAGAAGCGGAAGCATTCGCCATGTACTGGCATGCGGAAGGCATGAAAAGTGCTTATAGCGGCACACTCACCTTCAATGGCAGAAAATACATTGACACGCCGGAGAAGTCTTACGGGTATGCTGATAAATATTGGGGACGAGATTTCACAACGCCATGGGTCTGGCTGTCCTCGAACTGCCTGGTCAGTAAGAAGACCGGAAAACAACTGACGAATAGTGTATTCGACATCGGCGGAGGCAGACCGAAGATCTACTTTGTCCCCTTGGATCGGAGACTGCTGGGGGTCTTCTATTATGAAGGAAAGGAGTATGATTTCAACTTCTCCCATCTGCACCTGTTGGTGAAGACGGAATTCTCCTTTGAGGAACAGGCGGAAGAAGTGGTCTGGTACGTTCGGCAGGAGAACATTCATGCCGTCATGGAAACGGAGGTGCACTGCCTCAAAAAGGATATGCTGCTCATAAACTACGAAGCGCCGGATGGCAGCAAGCACCACAACCGCCTATGGAACGGCGGCAACGGCTGGGGCACGGTGAAGCTGTACGATAAGCAGGGTGGAGAACTGGTACTCGTGGATGAAGTAGAGGCAACCCATATCGGATGCGAGTACGGCGAATACGACCATGAACAGTCGTATTGATACCAGAAAAGGCGTGTTATCTATAGGATTGAGTGCAACAAATCTGGATTTGAATAGGTGAAAGATATGATGTGGCTATTAATGGCGGTGCTTTCCGCCGTATTTGCAGGACTGACTGCCATACTTGCTAAGTGCGGCATCAAAAAAACAGATTCTGACGTGGCGACAGCGCTGCGGACGATCGTGGTGCTGCTGTTTTCGTGGGTCATGGTCTTCATAGTCGGCTCCGTGAACACGATATCGGATATAACATCGAAATCGCTGATCTTTCTGATCTTGTCCGGGATCGCGACCGGCGCTTCGTGGATCTGCTATTTCAAGGCGCTTTCTGTCGGCGACGTCAACAAGGTCGTCCCCGTCGATAAATCGAGCACGGTGCTGACAGTACTGCTCGCGATCATCCTGTTCAGCGAAACGAATCATCTGGCGGTAAAACTGATCGGAACAATGCTTCTCGCCGTCGGTATCTTCCTGATGATCGAAAAGAAAAAAGCTGATGCCAAACAAACGAAAGCCGTCTGGCTGCCGTATGCTGTTGGTTCGGCGGTATTTGCCGCTTTAACGTCCATTCTTGCCAAGGTCGGCATCGAAGGCGTGGAATCCAATCTGGCAACGGCGATCCGTACGGGCGTTGTACTGGTGATGGCGTGGCTTATCGTTGTCATAAAAGGTAAACAGAAGCAGCTCCGATCTTTAGACAGAAAAGAATTGGAATTTATCGCTTTGTCAGGCCTGGCGACCGGCGGCAGCTGGCTGTGCTACTATTACGCGATACAGAACGGTGTCGTCAGCGTGGTCGTCCCTATAGATAGACTGAGCGTCGTCATTACGGTCGTTTTCTCTTACTTTGTGTTCAAGGAGAAGCTAAGCCGTAAAGCGATCATTGGTCTTGCACTGATGGTGATCGGCACACTTGCCATGGCGATCTGGGCGTAAAGCATAATCATCCCGATAAATTCCAGTTTGTAGAGATTACAAGAAATATATTATGAAATAAGGAGGAATGAAGGATGTCAAACGCAGCAAAGGTATGTGAATTCTTGGACAAAGCGAAGGTCTTTTATTTTCTGACCACCGATGGAGATCAGCCGAAGGGGCGTCCGTTTGGCTTCCATATGTTGGTGGAAGACAAACTCTATTTCGGCTGCGGCACGTTTAAGAAAGTGTTCAAACAGCTTTCGGAGAATCCGAAAGTAGAGGTTCTTGCGGTCAACGGCGGAGAGTTTTTACGATATGACGGCGAGGCGGTGATTGTAAAGGACGAGACGCTTCTTACAAAGGTGCGCGAGGTCATGCCACAGATCATGGCACTCTACGACAAGAACGGCTGGGAGATGGGACTTTTCTATCTCAAAAACGGTCACGCGGAAATAAGAGGAATGATGGATCTGAAGGAGGAATTTGACGTATGAAGGTATTGATGATCAACGGCAGTCCGGACAGCAAAGGCTGTATCCACACCGCGCTGACGCTGGCGGCAGAGATTTTGAACGCAGAGGGTATTGAGACCGAGGAGATATTCGTCGGCAACAAGGACATTCGCGGCTGTATTGCCTGCCGTAAATGCAAGGAGCTGGGACGGTGCGTGTTCAACAACGACTTGGTGAATGAGACTGCTCAAAAGCTTGCGGAAGCAGACGGCATCATTGTCGGCTCGCCTGTGTATTTCGGCATGCCCAACGGAACGGTACTTTCCTTCATGCAGCGGCTGTTCTACTCCTGCACCTGCGATCTGCACATGAAGGTCGGTGCGTCGGTTGTGTCCTGCCGTCGCGGCGGCAACAGTGGAACCTTCCAGACCCTGAACATGCTCTTTGGCATCACCGGAATGCCCACCGTTCCAAGCACCTATTGGAACGATGTGCACGGCTACAAGGGTGAAGATGTGCTGGCTGATGTGGAGGGCACGGAGACCATCCGCAATATGGCGACCAACATGGCGTTCATGATCAAGAGCATTAAAGCCGGCACAGAACAGTTCGGCAAGCCGGATGTGCGCCATACGCAGTTTATGAACTTTATTCGGTAAGCAAGTAAGCATCGTTGTTTAGGAGGTAACATCATGAAAAAACTGGGTTTTGGGCTGATGCGTATGCCCCTTACTGATCCGAACAACGACGGCGCCGTCGACGTTGAGCAGGTCAAGAAAATGGTCGATCTCTTTCTGGCAAAGGGCTTCACCTATTTCGACACCGCGATCATGTACAACGGCTTTCAGAGTCAGCGCGTCGCAAAGGAAGCGCTGGTCGATCGCTATCCGCGCGAAAGCTTTACCCTTGCCACCAAGCTGCACAACGCCTTTTTCCACTCGCTGGAGGAGCGCGACAAGGTCTTCAACGAGCAGTTGGAGCAGACCGGCGCGGGCTATTTCGACTACTATCTGCTGCACGGCATCGAAGCGGGCAGCTACGCGCAGTATGAGCAGTTTGACTGCTTCAACTGGCTTTTAGAAAAGAAAGCACAGGGGCTTGTGAAGCATGCGGGCTTCTCCTTCCACGATACGCCTGAGCTTTTGGACGAGATTCTCACCAAGCACCCGGAGATGGAGTTTGTGCAGTTGCAGATCAACTATCTCGATTGGGAAAGCGAATGGGTGCAGTCCCGTAAGGTCTATGAGGTTGCCGAAAAGCACGGTAAGCCCGTGATCGTCATGGAGCCGGTCAAGGGCGGTACGCTCGCGAAGGTGCCTGCCGAGGCGGAAGCGCTGTTGAAGGAACGGGAACCGGATCTGTCCGTGCCGTCATGGGCGATCCGCTTTGCGGCGAGCCTGCCGAACGTCATGGTCGTGCTCTCCGGCATGTCCAATGTCGCGCAGATGGAGGACAATCTGAGCTACATGGAGGATTTCAAACCGCTGACGGAGAACGAAGCGGCGCTGACGCAGCGCGTGGCAAAGATCATAAACGGACAGATCGCCGTGCCCTGCACCGGCTGCTCCTACTGCACCGAGGGGTGCCCCATGCAGATCCCGATCCCGAAGTATTTCTCGCTCTACAACGATGTCATGCGCGAGGATATGGAAGAAAAGGGCTGGACGGTCAGCTTCTCCTATTACGACGCGCTCGCGGAAACCTTCGGCAAGGCGAAGGACTGCATCGAATGCGGTCAGTGCGAGGGTGTGTGCCCGCAGCATCTGCCGATCATCGAAACGCTCAAGGACGTCTCGGCACGCTTCGATCACTGACGCCATGAGTCAGGGAAACAGCGGCTTCATTGTTGCACAATGAAGGCCATAAGCTTACGCCAAATCTTACGCCAGATTGGTACTGAAAATCGTAGATTAATAACGAAATCCGTAGGTTTTGGCAAAATCGGGATATACCGCTATGGAGGCCCCTGGAGAGAGCCGTAGAGCTGGATAGACTTCTCTTGCCAATTCCCCACGATGAAGCCCCGGGGGCAGAAACCCCAAGCTGAGGAAGTGCATGACGCTGCTGAATATGCAGAATGCGCCTGCTTTACCTGCCCCTCTCAGGAGGCGTGCAAGGCTGCCCAGGAAGCAGAAAAAACGGCTCCCGTTGAAGAAAAGATCGACTTCTCCAACGTGGAGATCGAGCCTCTGTTCCAGGATTACGTGGATTTCGAGACCTTCTCCAAGTCTGATTTCCGAGCGGTCAAGGTACTCAACTGCGAGGCCGTACCGAAGTCCAAGAAGCTGTTGAAGTTCACCCTGGACGACGGCACAGGTGAAAATCGCACGATTTTATCGGGTATTCACGCTTTCTACGAGCCGGAACAGCTCATCGGCAAGACCTGTGTTGCCATCACGAACCTGCCCCCCCGTCCCATGATGGGCATCGAATCCTGCGGAATGCTGCTCTCCGCGATCCATAAGGAAAACGGCGAGGAACGGCTGAACCTCTTGCAACTCGATCCGCACATCCCGGCCGGCGCGAAGCTGTACTGATCATCACCACATAGCACCTTGGAAGTGTCCAAGGTGCTTTTTTTATGCATTTTTGTCACCCCGTTCTTTCGTCCAAAATACACCAATTTACACCAATCGCACACCAATCTTGCAAGGAAGCCTACTATACTCTATATGCAGTCTGCCAAATCGTATGCTATACACCAGTACACCAAATCGTACACCAATTTTGCAAAAGATATGCCGATTTATGACGATTTATGACTTTTGCCCCTTTGAAAAAAAGCCTGATAATACGGGAAATACCGATTTATGCCGAGTAACTCCAGATTTGCAAATAGTTTCCCGACAATGAAGCCGCGGGCGTAAAGCGGGTAGGGCCTTATCATCACATTGTTATTCAGTACTGGTTTGGAAACAAGAAGCCGCCGAGACGATCGGCGGCTTTGTATTTCTTGTAGAAGAGGACGAACAAGAGAAGAATTCTGTCCTGACTTACACGTTGTAGTATTGCTCGAACTCTGCCGGGTGGGGGATCGCGGCCATTTCGCGGCATTCCTTCCGCTTGGCGGCGATAAAGTTCTGGATCAGCGTTTCGGGGAACACGCCGCCCTTGGTGAGGTAGTCATGATCCGCTTCCAGGGAATCCAGCGCCATATCCAGCGACGTGGGCAAATGGTGGAGCTTGGCCTTCTCCTCATCCGAGAGCTTGTAGAGGTTGACGTCATAGGGGCCCCAGCCGTTCTCGTGAGGATCGATCTGATGCTCGATCCCGTCGAGGCCCGCCATCAGCAGGGCCGCATAGCAGAAGTACGGGTTGCAGGTGGCGTCGGGGTTGCGGATCTCGAAGCGGCGCATCTTCGGAGTCTTGGCGTAGGCCGGAATGCGGATGACCGCACTGCGGTTGCTGGTGGCATAGCCCACGGTGACCGGCGCTTCAAAGCCCGGGACCAGCCGCTTGAAGGAGTTGGTGGAGGGATTCGTGATGGCGCAGAGAGAGGCGATATGCTTGAGCAGACCGCCCATGAACCAGTGGGCCTCCTTGCTGAGGTGCGAATAGCCGTTGTCATCCGAGAAGACCGGCTCGCCGTCCTTCAGGAGCAGCATGTGCACATGCATCCCGCTGCCGGCCTCGCCGTAGACGGGCTTGGGCATGAAGGTCGCGCTCTTGCCGTGCTTCAGGGCGGTGTTTTGAATGATGTACTTGATCATCATCGTATCGTCCGCCATCTTCGACATGGGCGCCAGCTTGGGCTCGATCTCGAACTGGCCTGAGCCGCCGACTTCGGGGTGATGATACTTGATGGGGATGCCGGCCTCCTCCATCAGCAGGCACATCTCGCTGCGGCACTCATACGTGCGGTCCAGGGGCTTGGCGATGTGGTAGTGCCCCTGCTTGGGAACGATGACGCCCTTCATGTTGACGTCGCTGTTCCAATAGG
>CAZRLU010000019.1:0-19670 GCA_964600995.1 uncultured Oscillospiraceae bacterium | reverse complement strand
GGCGAGCAGTATCCCTGGGACGGCGGCGCCTACAGCCAGAATCTGCTGAACGCGGCCATGGGCGGCGGCGCTCCCGATGTATCCACCTTCAAGCTGACGGCCACCCCCGCCTTCACCGGCAACAACCTGCTGGCCAACCTGGATGACCTGATCGCGAACTGGGAAGACAAGGATCAGATCAACGAGAGCCTGTACAACACCATGAAGCAGGCCAGCGGCACCGACAGCATCTATGTCATGCCCTGGAACACCCAGGTGCTGTATGTGTACTATCGGCCCTCCATGTTCGCGGAAGCGGGCGTGAGCGTGCCCACCACCTACGCTGAGTTCCTGGATGCCTGCGCGAAGCTGACCCGGGATACCGACGGCGACGGCAAGACGGACGTGTACGGCTTCGGCATGCGCGGATCCAACGGCGGCCAGGAGCCCTGGGGCTGCTTCCTCTATGCGGGCGGCGGCGACTGGGAGCATATGGACAGCGAAGGCGCCATCAAGGGCATGCAGGACTACATTGACCTGTACAAGAACGGCTACGCCCCCGAGACCGCTCCCAACGACGGTTTCGCCCAGGTGATCGACAACTTCAAGAGCGGCCTGACCGCCATGACCATCCATCACATCGGCTCCTCCGCCCAGATGATGGAGCTGTTCGGCGACGACGTGGACGCCTTCATCTTCCCGAAGGGCGAAGGCCAGTGGACCTCCATGGGCGACACCGAGACCGTCATGTTCGAGAGCTGCCAGCACAAGGAAGCCGCCTTTGAGTGGATGGCCTATCTGGCCACCGGCAAGGGCCAGGAGACCTGGTGCACCGTGACCGGCAACGTGCCGGTGGCGGCCCGGGTGCAGGCGCTGCCCTTCTTCCAGGACAACAAGTTCATGAAGGTTTCCATCGAGGGCGCTCCCGTGGCCGGCATCCTGCCCGTGCGGGACACCACCACCGAGTGGATCAGCAACTGGCCTGCCACCATTCAGCAGGCGCTGCTGGGAAACATTTCCGCTGAAGAGTGCATGAAGCAGCTGCAGGCTGCCATGTGGGAGGAATAATCAGCAAAACCGGATTCCGTTCCGCGGCGGGGCATCCCCCCGCCGCGGACCTTTGAGGAGAGAAAGGGGAGCTCCCTTTTCTCTCCTCAGGGGAAACCACGGAAAACACAGGAGGGATCGGACATGCAGAAAACGGTGAAGCGCAGACGGAACAGCGGGATCTGGCCCTATCTGCTGCTGGCGCCGGCGCTGATCATCATGCTGAGCGTTGTGATCGTGCCGATTGTCAACGCCATCGGCATGAGCTTCCAGAACTATAACCTGACCCGGCCCAACAGGATGGGCTGGATCGGGCTGGGCAACTATGAAAAGCTGCTGACGAAGGACCCCCTCTTCTGGAGCTCCCTGTGGAGAACGGTGATCTGGGTCTTCTTCGGCGTGGGCGGACAGTTTGTCTTCGGCTTCATCCTGGCCCTGATCCTGAACAAGGATTTCCGGGGCCGGGGCGTCACCCGGGCCATCAGCCTGATTCCCTGGGTTACCCCCGGGGTGCTGATCGCGCTGATGTGGAGCTGGATGTATGACGGCAACTACGGCGTGATCAACGACGTGCTGATGAAGCTGGGGATCATTCAGGACAAGATCGCCTACCTGGCCAAGCCGGGTCCGGCCATGCCCTCGGTGATCATCACCATCATCTGGCAGGGCATCCCCTTCTTCGCCCTGATGATCCTGGCGGGCCTGCAGGGCATTCCCTACGACCTGTACGAGGCGGCCTCCATCGATGGGGCCACCGGCTGGAAAAAGCTGATCTACGTGACGATTCCCAGCCTGAAGAACACCATTTTTGTCACCACCATGCTGCGGATCATCTGGGTGGCCAACTCGGTGGACGTGATCTTCAACATGACCGGGGGCGGTCCGGCCTACGCGACCCAGACGCTGAGCGTCTATGTCTACAACAAGGCCAACACCCTGGACATGGGCTACGCCAGCGCCCTGGCCATCATGCTGATGCTGGTGCTGCTGCTGGTGGCGGTGCCGTACCTGCGGAACACCTTCCGGGAACAGGAGGGCTGAGCCATGAGAAACGAGAGTCGTTTATCCCGGATTTTCCTTTTGTGGGTGCCCCTGGTGCTGTTTCTGATCTTTCTGCTGTTCCCCTTCTACTGGACGCTGGTGACCAGCCTGAAGACGGACGCGGAGCTCCACAGCCTGACGGTGATCTACTGGCCACGCCAGCCTACCCTGGCGGCCTATGAGCACCTGTTCGGCCAGTTCAATTTCCTCGCGCCCATGAAGAACAGCTTCATCGTGGCGGTGATCACCACCCTGGTCTCGCTGACGGTTTCCACCCTGGCGGCCTATGCCTTCTCCAGGTTTCGCTTCGCGGGGAGAAAGCCCCTGATGGTGCTGTTCCTGACCAACAACATGTTCCCCACGGTGCTGCTGCTGATTCCGCTGTTCACCATCATGCGCCAGCTGAAGCTGCTGTATACCCCGTGGGCCCTGGTGCTGAGCTACACGACGTTTACGATTCCCTTCTCCGTGTGGCTGCTGAACGGCTATCTGAACGACCTGCCCCTCTCCATGGAGGAGGCGGCCATGATCGACGGGGCGAACCGGGCCAAGGCTTTCGTGCTGATCGTGCTGCCGGTGCTGCTGCCCTGCCTGCTGGCCACGGGCGTGTACATCTTCATGCAGAGCTGGAACGAGTACACCTTCGCGGTGCTCTTCACCAACGAGGCCAACCGGACCATTCCGGTTTCCCTGAAGATGCTGGTGGGCCAGCTGGGCGTGCAGTGGGACCTGATCACCGCGGGCGGCATCATCACGGTGATTCCGGTCTGCATCATGTTCTTCTTTGCCCAGAAGCGCCTGGTGGCGGGACTGACCGCCGGCGCGGTGAAGGGCTGAGCAGGAACGGAAACAACCCGCGCGGAGGGCGCGGAACAACATGGATCCCGCCGGGGAAACCCGTTGAGGATAGATATTTGACACAGGAACCGGGAAGGGCTCCCGGTCCGGAAAGAGGGAAAACATGGGAGAACAGTTGGCGGAGAAAGCGAGGCAATACCGTCGGGACGTGCTGGACATGCTGTATACCTGCCAGAGCGGACACCCCGGCGGATCTCTGTCCTGCGTGGAGATCCTGCAGGCGCTGTATGAGAACGTGATGAAATACGACCCGAAGAACCCGAAGTGGGAGGACCGGGACCGGATGGTGCTCAGCAAGGGCCATGCCTGCCCCACGCTGTACGCCGTGCTGGCGGACAAGGGCTTCTTCCCCCGGGAGGAGCTGAAGACCCTGCGGGCCTTCGGCAGCCATCTGCAGGGGCATCCGGACATGAACAAGTGCCCCGGCATCGACGCCTCCACCGGATCCCTGGGACAGGGAACCAGCTGGGCGCTGGGATATGCCCTGGCGGGCAAGCGGCCGGAGCATCACTTCAATGTGTACTGCGTGACCGGCGACGGAGAGAGCCAGGAGGGCATGGTGTGGGAGTCCGCCATGGCCGCGGCCCACTATCATCTGGACAACCTGACGATCCTGCTGGACCACAATAAACTGCAGATCGACGGCACCAACGACCAGGTCATGGGCCTGGGAGACATCTGCGCCAAGTATGAAGCCTTCGGATGGGAAGTCTGCAAGGTGGACGGCCATGACGTGGACGCGATCACCAAGGCGGTGCTGGCGCCCCGCTGCGGCAAGCCCCGGTTCATCTGCTGCGAGACGGTGAAGGGCAAGGGCGTTTCCTTCATGGAGAACCAGGTCGGCTGGCACGGCAAGCCCATGAATCAGGAACAATACGAAGCGGCGTGCCGCGAACTGGAGGTGTAACCCATGGCAGAGAAGAAGAGCACCCGTATCGCCTACGGTGAAGCCCTGGCCAAGCTGGGGGATGTGGATTCCAAGGTCCTGGTCTGCGACGCGGACCTGGCCCACGCGACCATGACCGCGTACTTCGCGGACAAGTTCCCGGATCGTTTCTACAATTTCGGCATCGCGGAAGCCAACATGATGACCTCCGCCGCGGCCCTGGCCCACAGCGGCTACACCGTCTTTGCCAGCACCTTCGCCGTGTTTGGCACCGGCCGCGCCTTCGAGCAGGTGCGGAACTCCATCTGCTATTCCAAGGCCAATGTCAAGATCGGCTGCTCCCACGCGGGCCCCAGCTGCGGCGAGGATGGCGGAAGCCATCAGGCGGTGGAAGACATCTCCCTGATGCGGACCCTGCCCAACATGACGGTGCTGGTTCCGGCGGACGCCAACGAGATGGAAAAGGCCGTGTTCGCGGCGGCGAAATACGACGGCCCGGTGTACATCCGGACCGGCCGGCTGCCCACGGACATCTGCATCCCGGAGGATATGGGATTTGAAATCGGCAAGGCCAACCTGCTGAAGGACGGCCGGGACGTGGCCATCATCGCCTGCGGCATCATGGTTCCCCAGGCCCTGCTGGCGGCGGAAGCCCTGGAAGCCAAAGGCATCCATGCCCGGGTGCTGGACATGCACACCATCAAGCCCCTGGACGAGGAAGCGGTCCGCAGCGCCGCGAAGGACTGCGGCGCCGTGGTCACCGCCGAGGAGCATTCCATCATCGGCGGCCTGGGCAGCGCGGTGGCGGAAGTGCTGGCGGACCGGAGCAGCGTGCCCTTCGAGCGGGTGGGCATCATGGACCGGTTCGGACAGAGCGGCAAGCCGCCCATCCTCTTTGAGGAGTACGGTCTGACGGACAAGGCGATCCTCGCGGCCTGCGAGAGAGTCATGGAGAGGAAGTAAGGAAAAATGCAGAAGATTCTGGAATATACCTTTGAAGGCGAAGGCATGACCCGGGTTTTCGAGAACCCGAAGTGGATGGTGGGCATCAAGAACTGGAAGCCCATGAACGACATCGCCAACATCAACTGCCTGGAGCGGCACAATGAGACGGATGAGCTGTTCATCCTGCTGGCGGGCAAGTGCACCCTGCTCTTCGCCAACGAGACCGCGGAGGGCCTGAAGATCGAGGCGGTTCCCATGGAGCCCCTGAAGGTGTACAACATTCCCCGTTCCCTGTGGCACAACACCGTGACGGAGCACGGCACGAAGCTGGCCCTGATCGAGGACAGCTCCACCGGCTCCGCCAACAGCGACAACCTGGACCTGACGGCGGAGCAGATCGCCGAGGTTCATCGCCTGGTGAAGATGTAATTCTCCGGTCCCCTTTCAGCAGCTTTCCGGAATTCCGGGGAGCTGCTTTTAAAAAGCCCTTGACTTTATTAAAATAAAGTGGTAAAGTAGCAGCACGCTACAGAAATACTGCGATGAACTATCAGCCGGGAGGAAAAGACGATGAAAAAATGGATGGCATGGATGCTGACGGCGGCGCTGGCCCTTTCCTGCGGCCTGGCGGGCGCGGAGAAGTTTGTGCAGGGCATCGATCCGGAATATCCGCCCTTCAGCTATCTGAATGATCAGGGCGAATATGCGGGCTTCGACGTGGACATCGCGAAGGCCGCCTGCGAAATCGCGGGGCTGGAATATGAGGTGTTCCCGGTGGACTGGACCAACAAGCTGATTCAGCTGGACAACCATGAGTGCGACGTGATCTGGTCCGGCATGACGATCATGGACAGCATGAAGGAGCAGGGCTATGTGATCTCCGAGCCCTACTTCTACAACACCCAGGTGCTGGTGGTGAAGAAGGACAGCGGCATCGCCTCCTCCGCGGATCTGGCGGGGAAGGCGGTGGCGGTGATGCTGGGGACCTCCGGCGAGTCGCTGCTGAACGATCCGGAGGGGCTGCAGTCGCTGCGGGACACCTTCGGGGAGCTGGTGACCTGCGAGAGCTTCCTGGCCTGCTTTACGGAGCTGGAGGGAAACGCGGTGGACGCGGTGTTCGTGGATCTGCCGGTGGCGGTCAGCTATGCGGCGGGCAAGGACCAGCTGCAGGTGCTGAACGAGGACCTGGGCGCGGAATACTACGGCCTGGCCTTCCGGGCGGAGGACGCGGAGCTCTGCGCGAAGATCGAGAGCGCGGTGCAGACCCTGGTGGAGAACGGCACCTATGCGGAAATCGCGGCCCGGTATCCGGACATTGATCCGCAGAACCTGCTGTTCCTGAAGGCGGAATAACGGACGCGTACTGTTTCCCGCGGCGGGCGCCGGAAGGGCCTGCCGCGGGTTTCCCGTCCCGGAGGGATCCCCTCCGGGAATTTTGATTGATCGGAGCGAAGAGAAAGATGACCCTGACAACCATGGTGCTGAAGATGAGCGAGGGCTTCGGAAAAACCTGCGCCATCTTTTTTCTGACGCTGCTGTTTTCCCTGCCCCTGGGCATGGGGGTGGCGCTTTTGCGGATGAGCCGGAACCGGGTGGTTTCCGGCGTCACCCGGGCGGTGATCTCCGTGCTGCGGGGAACGCCGCTGATGCTGCAGCTGCTGGCGGTGACCTACGGCCCCTATTACCTCTTCGGCCTCAGCGTCTCCCGGAACAAGCTGATCCCGGTGGTGGTGGCCTTCTCCATCAACTACGCGGCCTATTTCGCGGAGATCTACCGGGGCGGGATCGGGAGCATGCCCGTGGGGCAGTATGAAGCGGCCCAGGTGTTGGGGTACACGAAGCTGCAGACCTTCCTGCGGATCATTCTGCCCCAGGTGGTCAAGCGGATCCTGCCCTCCGTCACCAACGAGGTGGTCACCCTGGTGAAGGATACCTCCATGGCTTTTACTGTGTCCTATCAGGAGATGTTCACCATCGGGAAGCAGATCGCCAATTCCCAGACCAGCTTTGTGCCCTTCCTGGTGGCCGGCGTGTTCTACTACGTGTTCAACCTGCTGGTGGACTTCGTCATGGGCCGGGGCGAAAAGGCGCTGGGCTATTACCGGTGAGGAAGGAGGGTGGAACCATGGAAAAGCTCCTGGAGATCAACCACTGCCGGAAGCGCTTCGGCAGCCTGGAGGTGCTGAAGGACCTGAGCCTGAACGTGGAGGAGAGCCAGGCCCTCTCCATCATCGGCCCCAGCGGCAGCGGCAAATCCACGCTGCTGCGGTGCGCCACGATGCTGGACACCCTGGACGGAGGGGACCTTATCTATGAGGGCAGCTATGCCGCCCGGGATGTGGAGGGCCGCGCGGTCTACGCCCCGCTCGGGGAGCTGCGGCAGATCCGGAACAAATTCGGCCTGGTCTTCCAGAACTTCAATCTCTTTCCCCACTATTCGGTGCTGAAGAACATCATGGAAGCGCCGGTGCTGGTGCAGAAGCGGAGCCGGAAGGAGGCGAAGGAGCAGGCCATGGAGCTGCTGGAGCAGATGGGCCTGGCGGACCGGGCGGACGCCTATCCCTACCAGCTGTCCGGAGGGCAGCAGCAGCGGGTTTCCATCGCCCGGGCCCTGGCCATGAATCCGAAAATCCTGTTCTTTGACGAGCCCACCTCCGCCCTGGATCCGGAGCTGACGGGAGAGATCCTGCGGGTGATCCGGAAGCTGGCGGAAAAAAAGATGACCATGGTGATCGTAACCCATGAGATGGCCTTTGCCCGGGACGTTTCCGACTACGTGGTGTTCATGAACGAAGGGGTGATCGTGGAGCAGGGGCCGCCCCGGGAGGTGATCGACCACCCCACCCAGGAAAGAACCATCCAGTTCCTGAGAAGACTGCGGGACCAATAGGCGGGAGGAAGCATGGAAAAGGACGGAATCCGCTACGTGCGGCTGGACCCGGAGGGAAACATCACCTGCCTGGTGCTGTCCCCGGTACCCCGGGAGGACCGGGGACGGGTGACGGCGGCGCTGATGGACCGGTGCGAGCAGGTGGGCTATCTGACCTCTCCGGAGGGCCCGGAGGCGGAGGCGCGGCTGGAAATGATGGGCGGAGAGTTCTGCGGAAACGCCGCCATGGCCACAGCGGCCTGGCTGACTGCCGGGAAGGGCGGGGAGGAGGCGTTCCTGCGGCTGGAGGTTTCCGGCGCGGAGAAGCCCGTCGCCTGCCGGGTATGGCGGGAGGGAGCGGACTGGAGGGCCTCCGTGGAGATGCCCCTTCCCCTCGGGACGGAACCCTTCGCGGCCGGGGAAGAGCAGCTGGACGCGGTGTATCTGCCGGGTATGGCCCATCTGATCCGGACCGGGGAGAGCCTGGATCCGGGCCGGGCGGAGCAGCTGCTCCGGGCCGCCGCGGAAGAGCTCCGGGAGCCGGCGGCGGGCCTGCTGCAGTGGCAGGAGGAGCGGACGGGGACGGCAGCGGACGGAACGGAAATCTCCGGGCGGATGATTCCCCTGATCTGGGTCCGGGACAGCGGAACCCTGGTCTGGGAGCATGCCTGCGGCAGCGGAACGGCGGCGGTTGCCTGCCGGGAAAGCGCCCGGAGAAAGGCCTCCGCCAGGGTCCGGGTGCGGCAGCCCGGCGGCGGGCTGCTGACGGCGGAAACCCGGTGGGGCCGCGGCGGCATCGAGGCAATTACCCTGTCGGGACGGATCCGGCTGGGGGAGCCGGCGTTCCTGGAGAAGGAAGCCGGAAGGAAGGCCTGAGGCCGCGCCCCCTGCCGGGAACGGTTGAAAATCAAAGCCTCCTGTGCTATGATAAGAAACAGGAGATGAGCAGCATGGCCATGATTTCAACCCGGGGGCGCTATGCCCTCCGGATTCTGATTGACCTGGCGGAAAACCAGGGAGAGGACGGATACCTTCCGCTGAAGGAAATCTGCGAGAGACAGGAAATCTCCGAGAAATATCTGGAGAGCATCGCCAAGATCCTGGTTCGGGGGGAGATCCTCAAGGGCTCCCGGGGCAAGGGCGGCGGATACAGGCTGATCCGGAACCCGGAGGAATGCTCCCTGGGGAGCATTCTGCGGCTGACGGAGGGGGACCTGTCCCCGGTTTCCTGCCTGGAGGAGGGGGTCGTCTGCTGCGACCAGGCGGAGAACTGCCCCACCATGCCCGTCTGGATCCGGCTCAACAGCCTGATCCAGCGGTTCCTGGACAGCGTGACCCTGGCGGACCTGATGGGGGACGAGAAGGAGCAGGCCTGAGGCCCCCTCCCGGCGCTTTGTTTTTTAATGTATTAATGTTTTACAAAGCAAAAGTGGATATCTGTAATTTTCCCCGATGCAGGCGGAGGGATAAGGCGAAGCCCTTCTCCCGCCGCCGGCGGGAGAACAGAAAAACAGCGGCCCGAATCCGGACCGCTGTTTTGATTTCCCTTCGCGCTTACACGCAGCCGTGGGCGAGCATGGCGTCGGCCACCTTCAGGAAGCCGGCGATGTTGGCGCCTACCACATAGTTGTCCTTCGCGCCGTATTCCTCGGCGGCGCTGTCGATGGCGGCGAAGATGTTCTCCATGATGCCCTTCAGCCGGGCGTCAACCTCGTCGAAGGTCCAGGAGAGCCGCAGGCTGTTCTGGCTCATCTCCAGGGCGGAGGTGGCGACGCCGCCCGCGTTGGCCGCCTTGCCGGGGGCAAAGAGGACGCCGGCCTTCTGCAGGGCCAGGGTGGCCTCATAGGTGGTGGGCATGTTGGCGCCCTCCGCCACCGCGATGACGCCGTTTGCGATCAGGGCCCTGGCGCCTTCCTCATCCAGCTCGTTCTGGGTGGCGCAGGGAAGGGCGATGTCGCACTTCACAGTCCAGATGCCGCGGAAGCCCTCGGTGTAAACCGCGCCGGGAACCCGCGCCGCGTACTCCTTGATGCGGCCGCGCTCCACTTCCTTGATCTGCTTGATCACATCCAGGTTGACCCCGTTCTCGTCCACGATGTAGCCGTTGGAGTCGCTCATGGCCACCACCTTGCCGCCCATGGAGGTGATCTTCTGAGCCGCGTAGATGGCCACGTTGCCGCTGCCGGAAACCACGACCCGCTTGCCTTCCACGCCGATGCCGTGCTTCCGCAGCATGGCGGCGGTCAGGTAGCACAGGCCGAAGCCGGTGGCTTCCTTCCGGGCCAGGGATCCGCCGTAGCTGAGGCCCTTGCCGGTCAGCACGCCTTCATACAGGCCGGTGATCCGCTTGTACTGGCCGTAGAGGTAGCCGATTTCCCGGGCGCCCACGCCGATATCGCCGGCGGGCACGTCCGTATCCTTGCCGATATACTTGTACAGCTCCGTCATGAAGCTCTGGCAGAAGCGCATGACTTCGTTGTCGCTCTTGCCCTTGGGATCGAAGTCGCTGCCGCCCTTGCCGCCGCCGATGGGCAGGCTGGTCAGGCTGTTCTTCAGCACCTGCTCGAAGCCCAGGAATTTGATAACGCTGAGGTTTACGCTGGGATGAAGCCGCAGGCCGCCCTTGTAGGGGCCGATGGCGTTGTTGTACTGAACGCGGTATCCGCGGTTGACCTGCACCTTGCCCTGATCATCCACCCAGGGAACCCGGAAGAGGATGGCCCGGTCGGGCTCCACAAAACGCTCCAGCAGGCCCTTGTCCTCATACTCGGGATGCTTGTCGAAAACCGGGCTCAGGGCTTCCAGCACCTCCCGGACCGCCTGCAGGAATTCCTTCTCATGGGCGTTGCGCTTTTCCAGATCCGCGTACACCCGGGCTACATAGGCATTCATGGCTTAACCTCCTTGCGATTGCTGTCTTTCCCCGGGGGATGCCTCCGTCGGGTTCGGGAAATATTATGGAAAAGGGAGGGGGAAAAATCAAGAGAAATCCTGTTCTTCCCCTGTACTTTTCTTTGAAAAACGGGGAAGCCCGGCCCCGGAGGGACGGGCTTCCCGAAGCAAAATGCCGCCCTTCAGGCGGCGGGCGGGAAAGGTTTATCCCACATATTCATAGCCGGCGTCCGTCACGGCCTTGCGCAGCAGCTCCTCCGGCACGTCCGCGGACAGCTCCAGCACGGCGTTGTTCTGCTCGTGGCTGGTCACCGCGCTCACCACGCCGTCCACACTCTCCAGCGCCTTTTTCGCCCTGGCTTCGCACTTCGCGCACATCATTCCCCTGATTCCGATGGTTCTGGTCATGGTTCCATCCTCCTGTTCCGTCCTGGTCGCCTTCCGCCTCCCGGGAAAGCCGGGAGAGGGAAGACGCCGCTTCAAGTTAAATGTATTTCAACTCCGGGGGGATGTCAAGGGGGTCCGGCCCGCATTTTAAGCAGCGGAAAAACATTTTTCCGATTGCCCGGGACGGGGAAAGCGTGTTAGGATAAGGAAACGGGTTGAAAGGAAGGAACTGTGAAAAATGATCAGGCTTTACGATAAAGGAATCTATCTGTCGGAAGGGAACACCATCGTGCCCGAGGAGGAGGCGGAAAGCTGGTTTGCCGCCCGGGGGCAGCGGCCCGACCGGGAGAAGGCCAGGAAGGGGACCATCGCCTGGTCCGTTCTCCAGGCCCACAACCTTTCGGACAGCGAGGAAAAGCTGCGGATCCGTTTTGACGCCATGGCGTCCCATGACATCACCTTCGTAAGCATCATCCAGACGGCGAAGGCCTCCGGCATGGAGCGGTTTCCCATGCCCTATGTGCTGACCAACTGCCATAACTCCCTGTGCGCCGTGGGGGGCACCATCAACGAGGACGATCATCGCTTCGGCCTCTCCGCCGCCCGGAAATACGGGGGCATCTACGTGCCGCCCCATATCGCGGTGATTCATCAGTACATGCGGGAGATGCATGCCGGCTGCGGGAAGATGATCCTGGGGTCCGACAGCCATACCCGCTACGGCGCCCTGGGAACCATGGCTGTGGGAGAGGGCGGAGGCGAGCTGGTGAAGCAGCTGCTGCAGGATACCTACGACGTGAAGTATCCCGAGGTGATCTGCGTTTACCTGGAGGGCAGCCCCGCCCCCTTCGTGGGGCCCCAGGACATTGCCCTGGCCCTTGTGAAGGCTGTGTTCCGGAACGGATACGTCAAGAACAAGGTCATGGAGTTCGTGGGCCCGGGCATCGCCTCCATGAGCACGGATTACCGGAACGGCATTGACGTGATGACCACGGAGACCACCTGCCTCTCCTCCATCTGGAGGACCGACGAGGAGACCCGGAGCTTCCTGAAGGCCCATGGCCGGGAGGAGGACTACCGGGAGCTGGCGCCGGCGGACTGCGCCTATTACGACGGCTGCGTGCGGGTGAACCTGTCGGAGATCAGGCCCATGATCGCCCTGCCCTTCCATCCCTCCAACGCCTGGACCATCGACGAGCTGAACGCCAACCTGGAGGAGATCCTGCACGGCGTGGAGGAGGAGGCCGCCCGGGTTTCCGCGGGGCGGGCGCCCTTCACCCTGCGGGACAAGATCGAGGGGGGCCGGCTGCGGGTGCAGCAGGGCGTGATCGCCGGCTGCGCCGGCGGGAACTATACCAACCTGGTGGAGGCTGCCGGCCTGCTGAAGGGCCGGAACATCGGGGACGGGGAGTTCGCCCTTTCCGTCTATCCCTCCTCCCAGCCGGTTTTCATCAACCTGACCCGCCAGGGCTATATCGCGGACCTGATGGAGGCCGGCGCCGTGGTGCGCACCGCCTTCTGCGGCCCCTGCTTCGGCGCGGGGGACACGCCCTGCAACAACGGCCTTTCCATCCGCCATGCCACGCGGAACTTCCCGAACCGGGAGGGCTCCAAGCCCGGGAACGGGCAGATGGCCGCGGTGGCCCTGATGGACGCCCGCTCCATTGCCGCCACGGCGGCCCGGGGCGGAGTGCTGACCTCGGCGGAGGAGTTTGACGGATGGGGAAGGAATCCGGAGTACACCTTCGATCCCACCGTGTATGAGCGGCGGGTCTACCGGGGCTTCGGCCATCCCACGGGCGAGGATCTGGTTTACGGCCCGAACATCAGAGACTGGCCGGAGATGAGCCGGCTGACGGAGAACATCCTGCTGAAGGTCTGCTCGAAGATCCTGGATCCGGTGACTACCACCGACGAGCTGATCCCCTCGGGGGAAACCTCCTCCTATCGTTCCAACCCCCTGGGACTGGCGGAGTTCACCCTGAGCCGGAGGGATCCGGAATACGTGGGCCGCTCCAAGGCGGTGGACCGGGTGGAGAAGGCCCGGGTCGCGGGCGGGGATGTGCTGGCCGCCTCTCCGGAGCTGGCGGAGGTTTACCGGGCGATCCGGGAGCTGCCCGGCATGGCGGGAATCGCGCCGGAGGAAACGGAAATCGGATCGGTGATCTATGCGGTGAAGCCGGGAGACGGCTCCGCCCGGGAGCAGGCGGCTTCCTGCCAGCGGGTGATCGGCGGCCTGGCGAACATCACCCGGGAATATGCCACCAAGCGGTACCGCTCCAACGTGATCAACTGGGGCATGCTGCCCTTCCAGACCGGGGCGGACCCGGCGGCCTTTGAGGTGGGGGACTATGTTTTCATCCCCGGCATCCGCGGGGCCCTGGAGGGAGACATGAAGGAGATTCCCGCCTGGGTCATCCGGGACGGGAAAACGGAGAAGCTCAGCCTCTTCATCGCGGAGATGACGGAGGAGGAAAAGAACATTGTCCGGGCGGGTTGCCTGATCAACGCGAACCGGGAGCGGCGGCGCTGACCCGGAGAGAAGGACGCAGCGGAAAGGAGGGGGAGCCCTCCGGGGAAGGGCTCCGGCAGGCGGCATGCGGAAGAGGATCTGTCTGGCGCTGGCATTGCTGACGGTATGCGTTCCGGCACTGGCGCATGAGCACATCGATTCCGGGGAAGGCTATATCCTGTACAACAGCTATGTGGCGCCGACAGAGGACCAGGACGGCACCTTCGGCCCCGGCACCTGCTCCGTCTGCGGGGCGGTGGTGGCGGAGCCGGTGCCCATTCCGAGCCTGTCCAGACAGCGGCAGGCCGCAGGCCCCACGGAGGCGCCCGCGCCGGCGGCCACGCCGGTTCCCACGGCGGTCCCGACGCCGGATCCCACAGCGGTTCCGACGCCCGCTTCCACGCCGGTTCCCACAGCGGTGCCGACGCCGGAGCCCACCGCTGTCCCGACGCCCGTGCCCACGCCAGTACCCACGCCGGAGCCCACGGCGGTCCCGACCCCCGTGCCCACGCCGGTCTCGGTTCAGGGCGGCGGAAGCGGATCCGGGCCCACGGCCCAGCCCGCGCCGGCCGGAAGGCAGGAGGAATGGAAGACGCCCCCGCAGCAGAAAAACCCGGAAGCCTCCGGGGCGGAAGCGCCGGCTCCGGCAGAAAGCCGGCCCTCCGGCGGAAGCGCCCGGACGGGGACGGCCGGAGGACGGGACCTGAAGCGGTATCCGGTCTTTTCCGTCCGCTTTCCCTGGCGCCGGCTGCGGATGACGGCGGAGACGGACATCCGGCTGGTTCTGGCCATCCGGGTGGTCCCGGCGGGAAGGCTGATCTGGCCCCTGCCGGAGGTCTCCTCGCCCCTGTTCAATCTGATTCATCCCTGAGAAACGGTGTTTTTTCATTGTTTCTTCTGCGGAAGAGACTTGCGGCGGAGACGGCGGGATGCTACAATACATCCGATCTCAGGGCGGAAGCCCGGAATACGGAGAGAGAGCCATGACACGCAGGGTTGAATTCGCCTACTTTTACTTTACCTTTGGAGCATGAAGAGAAGGTAAGGTAATTTGCGTACGGCTTCTTTCCCGGAGAAAGCGAGAAAGCCAGGGGCCCGCGGATTACCGCGGGCCGTTTTTTATGCCTGGGGCGGCGCGGAGCCGAAGCGACGAAGGAGGGAAAGGCATTGATTATCGCACTAAAGAAGCAGACCCGGAAGGAAGAACGGGACCATCTGATCCGCTGGCTGGAGAGCTACGGGGTCCGGACCCATATCTCCGAAGGAGAATATCAGACGGTGATCGGCCTGGTGGGCGACACCACCCGGATCGATACGGACCTGATCAGCGGCCTGGATATCGTGGATACGGTGACCCGGATTTCCGAGCCCTTCAAGAAGGCCAACCGGAAATTCCATCCGGATGACACCGTCGTCCGGATCACGGACCAGGTGGCCTTCGGCGGCGGGGAGTTCCAGCTGATCGCCGGGCCCTGCTCCGTGGAATCGGAAAGCCAGGTGGAGACCATCGCCCGGGCGGTTCAGCAAAGCGGCGCCGGCGTGCTACGGGGAGGCGCCTTCAAGCCGAGAACCTCGCCCTATGATTTCCAGGGGCTCCATGAGGAGGGGTTGCGGATCCTGCTGGAGGTGAAGCGGCTGACGGGGATGCCCATCATCACGGAAATCATGGATATCGGGCACATTCCCCTCTTCGAGCAGGTGGACATCATTCAGGTGGGTGCCCGGAACATGCAGAACTTCGAGCTGCTGAAGGAGCTGGGCCAGCTGCGCAAGCCGATCCTGCTGAAGCGGGGGCTGGCCAACACCATCAAGGAGCTGCTGATGAGCGCCGAGTACATCATGGCGGGGGGCAACGAGCAGGTGATTCTTTGCGAGCGGGGCATCCGGACCTTTGAAACCTACACCCGGAACACCCTGGACCTGTCCGCGGTGACGGTGATCCACGAGCTGAGCCACCTGCCGGTGGTGGTGGATCCCAGCCATGCCACAGGAGCGGCCCGCTATGTCCGGTCCATGTCCCTGGCGGCGGCGGCCTGCGGGGCGGACGGCATCATGATCGAGGTGCACAATGATCCGGCCCACGCCAAGTGCGACGGGCCCCAGTCCCTGACGCCGGAGCAGTTCGACGAGGTGGCGTCGGCGGTACGCCGGGTGCGGGAAGCCGTCAGCTGAAGCGGCGGAACACGGAGGTATGGAAGCATGAAGGAAACGAAGATCGGCGTCATCGGGCTGGGGCTGATGGGCGGCTCCCTGTGCAAGGCGCTGGCCCGGGCGGGATATCCCGTGCTGGGGCTGGACGCGGATACCCGGGTGCAGGAATACGCGCTGCTGACCCAGACGATTTCCGCCCCCCTGACGGAGGAGAACGCAGGGACCTGCGATTTTCTGTTCCTGGCCACCTATCCGGGGGCGGCGGTGGCGGAGCTGGGCCGGTGGGCGCCGCGGCTGCGGCCGGAAACCATCGTGTGCGACCTGTGCGGCGTGAAACGGGCGGTTTGCGAGCCCTGCTTCCGCCTGGCCGCGGAGCACGGCTTCACCTATATCGGGGGCCATCCCATGACGGGCAAGCAGTTTTCGGGCATCAAATACGCGGTGGGGGACCTGTATCTCGGCGCCACGATGCTGCTGGTGCCCCGGGAGGGGGAGGATCTTTTCCGGATCAGCCGCCTCAGCGCCCTGCTGCGGGAGGCGGGCTGCGAATCGGTGATGATCACCACGGCGGAAAAGCACGATGAGATCATCGCCTATACCTCCCAGCTGGCCCACGTGGTGTCCAACGCCTATATCAAATCCCCCACGGCAGGGCTGCACAAGGGCTTCTCCGCGGGAAGCTACCGGGATCTGACCCGGGTGGCCAAGCTGAACGAAACCATGTGGACGGAGCTGTTTCTGGACAACGCGGATTACCTGGGCCGGGAGCTGGACCGGCTGATCGCCTCCCTGGCGGAATACCGGGACGCGCTGCGCGCCGGGGACGCGGCGGAGCTGAAGCGGCTGCTGAAGGAAGGCCGGGAGAAGAAAGAGGAGACGGATACGGAATGGAGAGCGTGATCATCCGCACGGAGCCGGCCTATGAGGCGGCGGTGGGGCCGGGCCTGCTGGCGGAAGCCGGAGAGCGGACCGCCGAGCTGATCCGGGGCCGGAGAGCCCTGGTGGCGGCGGACGAAAGGGTGGCGGAGCTGTACCTGGAAAGGGTGCTGGCCAGCTATGAGCAGGCAGGATTCCGGGCGGCCGCCTTCACCTTTCCCGCCGGGGAAGGCTCCAAGAACCTGGCCTGGGTGGAGCGGATGCTGGAGAAGGCGACGGAGGTGGAACTGACCCGGAGCGACGTGTTTGTCGCCCTGGGCGGAGGCGTCACCGGGGACATGACCGGCCTGGCCGCGGCGCTGTATCAGCGGGGCGTTGACTTTGTGCAGCTGCCCACCACCCTGCTGGCCATGGTGGACGCCTCCGTGGGGGGCAAGACGGCGGTGAACCTGCCGGCGGGGAAAAACCTGTGCGGGGTTTTCCATCAGCCGAGGCTGGTGCTCTGCGACACCGACACCCTTTCCACCCTGGACGGGCCGGTGCTGGCGGAGGGAATGGCGGAGGTGATCAAGCACGGGGCCCTGAGCGGCGGAGCCCTGCTGGACCGGATCCGGGCGGGGGAGAAGCCTGCGGCGCTCATCGCCGACAACATCCGCTTCAAGAGCGGAATCGTGGAGCAGGATGAGAAGGAGCATGGGCTCCGGCAGCTGCTGAACTTCGGTCATACCTTCGGCCACGCCGTGGAGAAGCTGAGCGGATTTTCCATCTATCACGGGGAGGGGGTCAGCGTGGGCATGCTGATCGCGTCCCTGGCGGCGGAGAGAAGAGGCCTGTGCGCGCCGGGGGTGTATGCGGAGCTGCGGGAGCTGCTGGCAGCCCAGGGGCTTCCGGTGACCACCGGCTTTCCGGCGGCCCGGGTGGCCGCGGCGGCGGCAGGCGACAAGAAACGCCGGGGGGATAATATCACCCTGGTGCTGCCGGAGGCGAGAGGCCGGTGCCGGCTGAGGACGATGCCGGCCGCGGAAATGGGAGAGCTGATCTCCTGCTGTGACGGGGAGGTGACGGGCCTGTGATCCGGATCGTGAACCCGGGCCCCCTGGAAGGAACCCTGGATCGGGTCATGACCTCCAAATCCCAGGCGCACCGCCTGATGATCTGCGCAGCCCAGGCGGAGGAGGAGACCCTGCTGCGGGATGTGCCGCCCTCCGAGGATGCGGAGGCCACCCTGCGCTGCCTGGAGGGCATGGGCGCCCGGATCCGGCGGACGGAGGAAGGCGTGGCCGTCCGGAGGGGTGCGGCGCCCCGGGAGACGCCGCTGCTGGACTGCGGGGAGAGCGGCTCCACGCTGCGCTTCCTGCTGCCCCTGGCGGCGGCGAAGGGGCTGACGGCTGAATTTACCGGACGGGGGAAGCTGGCTTCCCGTCCCCTGTCCCCGCTGTATGAGGAGATGGAGGCCCACGGAGCGGTGATGACGCCCCAGGGCAGCTTTCCCCTGCGGGTGTCAGGCCGGATGGAGGCCGGGGACTACCGCATCGCGGGCAGCGTTTCCTCCCAGTTCATCAGCGGGCTGCTGATGGCCCTGCCGCTTTCGGAGGGGGACAGCCGGCTGGAGATCGAGGGCCGGCTGGAGTCCGGACCCTACGTGGACCTGACCCGGGAAACCCTGGAGCGCTTCGGCATCCGGATTACCCGGGAGGGCGCCGGCCTGCGGATTCCCGGCGGGCAGCGCTTCCGGGGAATCGGAACGGTTCAGGTGGAAGGAGACTGGTCCGGCGCGGCCTTCTGGCTGGCGGCGGGCGCCCTGAGTACATCGGGAGTCCGGTGCGGGGGACTCCGGGCGGATTCCGCTCAGGGGGACCGGGAAATCGTTTCCCTGCTGCGCCGCTTCGGCGCGGAGGTCCGTCAGGAGGAAAGCTGGGTGCAGGTCCGGAAGGGAACGCTCCGGGGCCTGGAGATCGACGCCGCGGACATTCCGGACCTGGTTCCGATCCTGGCGGTGACGGCGGCCTTTGCCCGGGGGGAGACCCGGATCCGCAACATCCGGCGGCTGCGGCTGAAGGAATCGGACCGGGTGATGTCAGTGGTGACCCTGATCCGGTCCCTGGGCGGCCGGGCGGAAGCGGAGGAGAATGAGATGATCATCGAAGGCACGGAAGGCCTTCGGGGCGGCCGGGCGGACGCCTTCCGGGACCACCGGATCGCCATGGCGGCGGCCGTCGCCGCCACCGGCGCCGAGGAGCCGGTGATCCTTGACGGGGCGGAAGCGGTGAACAAATCCTATCCGGGATTTTTTGAACAATTCAGAGCTTTGGGAGGGAGGACGGAGCCATGAGCGAACTGGACCTGAAGGAGCTTCGGGGGCAGATTGACGGAATCGACCGGCAGATTGTGGAATTATACCGGGTAAGAATGGACTGCTCGCTGAAAATCGGCGCGTGGAAGCGGGAGCGGGGGCTGCCGGTGCTGGATACGGAGCGGGAGCGGGAGCTGCTGAACCGGGTCGGGGACCTGGCGGGAGAGGAAAACGCCAGCGAGGTCCGGGCCCTTTTCAGCCTGCTGATGGCCCGGAGCCGGAGCCGGCAGCTGCTGGCGGGCCGCCCCGCGGGAGAACTTGGAAAGCGGATCCGCGCCGCCATGGAAAGCACGGACCCCCTCTTTCCGGCCCGGGCCACCGTGGCCTGCCAGGGCGTGGAAGGGGCCTATTCCCAGATTGCCTGCGAACGGATCTTCCAGGCGCCCTCCATCATGTATTTCAGGAATTTTGAAAGCGTGTTCTCCGCCATCGAGACCGGGCTCTGCCGCTACGGCATTCTGCCCATCGAGAATTCGCTGGCGGGGTCGGTCAGCGGCGTGTATGACCAGATGATCAGCCATCACTTCCACATCGTCCGGGCGGCGCGGATCAAGATTGACCACGCGCTGCTGGTCCGGCCCGGAACCCGCCCGGACCAGATCCGGGAGGTCTTTTCCCACGAGCAGGCCATCCAGCAGTGCTCGGGATACCTGGCGAAGCACAAGGACTGGAGAATCAACATCTGCAGCAATACCGCCGCGGCGGCCAGGCAGGTGGCAGAGAGCGGCCGGAACGACGTGGCCGCCATCTCCAGCGGGGTCTGCGCCGCGCTCTACGGGCTGGAAAGGGTGGAGGGGGAAATCCAGAACAACAGCAACAACCATACCCGCTTCATCTGCATCTCCAAGGAGCCGGAGATCTATCCCGGCGCGGA
>CAZRLU010000018.1:3384-19850 GCA_964600995.1 uncultured Oscillospiraceae bacterium | reverse complement strand
GACATGGCAAGGGATTTGCCGGTCTGCTGAAGCGGTATTTCGGGAAATAAAAGGGGCATAAAAACAGCGGCTCGATTTCGAGCCGCTGTTTTTATGCCGTCTATTCCTCTTCCAGGTATTTCTCCAGTTTTCGTTTTACCCTCTGCAATGCATTGTCAATCGATTTGACGTGTCGCCCGAGGGATTCCGCAATTTCCTGATAGCTTTTCCCGTCCAGATAAGCGTTCAGCACATCCTGTTCCAGTCCGGAAAGAACTTCCTTGATTTTATCGTTGATGTTCAGCAGGTCTTCCCGGTTGATGATGATTTCCTCGGGGTTGGATGTCCTCCCCTCCATGATTACGTCCATCAGCGTCCGGTCGCTCTCCTCGTCATACAGAGGTTTGTTCAGGCTGATGTAACTGTTGAGCGGAATATGTTTCTGCCGCGTAGCCGTCTTGATTGCGGTAATGATCTGCCTGGTGATGCAAAGCTCCGCAAACGCCCGGAAGGAGCTGAGCTTATCCGGCCGGTAATCCCGGATAGCCTTATACAGACCGATCATGCCTTCCTGCACAATGTCCTCATGATCAGCGCCGATAAGGAAATAGCTGCGGGCTCTGGATCGCACAAAATTTTTGTATTTGTCAAGCAGATATTCCTCTGCAAGATTGTCCCCCTGATGCGAAAGCTCCACAGCCTGTTCATCCGTAATATGCCTGTATTGCTTTGCAAGATCGCTCTGGGCGGCTGCTTTGAAATCCCCGTCCTCCGGAGCCGGTTCCGGACAGGCGAGGTTTTCCGGTCTCAAAAGTTCCTCATGATTCAGATGTTCATAAATATCGGAATCATCCTGTCGTTCCTGGCACATATCTGTTCCCTCAAATTAACCTTTTTTTCTGCGGCAGGCCAACACCCTGTACATGACAATCCCTGCCGCAACAGATGCGTTCAGGCTGTCAATTTTTCCGCGAAGCGGAAGGGAAACCGACATATCGCATTTTTCTTCCGTAAGACGGCTGATTCCGTCTCCTTCTGCGCCGATCACCAGGGCAACACCGCCCCGGAAATCAGTATCTTCGTAATCACGGCCGTTCATGGTCAATGCATAGGTCCAGACTCCGGAAGCCTTCAATTGATCAATCGCCCGATTGAGATTGGTAACCCGGGCAATCCGAAGGTGCTCAACTGCGCCGGCTGAAGCTTTGATTGCAGCTGGGCTCAGCCCTACGCTGCGATGCTCCGGGATAATTACGCCGTGGGCCCCGACACATTCGGCAGTACGGATGATTGCGCCGAGATTATGGGGATCTGTGATTCCGTCGAGAAGAATCAGGAAAGGATCCTCGTTCTTTTCGGCGGCGATCTGCATCAGTTCATCCAGATCGGCATATTTATAGGGAGCCGCATAGGCGACGAGCCCCTGATGGTGCGGTGCGATTTCATCCAGACGATGCTTATCGACCTCGCGAATAAGAATCTTTTTCTCTCTGGCCTCTCTGATGATTTCAGCCGCAGAGCTGTTCAGCTCTCCTTTCTGAACGAGGAGGCGATCAATATCCCGGCCATTGCGCAGCGCTTCTCTGATCGGATTCCTTCCGCAAAGGATATAGTCCTCATTTTCAATTGGTTCGACGCGGAGCGCTGCCTTGTCCCGTTCGGAATACATGCGGTTTTCTGTATCATCAGAGAAATGTTCAGACCGGAGCCGGTTGTTTTGAGGCTCAGACCTGCGCGCTTCGGAATGGGGGATGGAACGAAAGCTCTTCCCTGTTCCCTGTTTATCGGGCATTTCGGGCCGCTGCCGGCTGTTTCTGCTTCCGGTCTTTTGTGAATATCCATACGTCCCTTCCGCTTTGAAACCGGTCCGGTCATCACTCCGTTTTTCGGCAGACCTGTTGTTTTTTATTGTCCTTTTGAATCCGGTTCCCGGCTTCTGCTTTTTTCCGGAAGCGGAAGAAAACGCTCCGCCGTCAGCGGTGCGGTCTACTTTTGTATATCTGGACCCCTCTTCCTCCCAAGATGAATTTCCGAATTCTTTTTTTACTCTTCCCTTTTTCGGAGCATCCTGATAAAACGCCATTCTTTATTCCTCCTCTCCCAAGGATTGCAGAAGCTGCTCCCGTTCTTTGCGTACTTCCTTCATCAATCCGCAGGTTTTCTCTCCTTCGCCGCACCCTCCCCGCAGGCAGGAAGGGCCTGCGTCAGCAAAAAGCATCGGCGCGGTTCGCATACACAGCAGATGCATTTCCTTTGCCAGATCCCTGATCTCCCATTGAGCCCGGTTGCACATGCGCAGGCTGAAAAAATGCCGAAGCTCCCTGACATTCATGGTCAGCAGGATGCGTGTTTCACACGCGTTCGGCAGCACAAAACGGGCATCTTCATTGCCTGTTTCGCCTTTTGAAAGCTTTTGCTGCCAGCCCTGATACCAGCTCTGAATCTGCTCCATCTGACGATGGAACTCCTCTGCTGCTTCCGGCCCCAGGGCGGCGATTTTCGGAGGTAAAATATAACCGAAGCCATTTTCATAACTTACATATCTCTGACTCTGAACCGAGAAGCTTGCAATCCGGTGCCTCGTGATCTGCGCCAGAAGAACGCGGCTGACACCTTCTATGCCAAAGGTGAAACTGGCATGCTCAAACACGGAGGCATGCCCCATTTTCAGAAGCTTTTCAATAAAGGACGACTGATCCTTCTCAGAGATCTTCTTGTTCAGGTCTTCTATATTGGATTTTGAATAGCACAGTTTTGCACCCAGAGCAATCGTTTCCTCCGGAGAAAGCGTGTGCCGGATGAGCTCAACCTTCAGTTTTTTTTGTTCTGCCATGTTGATTCCCTTTCAGAAAAAATAATTTCAAACAGTTTTTCAAGTCTTTCGCGGTTTCCGGTGATGAACAGATAACCGATCAAAGCTTCAAAACCGGTGGAATCTGCGTAATCCGCCCTGGACTGGTTCCGGGGAGCCGGATGTTTCAAATGTGCATTTCTGCCTCTCTGAACGATGGACAGTTCCGTGTCCGTCAGATATTCGCAGAGATTCCTCAGAATAGCCGATTGCGCTGCAGCGTTAACGGACTGCACACACTCCAGATGCATATGATGAACATTCTTCCTTTGCATGACCAGGCGATGCCTGACGGTCAGTTCCCAAACAGAATCGCCCATGTATGCCAGCTGCAGGGGATTCAACATCATTGCTTCCCGCTCTTCAAGATATGGATGCTCTTCTTCCATCCTGCCCGGACATCCTCCTCTTCATTTTGCCCTGATTATAACAGAAGAAATGTTGATTGGAAAGAAAATTTTCAGACAGAAAAAACTTCGGGAAATAATCCCGAAGTTTTCGTACACCATTAGGGACTCGAACCCTAGACACCCTGATTAAGAGTCAGGTGCTCTACCAACTGAGCTAATGGTGCTCATCCGCTCGCCGCGAACAGATCTTATTATACACATCATCGGCCGAATGTCAAGCATTATTTTTAAAAAAATTTCCGGGCAAAAAAGCAGCCCTGGCGCGGCAATGTCACGCCAGGGCCTGAACTCATGCCTGAGCAGGAGCGCCAACCGGGCAGGTGCTCGCGCACGCGCCGCACTCGATGCAGGTATCGGGGTCAATCACATACTTGTTCTCTCCCTCAGAGATCGCTCCAACCGGGCACTCGGCGGCACAGGCGCCGCAGGCAATGCACTCATCAGAAATCTGATACGCCATGGTAAATTCCTCCATTCATCTTTGTCCCTCTTGCGGGGCTTTGTTAAGTATAACCTTTTCGTTATTAAAATGCAATAATGAAATCTTCATATTTGGAGTCACACAAAGGAAAAACAGTCGAACCCCCATCGTGCGGAAGCGGTCAGGAACAATACTACTGATCCGCAGCCCGAAGTGCTTTATCCACCGCATCAGCCCAGTCCTTCGTTTTGGGCTTTTCCTTTTTTTCAGGCTGTTTGTCACGGTTCGGATTTTCCCGCTGTACCGGTTTCCCAAGATTCGGAGCGCTTTTCTTCTGCTTTGCAGCAGCTTTTCGCGGCTCTGTCCGTCCTTCACCTTTCCTGTCGGACTCCTGGGAACTGTTCCCCCGTCCGTTTTGTTTGGCGGAATTCTCCGGTTTTACCTTCGGAGGACGCACCTGAGCCTGATTCGGATTTCTTCTTCTTTCCGGAGGCCTTTCCTGCCTGTTCTCCTGCTGGAGTTCTTCCTTATTTGCTGTTTCCGGTTGAACGGATTCCTGATTCTCCGGATTAAAGGAAGCCTGATTCTGCGGGCGTGCAAGGGAATCAATGGAATATTCCTTCAATTCACTGGCGTCGCCATTGGAGATCCTGACCTGGACCGTTTCCTTGATCACATTGATTCCGGCAACGATTCCGCTCCCGTCCGGAGTGGAAATTTCCTTTCCGATCCGGGGCATGCTTTGCCTGATTTTTTCATACTGATCCTGCTCATATTTCAGACAGCACATCAGCCTGCCGCATACGCCGCTGATTTTTGTCGGATTCAGGGACAGATTCTGCTCTTTCGCCATTTTGATGGAAACCGGCTGGAAGTCCCGCAGGAAGGAACCGCAGCAGATCGGCCTTCCGCAAGGACCAAGCCCACCCAGCATTCTGGCTTCGTCTCTTACACCGATCTGTCGCAGCTCGATCCTTGTTTTAAAGGTGGATGCCAGATCTTTTACCAGCGCTCGGAAATCCACACGCCCGTTGGCGGTGAAATAGAACAGCAGTTTGCTGTTGTCCAAAGCGCTTTCAACGGAAACAAGCTTCATCTCGAGCTTATGTTCCACAATTTTTCGCTGGCAAACCTTATAGGCTTCTTTTTCTCTTGCCCGGTTATTGGCGGCATTCTGAATATCCTGCTGGGTTGCAGGACGTATAATTTTCGGAAGCGGGTTTCCAACGGAAGACTCTTCAACTTCCATTGAATCCAGAAGAACTTCCCCCAGCTCAGGACCTTCGTTTCCTTCCGCTATGACATAATCTCCGATTTTAAGCTGAAAATCGGCGGCATTGTAATATATCATTTTTCCATTCTGCTGGAATCGGATACCGGTTATATTGAGCATAAATCAAGCGCCTCCAGAAAAGTCAGGATCAGCTGTTCCACAACAGCCTGAATATTGATCGAGAAATAAATCTGTTTCCTTGCATTCGCAACGGCATCCTGCATTCGTATAACGAGTGAAAGATCCGCCTTTCGGGCGAAATCCTGCCAGGCCTGCGGGATATCGCTGCTGTCCTTCTGCAGGTTCGGCACTCCAAGTTTCAGACGTACAATCCTGCTGAAGAAGCTTTCCACCACACTCAGGGCTGCATCCGCCTCGTCCTTTCGGTCCTTCCATTTCGAGCTGATCTGAGGAATTTCACTTCGTTCCCTGCGCTGCAGGAAATCCTGAATGACTTCGTTTCTGAATTCCCAGTAATGGCTGTCCCCTGCTATTTTTACGGCCTTTCCAAAAGAACCATCCGCTTCGAGCGCGGCGTTTTCCGCAATGGATCCGGTGATTCCTTCCTGTTGCAGAACCGACAGCACCTCCCTGATTTTCCATGGATGCAGAACCAAAGGACGGCATCTGCTGATCACGGTATGAAGAACTTTTTCCACATGAATGCAGGTCAGGAAAAAGTAAACATCCGTCGGAGGATCCTCAAGGGTCTTCAGCATATTATTCTGCGCCTGAGCATCCAGATCTTCGGCGTGCCGGATGATCACGATATGGCGATCGCTTTGATAGCCTTTCCTCCCGATGCGTCTGATCATCTCCTGTACATCCGAAACGGGAATCACCGTCTTTGTTGTGGTTGGAACCAAAGGCTCCCCTTTCTTCAGGACGGTAAGATCCGGATGTGCAAGCTGCTTGATCTGCTCGCAGGACTTGCACCGGCCGCATGGTTCCATTCCGGCATCCGGAGATTCACAGAGAAGCGAGGCAGCGATGGCCAGCGCCAAAGTCCATTTTCCTGTTCCTTCCTCTCCTGAGATCATCAGCGCGTGAGGAAGCGTGCCCTCCCTGATCTGCCGGATCAGTGCAGCAATGGATTCGCCCTGCGGCAAAAAGTCTTTCAACGAAATCATTTTCAAATCTTCATGAATTGATCCACGGAAAGAACAAAGAGCGTTGCGCCGCCGATGGTTACTTCAATCGGGAACGGCACATACCCGCCCGCAACTGCGCTGGTCGGTCCGGGCTGCCCGGCTGTCATCTGCTTCCGGCTCTTGCAGACGGATTCAATGGATTTGATGGCCTCGGAAACACGTTCATCCTCGACTCCCAGCAGCAGCGTGGTGTTTCCGGCTTTCAGAAAGCCGCCGGTCGTAGCCAGCTTTGTAACACCGAACCCCTTATCCATCAGCGTTGTCAAAAGTCTGGATGAATCTTCATCCTGAACGATCGCAATAATCAATTTCATGCGGAATACCTCCTTCTGAAGAAGTACCATTCATTATATCCCAACACAATATTGAAAATCAAGCCACCCCTTTACACGCAGGATAAAAATGGTTAAACTCAAATGAGGAAGGCTTTTCTTTTATGAATCGGCAAAGAAAAGACTCCCCCATTGGATCGTACCGGATCCGCTGAAGGAGGAACCCTAGATGCTAGATCAGTTATTTCCCTGCTCAGCTGCCTCAGCCTTTGGATTGGAAGGCCCCATCTCCGCGGAACTGAAACGGCTTGGGATGCGGGACATCATTGCGGAAAACGGCTGCGTCCGCTTCAGAGGGACCCTGGAAGAAATCTATCTGTGCAATCTGAGGCTGCGTTTCAGCGACCGCGTCTATATAAGCATGGCGGAAGGCCCCTGCAGCTCCTTTGAAGATCTTTTCAGGATGGTAATTGAAGTCCCATGGGAAAATTATACAGAGGGATCGGAAGCATTCAATATTACCGCGCAATGTGCCAGAAGCAGGCTCATGAGCCTGCGGGCCTGTCAGTCCGTTGCAAAAAAAGCCGTCCTGGAAAGACTGAAAAAGGCCACTGGGCAGCAGCAGTTTCCGGAAAGCGGAGCAGCTTTTCCGATCCATATCAGCATTCACTCTGACCGGGCCAGAATCATGCTGGACACATCCGGATCCTCGCTGTCAAGACGGGGCTACAGAACCTGGAACGGAGAAGCGCCTCTGCGGGAAACACTGGCTGCTGCGCTTGTGGAATTCAGCCCCTGGCGTCCGGGGCAGCCGCTGTACGATCCATGCTGCGGTACCGGAACCATCCTGGTCGAAGCCGCGCTCCGGCAGGGCCATATTGCGCCCGGATGCAGACGTTCGTTCTCCATGGAACAATTCTCCTTCTTCCCGGCGGAGAAGGCGGAATTGATACGGAATCAGGTGCTGTCTGAATGCAGGCCGGAAAAGATTCAGAATATTGCGGGCTCTGATATTGATGCGGAAGCCATCCGGCTTGCCGGAAAACATGTTTCGCAGGCGCACCTGGACAATCGTATTTCTTTATCGGTGCTCCCTCTGCAAAATGTCCGGCTGGAAAGCCGGGACGGAGTTTTTCTTTGCAATCCGCCCTATGGAGAGCGTCTGAGCGATACGGAAGGCTGCAGAAAGCTGTATCATGATCTGCATTTGCTCCAGGACAGACACCCGACCTGGACCCTTTGTGCCATTTCATCCGATCCCTGCTTTGAAAAAGCCTATGGCCGGAGAGCTGATAAGAGAAGAAAGCTTTACAACGGCCGGCTGGAATGCCAGTTCTTTACTTACTTCCCGGCGAATCGTTAAATCGTCCTGCGCCAAGGTTATCGATAGTTCAGGCTGACACGCTCCGCCAGGCTCCAGGGAGTATCCTTCTGGATCTTCTGCAGAATTCTGAAGGCATCTTCTCCTTTTGCCTCAGCAGGCCGATAATCATTTTCCCGCTTTTCTGCGGAGGAACTCGTCAAAACCGGAATCAGATGCAGATCGATCCGCTCCGTCTCTCTTTCGGGATAAAAGCGGGCCTGCACCAGGAGTCCGTCAAAGGTACTGAGCTGAATTGTTCCTCCGAACATCAGATTCCCGAGACTGTAAATCACCGGCATGTCTTCAATCCAGTCGATACCCTGTACAACATGGGGATGATGCCCGATGACGAGATCGGCGCCGGCCCGATAACAGTTCCTGGCCATGGCTTCCTGAAGGCTGTTGTGGTTTTCTTCATATTCTGTTCCCCAATGGCATTGATAAATGATAAATTCTGCGCCTTTTTTCCTCAGCTCAGAGATATCTCTTTCAATGATTCCCGGATCAGCCTTATAGGTTGTTTCCCGGCAGCCCCCGAATCCAAAGAGGCAGCCTCGAAGCTCAAGAACAAGGTTGTTCCCGTTCCCGGAAAATGGAATATGCCCCGCCAGGGCGCTCATCGTGGATCTGTATCCGGATTCTCCGTAATCAATCGTATGATTGTTTGCCAGGTTTACAAGATCAATGCCTCCCTTCTGCAAGACCTGAACATATTCCGGCAGTCCCCGGAACCTCCATTTCTTGGTCAGATCCTCGCCTGTTGAGTCTTCTTTCAGAACGCATTCCAGGTTGACCACAGTCAGATCATCCGCCCGAAAAACAGACGACAGTCCGGAAAAAGGATAATCCGGTCCTTCCCGCTCAAGGGTTTTCGGAAATCCTTCCTCCAGAGGGAAATAGCTCTCCCGGCCTCCGAGGACAACGTCCCCGCCGAAGGTAATCGTGATGCGGCTTTCGTCTTCTGAATCCACCTGCCAGACTCTTTCCATTTCAGCTTCCAGTTCGGGTGTGCTTCCGGTTACAAGCTTCAGCAGGTTTTCCCGCTCCACCGGATCATCCAGCACGATCACCCGGGTATGATATGGAAGATGGGTCCAGAACCAATACGCGTTGATCCCGGCCGGACTGGGCTTTTCCTGGATTCTGATGCAGGCATGGGATGCCTTGCTGCCAAGAAACAGTTCGCCCGGAATCATGTCTTTCTTTCCTCTCTCATTCCACGCATACGGAATCTGATGCAGAAGATTTCCACCGTCATATCTGATTACAAAATCATATTTCAGCCCGTTTGTTGAATAATCGCTCATATGTTCGTCCGTCAGAAAGCTTCCTGCGGCAGTCTCCTGATACAGTTTTCCTTTTTCCATTCTTCCGGTCGAAACAAGGAGCGTATCTATTTTTTTCCCATTTTCATATACGGTGAGCGTCTGATGCTTTTTGTCCACAAGTAGGCCATATTGTGTCTGCGGCTGAACAACTTTCAGCTTTTTCCTGGGAACCCACCCCCATACCGGCTCTCCGCTTTCGTGATTCCATGCGTGGATATAGGCCCATTCGTTTTTGATTTCGAGAACGGAAAGGGACTGACTCTGCCCGTGCAGTGTCCCGAGCACCCGGCTTTCCGGATTCGGCTGTTCAAAAACCTTCTGATGGGAAGTGTTTCTGATGTCAATCACCGTAGCGGGGGCAATCATCTTCTCCCAGATTTCCTGGTCGCTGTCATCTCTGGAAGGCATAATTTCCCCGGTAACCTGAAGAGGCAGCTCCGGTCTGAGCCCCTCCCTGATGGTTAAGCTGAACTCCTTTGCGTTGGCGGGATGCCGTTTCCCGGAGATGCGGATACGGTATGCTGCAGGAGCTGTTCTTTTTCCTCCCGTCAGCGCTGCAAAGGAAATGCTGTTTACCCGCCCTCCCTTTACCTGTCTGGAATGCTCAAAAACAAGCTCCCCTGTATCCGTCCTGAAGAATTCAGCCTTCATTTCATCCGTATAAAGAAGTTTGAATTCAAGAAACCAGTCGTCCGTATCCCCGAGATACACTTCTGAATCACTCGGCAAGGCAAAAAGCACAGCCTGCTGCGCTGGAAGCATGATAAATCCGGTTTCGGAGGCGTAGACCTTGCCGGATGGAGCGACAAGCATGGCGCTGATTCTGTAATCTTTCGCAGCCATCCTTTCTTCATTCCAGCCCAGGCCGTCCCAGATAACCTGGGTTTTTCCGGATTCAATCTCTTTGATGATCTCACGGTAGAGAGCCGTTTCATCTTCTATCCTGATTGTGAGAACTCCGTCTTCCGGAGCCTGAACCGTGAGCGGATTGTTCTGATATCCGGAAATCTGCTCCGGCAGAAACAGGTGAAAGCTGCTCTCCGTCCCGTTTTCCGCATCGGCAGAGGCAACGGATCCGGTTTTCAGGCAGAAGGAAAGCAGAAACAGCGCAAGAAAAAGCCAGGCTGTCCGAACCCATTTTCCCGTCATGCCGCACCTTTCCTTTCTCGGCCCGAAATCCGGCTGGAGTTTATTGATAAAAAAATGAGGATGCACGTATGCATCCTCAGCGGAGAGTTAGGGATTCGAACCCTAGGTGAGGTATCACCCCACACACGATTTCCAGTCGTGCGCCTTAGACCACTCAGCCAACTCTCCACAGAGCTGAAGTGCTCACTTAAATTAGTATATCAGAAGTCTTAGAAATGTCAAGAGATTTTTTTGCGAATCTCCCAATCTGCAGACTCCGGTTTTCCCGTCTGTTCTGCAGGCTGTGCAAAAAAAACCACCTTTCGGTGGCTTGGTGGAGATGAGGGGAGTCGAACCCCTGTCCGAAGAACCGTCAGCAGAACTTTCTCCGAGCGCATTCCGTGATTTAAATTCCCTTCCTCAGCCGTCCGCGGAAAAACTGCAGCAAAGGTAGCTTCATAAATACGGGGCGCACCGCAAAGCTTAAGCGCGTCTCGTTCCCTGCGTCAATGACGCCGGATTGCTGAGCCGCAGGCGCTCAGGTCCGACGCGCGGCATTAAGCCGCGAAAGCAAAATTGCTGTTGTCAGTTATTGTTTTTCCCCGTTTTATTGCGGTACAGGGTCCGCAGCTCGCTTATTCTGCCTCTGTGATCCCCGTCGAAACCGGATCATCCCCATGTTGAAAATGCATGTGCTTATTTCTGATTGTTTCTCAATGCGCGCTGAATTTCGCGGTTTGAATCCCGCTTGGCAATGCTGTCTCTCTTGTCGTGAAGCTGTTTGCCTTTGCACAGCCCCAGCTGAACTTTCATCCTTCCGTCCTTCAGATAAACCTCCAGCGGAACCAGCGTATATCCCTGACGCATCACCAGGCCGTCCAGCTTCCTGATCTCGCTTTTGTGCATCAGGAGCTTTCTTGTGCGGAGCGGATCCTTGTTGAAAATGTTACCCTGTTCAAAGGGACTGATATGCATCCCTTCAACCCAGACCTCCCCATCTCGCACCTGTGCCCAGCTTTCCTTCAGGTTGACTTTTCCCTGCCGCATGCTTTTTACTTCCGTCCCGAACAGCGCGATCCCGCATTCAAAGCGGTCTTCCACAAAATAATCATGGAAAGCTTTTTTATTGGTCGCTATAACCTTTATTCCCTGCTGATGCGGCATGATCCCTTGTCTCCTTTCCGTTTGGAAATTATATCAAAAGATCTCCGGCTTTTCAATACCTCATTTCTCTGCTATAATTTAATGATCCAGTCAGCCGAAGCCGGGGCTGGAACATCTCGTTTTTCCGGAAAACGCATATGAAAGGAGCATATCGAATATGGATTTGTCGGAGATGTCTCTGCGCAGCCGCAAGGCTTTCTGTGATCTCTCTGTCTCTTCTTTGGAGACAAGAAATCGGGTGCTGCAGCTGCTATCTGAGGGTCTTGATCAGGATAAGCAGCTCATATTCGAAGCGAACCTGCAGGATTGTCTGGATGCGGAGAAATCAGGGCTTTCCGCGCCGCTCCTTTCCCGGCTGAAATTCGGAGAGGATAAACTACTCCAGGTGCAGAAAGGCCTGGAATCCCTCGCTTTGCTGCCGGACCCGCTGAATCATACGGTTTTTTGCCATGAAATCACCGGCGGGCTGAAGCTCTATCGTGTAACCTGTCCGATCGGGGTTCTGGGTATTATTTTCGAGAGCCGGCCCGATGCCCTGATTCAGATTGCTTCCCTGGCCGTCAAAAGCGGGAATACTGTCCTGATGAAGGGCGGAAGAGAAGCGCTCCGTACAAACAAGGCGCTCATTTCCTCCGTGAGGAAGGCACTGCATCTTGCCGGCCTTCCGGAGGATGCAGCGCAGCTTCTTGAAACCCGGGAAGATGTTGCCGCGATGCTGAAGGAAGATGAATTGATAGATCTCATCATCCCCCGCGGAAGCAATGCATTCGTCCGCTATATTATGGACAACAGCCGCATTCCTGTACTGGGGCATGCGGACGGAATCTGTCACGTCTATGTGGATGCCGGGGCCCGCGCCGATGTGGCGCTGAAGGTTGCACTTGACAGCAAGGTGCAGAATTTCTCCGTATGCAACGCAGCGGAGACCATTCTCGTTCACAGGGAGATCGCGGCTGGTTTTCTCCCCGAATTTGCAAAAAGACTTGCTGAACATGGAGTGGAAATCCGGGGAGATGAAACTGTGCGTTCCGTAATCCCGTGCCTGCCTGCAACAGAAGAAGACTGGTCGACGGAATATTTGGACGCGATCGTTTCCATCCGGGTCGTTTCATCCCTGAGGGAGGCCATTGATCATATCAATCATTACGGATCTCATCATACGGACTGCATCGTCACGGAGGATGCGGAGGCTGCGGCGGAATTTCTGAACAGGGTCGACAGCGCCGGCGTATACCTGAATGTCTCTACCCGCTTCGCAGACGGATATGTATACGGGCTCGGAGCGGAGGTTGGTATATCCACCGGCAAGCTTCATGCCCGGGGTCCCATGGGGCTGGATGGGCTGACAACCTATAAATACAAGTTGCTTGGTCACGGGGAAACCATGGCGGAGATGAAGGACGGCACCCGGAACTATACGCACCGGGTTCTTATGGAGGATTGTCCCCTGTGAACAGTCTCCGAAATGACCGGAACTCCAATCTCAGACTTTGAAAGGAAAAGAATTTGCAATGATGCGCTTGCAGAAATATTTGGCTCTTTGCGGAGTTGCGTCCAGAAGAAAAGCCGAACAGATGATCGCGGAAGGAAAGGTTACTGTCAACGGGGTTGTGATCTCCGAAATGGGTGTACAGGTTGACGAGAATACCGATCAGGTCTGCGTTCTCGGCGAGCAGGTTGAGCCTGAGTCGGAAAAGCATTATCTGGCTTACTATAAGCCTGTCGGAGAGGTAACCACCGCCTCGGACCCGGAAGGACGTCCCACCGTCATGGATCATTTCAGGGATTATCCGGTTCGGCTTTTCCCTGTGGGGCGCCTCGATTTTGACAGCGAAGGGCTTCTTCTGCTGACCAATGACGGGGAGATGATGAACCGTTTGCTGCATCCGAAGCATGAGGTAAAAAAAGTATATCTTGCAAAAGCTTCCAATCAGGTTTCGGAGGAAGAAATACGTCATCTCCGCACAGGTGTTTTTATTGACGGGAAGCTTACCTCTCCCGCGCAGGTCCGGTTGATCAGATACGAAACCTTTGATACCGTGCTGCTGATTTCAATTCATGAAGGCCGTAACCGGCAGGTGCGGAAAATGCTCGATGCGGTTGGGCACCAGGTCGTTGCATTGAAGCGGGTGGAATTCGGACCCATCTCGCTCGGAGATCTTCCGCGGGGGCAATGGAGGCACCTGACTGCATCTGAGATTACCAGGCTCAAAGCCATCTGACCGCCTGGAATATCAAGGGTATGTATGCAGCAGCCGCGCAGTGAAAACACTGCGCGGCTGTCTTTATTTTTTCCCCGGAAGGAGGAAATACAAAACCCCTTGTGAAGCCTTTATCACAAGGGGGAAAAGTGCGGTCGACGGGACTTGAACCCGTACCCATTGCTGGACACGCCCCTCAAACGTGCGCGTATGCCGATTCCGCCACGGCCGCAACTCAAACATATGAATTATATGTGCTTTTTACAGCATTGTCAAGTATTACTTTTCATGTTCGGCCCGGCTCCGGGGCTCAACTGCCTGTTAATTATTACGATTCATCGAACTGACTTTCCTTCCTACCGGAATAGTGATAAAATGAAGAGATCTTTTTTGAGGAGGTTATTCCCCGAATGCGTATTATCCTGATCGGTGCAGGAAAAGTCGGTTACATTCTTGCGGACCGGCTTACAGCGGAGGAACATGACGTGACGGTGATTGACCGGAATGATCTTGTGATCCAGCGCTGCCAGGATTCCCTGGATGTAATGTGCATCAAAGGAAACGGCGCCAATGCCAAAACCCTGATGGAAGCCGGTGTTGATCGGGCGGATATCGTGATTGCCACCACAGCCGGCGACGAAACGAACATGCTTTGCTGCCTGCTGGCCAAGCGGCTTGGAGCAAAGTATACCATCGCCCGGATCAGAGATCCGGAGTTCAGCGAAAGTCAGATGCTGCTGCAGAATGAGATGGGGATTGATGCCGCAATCAACCCGGAGCGCGCAACTGCGCTCGAAATCAGCAAGCTGCTTCGGTATCCTTTTGCGGGGAGCATTGATTCCTTTGCCCGGGGGCAGGTGGAACTTGTTGAGTTCCGGGCCCAGAAGGACGATATCATTGTCGGGATTCCCATGAAGGAGATTTCGTCGAGAATACCGGACATCCCTCAGGTCCTTTATACGATGGTGGACCGGGACGGAGAGGTCATCATTCCCGGCGGTGATTTCTCAATACACGAAGGGGATAAGGTCTATATCACCGGCAACATTGTGAATATTACGAATTTCTTCCGTTATCTCGGAAGAAACTCTTTGAAGATCCGAAGTGTGATGGTCCTGGGAGGAGGCAGAATAACCTATTATCTGGCCAGGATGATTACGCCCATCGGAATCCATATGACCATTTTTGAAGTAAACCCCGAAAAAGCAAGAAACCTGAGTGAACAATTTCCCAAGGCAGACATCATTCTCGGCGACGGAACCGACAAGGATCTGCTGGAGGAACAGGGCCTGAGCCAGATGGATGCGTATATTTCCCTTTCCAGCCGTGACGAGGAAAACCTGATGACGGGGATGTATGCCTTCCGGAACGGCGTTCCGAAGGTTATCGCCAAAAATACCCGGACCACCTATGCGGATATTCTGAATCAGCTGGGGCTGGATTCCATCGTCAGCCCGCAAAGCATTACTTCTTCAACAATTCTCCGGTATGTCCGTGCCCGGGAGCACAGCAAGGGAACGGAGATTGAAAGGCTATACCGGCTGGCGGAAGGAAAAGCGGAAGCAATTGAGTTCATTGCCAGGGAAGGCGATTCCTATATCGGCATCGCTCTGAAGGATCTGAGCATTCGTTCCGGTAATCTGGTTGCCGTGATTCTTCATCAGGGCAAAGTCATCGTGCCCTTTGGCAAGGACAAGATAGAAGCGGGAGATCATGTTGTGATTATCACCAGAGAATCCGGCATCGGGGATCTGAACGAGGTGCTCTACCGATGAACAGAAAACTGATTCTTCGCACGCAGGGCGCTATTCTGATGATTGAAGCCATGGCGATGATCCCTTCCCTGCTGATCTCATTGCTGGATCAGGGAGAGGATTTGCCGGTACTCAGCTATTGTTTTCTGGCGCTCCTTGTGCCCGGCGCTCTGATGTGGTTTTTTCTTCGGACCAAATCCGATGTGCATCTTCGGCTGAAGGAAGGCTTCATCATTGTCGCTCTGGGCTGGCTGGTTCTCAGCGTGGGCGGAGCCCTTCCCTTCTTTTTTTCAGGCAGGTATCCCGGTTTTGACGGAGCCCTGTTTGAGTCCGTCTCCGGTTTTACGACAACCGGCGCCACGGTTCTGACTGAGTTTGATGGTTTTCCCAGAGGGCTGATGTTCTGGCGGGCTTCAACCCATTGGATCGGCGGCATGGGCGTTTTGGTGCTGACCCTTGCCCTGCTTCCGAATCTGACGGGCCGCTCTTCCCATCTGGTTCGGGCGGAAAGCCCCGGCCCTTCTCTCAGCAAGCTCGTACCGCATACGGGAACAACCGCCAAGCTTCTTTATCTGATCTATATAGTGCTGACCGTGATGGAATTCCTGGCGCTGCTCCTCTGCGGGCTGAAGCCTTATGATGCCGCGCTTCACGCGCTTTCAAATGCCGGGACGGGAGGATTCAGCAATTACGGCAGCAGCGTCGCTGCGTTCAACAATCCTGCCGCCGAAGCTGTCATTTCTTCCTTTATGTTTCTGTTCGGTGTGAATTTTGCCCTGTATTTCCGTTTCCTGACCGCTTCTCCGGGCTACAAAATCCGTTCTTTTTTTCAGGACGAGGAATTCCGCTGGTACTTTGGCTTCACCATTGGCTCATCCGTACTGCTGACATTGTTTAATCTTTCTTTTTATGATGGGGATCTGCTACGTTCCATCCGCTATTCGACCTTCCAGGTCTGCTCTGTTTTTTCAACCACCGGCTTTACAACCGCTGACTTTAATCAATGGTCCGTCTCCTCCCAGATGCTGATCTTCTTCATCATGTGGTTCGGCGCCTGTGCAGGTTCCACCGCGGGTGGCGTAAAGTTTGTCAGAGCGATTCTCCTTGGGAAAAGCGCAGGACGCTCCATTCGGAACATCGTTCAGCCCAGAAAGGTCCAGGTCATACGGCT
>CAZRLU010000018.1:0-3284 GCA_964600995.1 uncultured Oscillospiraceae bacterium | reverse complement strand
TGATTTTATTTACCCGCAGCGTTATCCCCGGAAACCGTTCCGATAAGAAAGGAATCATGATATGAGCCAATCCAGGAGGTCCATCGCGAAGGGCGTATCCGTGCTGAGTATCGCCGGTATTCTGTGCAAATTGATAGGTCTTCTCTTTACGGTGCCTTTAACGAGAATTATCGGTTCCGAAGGGCTTGGCATATATCAATCGGTTTATCCCACCTACAATCTTCTCCTTACCCTGTCCTCCGCCGGACTTCCGGTTGCAGTCTCCCGTCTCGTCAGCCATTATCTCGCCAAGGATGATCCCAGCAATGCGCATCGCGTGTTTGTCATCGCCCTGTGGCTGCTGACCGGAATCGGAAGCGTTTTCATGCTTCTGATGCTCGCCGGAAACGGTGCTCTGGTGAATTGGGTCCGGGAACCCCGGGCGGCCGCAGGCTTTGTGGTGATCTCGCCCTGCCTTGCGTTGGTGTGCGCATTGTCTGCTTTCAGGGGGTTTATGCAGGGACAGCAGGATATGAAGCCGACTGCCCTTTCCCAGATTGTGGAGCAGGCTGCAAAAGTCTGTTTTTCGCTTCCCCTTGCCTACTTTGGCGCCAGAAAAAGTCTTGCCCTCGGAGCCGCGGGCTCCTTGCTCGGCATCACCCTGAGTGAAGCCTGCGCCACGTTGATGATTGCCGTAGTATATTACCGAAAAAAAAGAGCCTATTCAAATCTTCCGCAGATTTCAAATGAATCTCAGGTTTCCGTCGGAAAACTGGGCCGTCAGCTCTTTGTCATTTCCATTCCGATCACGGTCAGCGCCTGTATTGTCCCGCTGGCACAGTTCGTGGATTCCATTATGATGGTTCCCCGGATGATTGATTCAGGGCTTACAAATGAAACTTCGCGCGCGCTTTATGGTGTCTTCTCCGGGCTTGTCATTCGCTTGATCAATATGCCTACTGCCCTGGCGCTGGCCATTGCCATGAGCCTTGTTCCGGCCGTTTCCGCAGCCCAGGCGGTTAAGGATGAAGAAGGCATGCGTCAGGCTTGTGACCAGGGCCTTAAGCTGGCTTTTCTCATTGGATTTCCCTGTTCGGTTGGTATGAGCGTTCTGGCCAGGCAAATTTTCGGCTTTCTGTATCTTGAGTCCCTGCCGCCGGATCAGTTTACTACCGGATGGGAATTGCTGACCTTTTCCTCCCTGACCGTTGTCCTCTTCACAGTTGTTCAGGCTACAAGCGGCATATTGCAGGGACTGGGAAAGCAGCGCATCCCGATGTATACGCTGATCGCCGGTGTCACCTGCAAGATTGTGATGAATTATATCCTGGTCGGGATCCCGGGAATCAACATTCACGGAGGTCCTTATGCTTCCATTATCTGCTACTCTGTTTCCATGGTTCCCAACCTGTATTATGTCTGTAAATACGCCCGGTTGAAATTCAATTTTACGGATTGGGTTCTGAAACCCGGAGCAGCCTCATTGCTGATGGGTGCCGCTGTCTGGGCGCTGAAAAGCGTGCTGCCCTTCAATCGTTTTTTCACCCTGCTGGAGGTAGCCGCAGGCATAGCTGTTTACGGAGCTGCAGCTTATAAGCTCGGAGCCATCTCCGGAAATGAACTGGCTTTCATCAACAGATTTTTGCATCGGAGAGGAAAAAGTCGGAAATGAAACCTGAGATCATCGTGGTCCCGTTGGGGCCGGGCAGTCCTGATATGCTGACGCTGCGGGCCGCACAGCTTCTGCAGGACGGGGCGTACAGGCTTGTGCTGCGGACTTCCCGGCATCCGGTTTCCGGATGGCTGTCGTCCAAGAATATTAAATTCGAGTCTCTGGATTCCCTGTATGATGAATATGAGGATTTTGATCAGCTTCATCTTGCCATGGCAGATTGGCTGTGGAAAGAAGCCGCTTCCGGGCCCATTTGTTTCGGTGTGATGGATCCTTTGAATGACGGAGCTGTTTCCGCCGTCAGAAAAGCAGCTCCCCGCAACGGACATCTGGAAATTCTCCCGGGAACCGGCACCATGAATATGCTGCTTTCCAGGCTTCCCCGCGGTTTTTCAACAGATTCCGGGATTCAGTTCTTTTCCGCCTCCGGGTTTATTTCGGATAATCATATGAATCCCGATGTGCCTCTTTTAATCACGGAATTGGATTCCTCCCTGCTTGCAGGGGAAGTAAAGCTGAAGCTGCTGGAGCTTTTCCCGGACGATCAGAAGATTGTTTTTTTCTGCCCGGCCGGGGAGGATATGCCTTCGGTTCACTGCATTCCTCTTTATCAGATGGACGCGCAAAAAAAATATGATCATACCGCTGCGGTCTTTATTCCCGGAACGGATTATCTGCGCAGGAACAGGTACACTTTTCATGATCTGGAGCAGATTGTACGAAAGCTCAGAGCCCCGGACGGTTGTCCCTGGGACCGGGTCCAGACCCATGATAGCCTCAAACCGTATCTGGTGGAGGAGGCCTGGGAAGTTACCGGTTCCATCGATGAGCAGGATATGCTCCATCTGGCCGACGAGCTTGGAGACGTATTATTTCAGGTGTTTTTCCATGCGTCCATTGCGGAAGCCTATGATGAATTCAGCCTGACGGATATTCTTTCTGCGATATGCCGCAAAATGATCAAAAGGCACCCCCATGTTTTCGGGAAAAACCAGAATGAACATGATAAAGCCGAGGCTGAACCCTGGGAGAAGACAAAATGGCGGGAAACCGGCGTAAAAACGGTTGGCGAATCCCTGAATCAGATATCCCCGGCTCTGCCTTCTCTGAAATATGCCGCCAAGATCTACAGAAAGCTCGCGGAGGTGCCCGGCTGTTCACGCGCTGCAGAGGTCATTTTCTCAGATATTCAGAAGAACCTGAACGCACTGTATGACGTTGGCAGCATCACTGAGAAGAAGATGGGCCTGCTTTTGCTGAAATGCGTGGAACTGTGCTATGCTGTAGGATGGGATGCCGAGCTTTTGCTGCGTCGTCAGTCTGAAGCATTGATTGCGGAATATCAGGAATCTGAATCTTCATCAGGCTGTGAATAACAGTCTTTCATGGAAGAAGCATCCAGGTAAGTCGGAAAGTTTTTACTGCATGCGTGAATGAAATATCCGGTACACGGTGTTACGGGAAGGATGTGTTCGTATGAGACTTGACAAATATCTGAAGGTTTCCAGGATTATCAAAAGAAGAACTGTTGCGAATGAAGCATGCACCGGTGGGCGCGTCTCTCTGAACGGTAAAATTGCAAAGCCCGGTTCAGAAATCAGGCCCGGTGATATCATCTCCATTCGTTTCGGAA
>CAZRLU010000017.1:20016-21309 GCA_964600995.1 uncultured Oscillospiraceae bacterium | reverse complement strand
CGCGTGCCCGATGATCACCGTCGTCCCGTTCCGGGCGCAGCTCAGGGCGTATTCCAGCTTGGCCCGGGCCCCGTTGGCCCCCGCCCGGCTGGCCCCCACGCAGCTCTCCTGCAGCGTGCGGATCTTCTTTTCCAGGGTCTCGATGTCCCCCTCCATCACGTCCCGCACCAGGGTCTCCGGCTTTCCCGGCTCCCGGTAGATGCCCTCCGTGGAGGTCATCAGCACCAGGGTCTTCGCGTGCACCAGGTTGGCGATCACCGCGGCGGTCTCGTCATTGTCCACGCATTCGTGAACCTCTTCCCCCTGCCTGCGCCGGGCCGCCAGCTCCATCTTCCGGTTCTCCTCGTCGGACACCGGGTCGTTGTAGTTGATGATGGGAATCGTCTTCTGTCGGGCCGCCCGCTCCAGCAGCGCCAGGATGTGCTCCCGCTTCTCCGGATCGTTGAAGTGGGTATGCTCCACCAGGATCTGCCGGATACCGTACTCCGGCCGCACAAACTGTCGGTAGGTCTGCATCAGCACAGCCTGCCCCTGGGCGGAATAGTCCGCCTTGTCCTGCTCCGGATCCCCGCACAGCTCGCAGCCCGTCCGCTTCATGTAGTCCAGCCGCCCGATCTCCGTGGCGCCGCTGGTCACCCAGATCATGCCGGGCCGCAGCTCCGCCCCCAGCCGGGAAAAAATATTGTAGTCCATGTCCCGGTCCTCCGGCCGGATCAGGGCCATGGATCCGATCTTGCCCACCAGTTCAAAACGATAGCTCATATCCGTCGTCCTTCTTCCTTCGCCGGCCCCGCCTTACGCGTGGTACCTTTCCCGCAGCACCCGGGCCAGCAGCGATGCAGCCGCCTGGAAATCCCCCTCGTTGCGGAAGGCCACGTCCGCCAGCGTGCGGTATACCGGCATCCGCTCCTCATACAGCTCCCGCATCTTCTCCTCCGGATTTTCCTGCAGCAGCGGCCGGTTCTCCGTCCGCAGGCCCTCCAGGATCATCTCCAGGGGCCGGTCGATCAGGATCACGCTGCCGTAGCTCCGCATGATCTTCCGGTTCACTGGGTTCATGGGGGTCCCGCCCCCCAGGGAGATCACCCCCGGCCGGGACCGGGTCAGATACACCAGCGCGTTGGTTTCCATCCTCCGGAAGCCTTCCTCGCCGTACTTTTCGAAAATCTCGGGAATGGTCATCCCCGCCCGGGCCTCAATCCAGTTGTCCAGATCCAGGAAGGGCACCCCCGTGTCCCTTGCTGCCCGCAGGCCCACGGTGCTTTTCCCGCTGCCCGGCATTCCGATCAGATA
>CAZRLU010000017.1:0-19916 GCA_964600995.1 uncultured Oscillospiraceae bacterium | reverse complement strand
TTTCTGCTGTCAGGTTCGATTGTATAATGAAATCTCCCGAAAATCAACCGGCAAAAAAAGCCGGCCCGCGGAAAATACATTCTCCGCAGGCCGGTATCAATCTCTTTCCGGTCTCTTTCCCTCTCCTGCTCAGCAGGTCCGAGCTCATTCGAAGTTTTCCGTGCCTTCCGCTGCGTCTTCCACCGTCACAGTCTCGACCTCTCCGATCCGGGCACCCACAATGGCCTGACCCCAGGTAGCGCTGCCGGCGATGTCGTATCCCTGCAGGTCGTTCCTGTAGAAGTCGAAGTAGATGTTGCTGTAAACCGGGATCATGGGCAGCACAGCGTTGAACCGCTCCTGGAATTTCACCCACCGCTGCATGTAGGTCAGCACATCTCCCGGATCCGTCCGTCTCATCTCCACCGCGGCCTGATACAGCTCCTCATCCGCCAGGTTGGTATAGCTCCAGGCGCCCTCCGGGTCGAAGTGGGTGGCGGGGTCAAAGATGATATCAAAGTTGGAGGCCAGGTAGATCATGTCGTCGGAGCGTTCCCCCTGCCGATACCACCGGGTCAGCAGCTCGCTCATGGGCACCGCTTCCATCGTCAGCCGGATGCCCACGGTTTCCAGGTTGGCCGCCAGGTGCGTCCGCAGCGAGGCCTCAATATTGTTCCCCTCCGGATAGATCAGGCGGAGATCCAGTACGGTGCCGTCCTTCTCCCGCAGGCCGTTCTCATTCAGAGCCCATCCGGCGGCGTCCAGGATCCGTCCGGCTTCCGCTGTGTTGACCTCGTAGGGGTTTCAGCCCATCCAGGTTCAGCGCTTCCAGCCCCGCGAGATCCTTTTCATGCTCCGCCTGGGCCTTCGCGTCGTTTTCATCCGTCGGCGGCGTGACGGGCGGCGCCATGGTTCCTGAAACAACGCCGTACATCCACTGGCCGATGCCGTAATAGCCGTCCACCCGGATCCCGAATGTCCCGGAATAATCCGCCACCGCCGCGTTCCGGTCAAAGCAGTAGGCGATGGCCCTGCGTACCTCCTGATCGGATACGGTCGGCTTTTCGCAGGCAAAGCTGATGTAGCTCAGGCCGATCCGGGGATAGTTGCTCATGGCCGTCCCGGCTTCTCCCATCTGTTCCATACCCGCTGCGATCCGGTCCGCCCGCATCACCTTGTTCAGCAGTCCGAATTCCCCGGCGGCCAGCTGATCCATCATGGTATCGTTGTCCGCCAGCGTATAGGTCAGGTGATCGATGGAGGGCTTCTGTCCCTCCGCGTTTCCCTTGTAGTAGGGGTTGATCTCAAACTCCGCTGTTTTCCCGTCCCAGGAAGTGAGGGTATAGGGGCCGCTCACCACCGCCGGATGGGACCGGTATCCGGTTTCCGGATCCAAGATGGTCCGCTTCAGCAGTTCCGCGGTAAAAACCGGCTCCGCCGCCTGCGGATCGCTGTTGGCCAGGTAAACGCCCTGCCCGTCGTCCCGCACTTCCACCCCGGGCGCGATCACGCTGATCGGATAGGGATTGCAGGCCAGCAGCCCCATCTCGTAGAAGAAGGGCAGGTACTCGTGGCTCAGGGTGATGCTGATCGTATCCTCGGACAGCACCCGCACGCCCGCCAGCGGCACGGCGCTGTTGCTGTCCAGGTAGGCCTGGCTCCCCAAAATCTGTTCTCTCCGAAGGGGGCTCGCTCCCAGCTCGGAAAGCTGCGGCGCCATGGAAAGCAGGTAGGAGAACGCGTAATCCCAGGCCGTGATCCGGGTGCCGTCAGAATAGAACAGGTCGTTGTACAGAACCAGGAGATAGGTATGGTCCCCCGCCTCGTTCCTCGTGGCCGCGACCCCGCTGACCACGGAGGGATCCACGGCAAACATGCCGTTCTCCCCGTCCCAGTGGATCAGGTTGTAGCCGTGCAGCAGATCTCGCACGTCAATGTCGGAGGTCGCGTTGCCCCACATGTCCGTGAAGAACTCTCCCCGCATGGGGGTGGGGTTGCCCACAACCAGGCTGGTATACTCCTCCGCTTCAGTCTGCTCCGGAATGGTTTCCGCCCCGGCGCCGAATACCGTAAGCGTCATGAGCAGCGCCAGAATAAATGCTTGAATCCGTTTCATGGAGCTCCGTCCTTTTCCTTTCTCTCCCGCGCGTCTCCCCGCCCCGCTTCCCAGTCAGAAAGCGGGGCGAAGGTTCGCGCAGCAGCCAGCTGAAAAGCTTCTGCTTTACTCCAGGCAGTCGCCGACGTTGACAACCACTCTGCCGAGACCCAAAGGCGTATCGATGTCATCGATGAGAATCGTGTCATCGATCGGCAGGTAGATGACGGTATAGGTCACATCCCGGCCGGGCATCACGCCGGTAACCCGGATCAGGGTCGCTCGATAGCCGTCGATCTGCGGGCTGGCGATATCATAGGGATCTCCCTCATGATAGGTGTCGGTGTATGTCGGCGCCGCGGGCCGTCCGTCCGAATAGCGGTAGTCGATTGTCAGGGTATAATCTGCCGGCGGTACATTGGTCTGTCTGCGCGTGTTGGTGAACACGGTGGTATTGCCCGTCGTGGTCACAGCGGTCTGCACGTATCCGGGGATCTCAGGCTCCGTCCAGATATACCGGACTTCTGTTCCGCCATTGTAGCGCTGGAGGCCGGAAACCGTCTCGGTCCAGTTGTTGGTGGCGGACAGCGTGGCCACCCTGGCTTCGCCGTTGGATCCGGTCAGAACCATATTCAGCGTGGCCGGCCGGTTCGCGTTATTTTCGTCGATCCAGACCTTGCGCACGGTCAGATCCAGGGTTTCCTGCTCATGGGTGTTGGTGATCGTGGTGGCGATCACCCCGTTTGCGTTGGTAACGGTGTTGGTATTGGAAAGGGTGTATCCCGGGACATTCCTTTCTGTCCAGGTATAGTTGATCTCTGTGCCCTCAGCATAGACCGGAAGGTTTTCAAGCGTTGCCGTCCAGTTATTGCCGGCAGTCAGGTTGACATTCCTTGCCGGGATGCCGTTCGCGTTCAGGGTTACGGCAAGGGTTGTCGGTCTCTGGCCGTCCTGATTGTTGTTATCTTCCCAAACCTTCGTGATGGAACGGGTCACCGTCGCGGGTGCATGCGTGTTCGTAAGGGTTGTGATCGTGCCTTCGACTTCTCTTTGCAGCTGATAACCTTCAATGTCTTCCTCGGCCCATCTGTAGATGATTTCACGGCCGCCGTTTGCATAGATGGGCTGGCCCTCGACGGTGGCTCTCCAGCCGTTGGCCTCATTCAGCACAACCGTCTGATTCCCGTTCAGCGTAACCGCCAGGTTCTCCGGCCGGATGCCGTCCCGGTTTCCGTCATCCTGCCAGATCTTCTCAACCGTGAGAGGCTGGGTCGCAATGTCGTGATGGTTGGTGATTGTCGTAACGGTGCCTTCGGTAACCAAGCTGGCCTGCACATAGCCTTCCGTCTCGTTTTCCGTCCAGGTATAGGCAATTTCCTTTCCTGCCGCAAACTTCGGAAGGTTCTCCACCGTGGCCGTCCAGTTGTTTTCTGCGTTTAGCTCAACCGTGGCGCCGGTGCTCAGTCTGGCGGTCAGGCTCTCGGGCCTTACGCCGTCCCGGTTGTCATCGTCATCCCAGATCTTGACGATGGTCGCTACCGTCCTGGCCGTTTCATGGGTGTTGGTGATGATGGTGGCATTCCCAGCGGTAACGAAGCTGGCTGTATAGCCCTCCACTTCGCCTTCATCCCAGGTGTATGCGATGGGCGTGCCCGCCGCGTACACCGGCAGTTCAGGAATCGAAGCCGTCCAGTTGTTCCCGGCATTCAGCTCAACCTGGTTCACCGTCTCGCCGTTGGCCAGCAGGGCAACGGTCAGGGAAGCCGGCCGGATTCCGTCCTGATTGTTTGCGTCATCCCAGACCTTCTGCACCCGCAGCTCGGTTGTCTCGGGAACATGAATATTCGTGAAAGTGGTCGTGCTGCCGCTGGTGGAAGTGTTTGCATTCGGATAATCCGCGACCGATTCCTCCTGCCAGTCGTAGCTGACGGGTTTCCCTTCTTCGTAGATGAAGAGCGGATCCGTTGTGTAGGTCCAGCTATTCTCCTCGCTCAGGGTGATCGTCCGTATCCGCTCGTTGTTAGCCAGCAGATACACGGTAATGGACTCCGGCCGCACGCCGTCCTGATTGTCTGCGTCGTCCCACACCTTGGCAATGGTCCTTGTGGTTATGGCTGGCACATGGGTGTTCGTAAAGGTCGTGGTATCTCCATCGATTGCCTTTGCTTCGGAATAGTTGGCAACGGAAGCCTCAGACCAGGAATATCTGATGGTTCTTCCACGCTCGTAAACCGGCACCACGATGGATGCGGTCCAGCCGTTCTCTTCGTCCAGTGTCAGCTGCCGCTCTGTTTCATCGTCGCCGTGCAGCGTGACAGCCAGATTGTCCGGCCGCAGCGCATCGCGGTTGTTGTCGTCATCCCAGACCTTCGCCACTTGCAGCGTAACGGTGGCCGGCGTATGTGTGTTGGTCAGCGTGGTGGTATTGCCTGCCACAGACGGCTCCAGCGTGTAGCCGGAAATCTCATCCTCCGCCCAGCTGTAGGCAATCCGGTTTCCGCTCTCAAACACCGGCAGGTTGTCAAAGGTGGCCGTCCAGTGGTTCACCTCATTGAGCGTCGTGCTGCGGACTTCAGAGCCGTTGGCCAGCAGCCGGACCTTCAGCGTGCTCGGGCGCAGCCGGTCGCGGTCCTCATCGTCCACCCAGGTCTTTACAACAGTCAGGGACTGCACCGCGGGCGTATGCGTATTGGTAAGCGTGGTAGTGGTGCCGGAAGCGGTGTTGCCGGTCAGCGTGTAGCCTTCCTTCTGCTCCTCGCTCCAGCTGTACTCAATCTTCCTGCCTGCAGCGTAAACCGGAAGATCCGGAATCGTCGCAGTCCAGTCATGCTCCGCCGTCAAAGTCACCTGATCCCCGTTGGAGAGGGTCACCGTCAGGCTCTCCGGCCGGATTCCGTCCTGATCGTTGTTGTCGTCCCAAGCCTTGATAACGGTCAGGGAAGCCGTGGCCGGGATATGGGTATTGGTCAGCACGGTGGAATTGCCCGTGACAGCTGTGTTCAGCGTGTATCCGGAAATCTCTTCCTCCGTCCAGGTGTAAGCGATGGGCCGGCCCTGATCGTTCACCGGCTGATCCTCCGCCGTGGCGGTCCAGCCGTGGGCCTCGTCCAGGGTAAAGGTCGTCACCGGTTCATTGTTCGCGTTCAGGGTAACGTGGATGCTTGCCGGCCGGATGCCATCCTGGTTCTCAGCGTCGGTCCAGACCTTGGTAACGGTCAGGTCCACCGTCTCGATTTCATGGGTATTGGTCAGGGTGGTGGTGGTGCCGGAAACCGTTCTGCCGGAGGTATAGCCTTCCAGCTGCTCCTCCGTCCAGGTGTAGGCAATAGGCTGGCCGCCGGCGTTCATCGGCAGGCCGGTAATCGTCGCGGTCCAGTTGTTCTCCGCGGAAAGCATCCGCTGCTGCCCGTCGCTCAGGGTTACAGTCAGGCTTTCCGGCCGGACGCCGTCCCGGTTGTTGTCGTCGTTCCAGACCTTGATCACCGTGGCGACCGTCGTATCGGTTTCGTGCCGGTTGGTGATCACGGTGCTGTATTCGTTGGTCACGTTGCTGATCTGGCTGTAACCGCGGATCTCGCCCTCGCTCCAGGTATATTCGATCTCCTCTCCTGCCGCATACTTGGGCAGGCCGGTGATCGTTTCGGTCCAGCTGTTGCTCTCGCTCAGGGTCACCCTGCGGCCGTCGCTGAGCTGAACCTGCAGATTCCGCGGCCGGATGCCGTCCTGATTCTCATTGTCGTCCCACACCTTGGAAACCGTCAGGTCGATGGTTGCCGGAACATGGGTATTGATCAGGGTAGTTGCATTTCCGTTGACTGCAGCATTCTCGGGCGTGTATCCGTCAATGGTTTCTTCCGCCCAGCGGTAGACAATGGGCTGACCCGCTTCGTTCACGAAGAGGTTGTCCAGGGTGCCGGTCCAGCTGTTGCTCTCGCTCAGGGTCACCGTGCCCTTCAGTTCCTCGTTGCCGTACAGGGAAACGGTAAGCGTCTCCGGGCGGATGCCATCCTGATTGTTGTTGTCGTTCCACACCTTGCTCACGGACAGGCTGGTGGTGGCCGGGTTGTGAGTGTTGATCAGCGTGTTGCCATCCACCCTCAGCTCGTAGCCTTCCACCGGTTCTTCCGTCCAGGTGTACTCAATCGCAGCACCGTGATCATACACCGGAAGGTTGTCAATCGTTGCGGTCCAGTGATTTGCCTCGCTCAGTGTCACGGTCATGCCGTTGGACAGGACGGCCGTCACGCTTTCAGGCCGGATCCGGTCCCGGTCCTCGTCATCCGCCCAGGTCTTCTGCACGGATACGGAGGTCACCGCCGGCGTGTGGCTGTTCGTAAACGTGGTGGTCTTCGTTTCTTCGTTGTAGGCGGTTGCGGTCAGGGTATATCCGGGGAACTCTTCCTCGGTCCAGGTATACGGGATCTCGCCCAGATTGTCGAATTTCGGCACGTTCAGAGTGGCGGTCCAGCCGTTCTCCGCCGTCAGCTCCGCCGTATCACCATTGCTCAGGGTCACGGTCAGGCTCTCCGGCCGGATGCCGTCCTGATTCTCGTTGTCGTCCCAAATCTTCGCAATCGTGACATCCGTCATCACCTTGCGCTTGGTCATGGTTCCGAAAAGCACCAGCCGTCCGTTGGTGCTGGCATTGGCGCAGGTGCTTAGCGCGACGACTTTGGTCGCGCCCGTCACCGCCTCCTCATTGAAGTAGGTCACGGTCGTGCCCGTGCCCACTCCGCCTTCCCCGCCGGAACGCAGGAAGTCCAGCACGCTGTTCATCCGGTTGCCGACGGTATAGATTTTCCCTTCATAGGCATCCGTATGCGCGACCGCAAAAAACTGTACGTCGTAGATTTCGTTTTCCGTGACGATCACACCGGTTTCCTGACCGTTCATGTGCTCCAGCGCGCCGAACATGGCTCCGCTGTCCATGTGGTGGCCATAGATCACGTTATAGGAGTCAGAGAAATCCCCGCTGTTTGCGGCAGCCAGATAGATGGCGCCCGTCAGGCTGGGGCGGCCGTAAATATCCACCGCTGCGTAGTAGGTGTCGTTACTTCCCTGCACAACGGGATAGTCGATCTGCGTCCCATATACCGTCAGCCAGGCCCGGTAATCCCGATTCAACTCGGAAAGGGAAGCCGCGTTCAGCGGCGTTTCATAGTCGTCAAAGATCTCCGGTTTGAACTGCAGCAGATCCCATGCGTTGGAGGACGCTGCCCGCTCCGTGGCAAAGGAATCATACAGCACATAGCCGGAATACATGATCAGCACCGCGGCCAAAAGGCCGGACAGCAATGTAACTGCCCCGCCGCCGGCTCCCAGTGCCAGTTCAATAATTTTATCAACAAGCGTTTTGTCCGGAGTCTTATGCTTCAAAGGATCCTTCATGGGATCGTACTGGTCTGCCATGCAGGGCCTCCTTTCGCTGTGTTTTCTCAGTCAGTCCGGTTCTTTTTCGTGCGATAAACCGGAAGGTCTGCACGATGGGACCGGGTTTTACAGATTGTTTCTTCTCGCGATGGTAATCACGGTGCCGAGAATCTCGCTTTCATTCACAGCGCCGAAAAACCGGCTGTCCGCGCCGCCGTGGCGTTTGTCCGCCAGGACGAAATACTGTCCCGCTCCCAGCGTCAGCGGATATTCCACAAACCCGGCATATTCTGGGGTACTGTAGAAAATATTGCTCTCGATCAGCGCGTTGCCGTTGACGACGAGGCGCTCGCCTTCCCCGATTTCCAACGTGTCCCCCGGACCGGCCACCACGCGGCAGACGAAGGTGGTCATTGGCGGATCAGCCGGATCCGCAAAACCGAGCCAGTCCAGCGCCTTCCGAATGGCAGTTTTCTCTCTTCGGGTACCGGTGGCTTCCTCTTCTTCATGCTCATAGGATGCCTCCAGCGCTGCAGTGGGCTTCCGGAAAACTACCACGTCCTGGGCATGGAAGTTACGTTCCAGCCGGTAAAACAGCACCAGATCCCCCGCGTCGATGCGCGGATACATGTCCGGCGTCGGCATGATGAGAACCCCGACCAGATGGAAGAATAGGATATAGATCACAAGGGCAAGGCCGAGCGTGCGGATAATCAGATCCCGCAGCGCCTTCATGTGGCGCTTGTGCAGCTTTTTCCGCCGTTCAGCGGCCCGTTCCCGCTCCGCTTCCTGCGCTTTCTGCTGATCCTTCTCAGTCGCCTGTTCCGCTGCCGGTTCTTTCTGATCCGGCGCCGGACCTGCCTCAGTATTATTTGTTTTTATCTCCTCAGGCTTTTGCAGCGCTTTCTTTTCTTCGCTCATTTCTTTCCCTTTCCTGGTGGATTCATATGTTAAGGAGAAGGCACGTCATGCGTGCCCTCTGCTCAGCCTATGGATTCCATCGGCTGTTTTTTCTCCCCTACAGGGGACGGGGTGGCCCCGCATTACGGGAGCCACCCCGGTCCGGATTTCTTCTTTTTACTCTTCTTCGCTGGCAGCCTTCCGACGACGGCTGACCAGGAGCAGCGCGATGCCGCCGACCAGGATCAGGACGTAGGGCGCAATGCGGAGCACAACGCCGGTCGGAGAGATGAGCAGCAAGGTGTTGGTAATTTTCAGAGTCTGTTTGTCAGTTGTGGGAGTCGTATCAGTAATGTCTTTTGTATCGACCGTCGCCTTGGTGGATTCATAAGCAGCCTTTGTGGTGGCCTGAGGGGTTGCAGTCGCCGGAGCTGTTCCCCAGGACACATTGTTGTCCGGAGTTCCATCGGTTCCATTGACCGTGGTAACAACAGTATAGGTTACGCCGCTCATGTCGTTGGTTTCGTATACATCCACATCCACACCAGCGGGAATACCAGTGTAGGTGATGGCGACACCATCCTTTACCTTTGCAACGCCGCTCCAAGTAGGAGCGCTAGCCGCTGCGGGGGTGATTCCCGTAGAGCCGGTGTCAGTGGTCTCCGTGATCGTATAGGTAGTGGAATAGTTCTTAGTATTCTTGAAAATCACAGTAAACGGGAAAGGATGACTGTTTTTAGCATAAGTATCATTGTTTACTAATTTACTCAGTTCCAGGTCATAGGTGTAATACTTATCAGCACCCGTGCTTCCTGTCACAAAGCCGTTGGTCTTTGTGGTGGAAGGAGTCACGGAATCGTTAGCAGCCATACAGACATAGCCGTAAATAGCACCCGTACCATCCACATAGACATCCAGCCACCGAGTATTCGGGTTGGTGCCGGAAGCGTCTTTAATTGCGATGTTGTCATACGTCACCGTCGTGGTGTGGTCTGCCTTGGTAATGGTTTCAGCAACCTGATAGCGGTAAACACCAGCCTGTGGGAAAGTAACGCCAGTAAAATCCAACGTAATGTTATACGTGTTGCTGCCTCCCGCAGCAGACGTCGTTAATACTGTAGCATTTGTGAAATCAAGATAGCCAACAGCACTCGTGGCACTCCCGCTTGCTCCGTTGTTCACCTTCAGGCCTGTGGTAATGCCCTGCTTAACCGGAACATTTGCCACAGCCACGCCTGATTCATGATCAGACGTTTCATCAGTCACCGTCTTGCCGGAAACATCTGCCGGGGTCACAGTGTAAACATAGGAAAACGCCGGAGCAAATACTGACTGGCTTGTAGCATTGTAGGAAAGCAGTTCCTTCTTGATGTTGATCGTTTTGTCCTGAGGGATCGGAGTATCCGCTGTTTCCCATGCACCAGCGACACCGGTATCTTCTCCGCTAGCATTCATGTTCGCCGCCATTGCTGCCACATTCAGGCTCAGTACCAGGGCCAGTGCCAGCAGTACACTCATCAGTTTCTTCATCGTTTTCAATCTCCCTTTCTTTAATCTTCGTTCTTTGGTTTGGTTCTATACCGGCCTTCGGATCTGTTTCGGCCTCCTCGGCCGGGATGTTTGCTGCCTTCTTCAAGCCGTTTTCTTTCTCTTTCCGGCTCGTTGTTCAACAGCGGTCGCGTTTAGTCCCCCGGCGGCTTCCTCCCTGGTGTCTCTTCGGGATTTGCCTTTCCGGTTCTGTCGTATCCCTTTGACAATTGTATTTTGTCACACGAAAGTTACGCTGTTGGTTACATTCTTGGATTCACCAACTTTTTTTCAAAAATTTTTCGTGCGGTAAAACCCGTTTTCTGTGTCCCTCCTCGTTTTATTCCAGCAGGTGCGGAGAAGGCGGATCACCTCTCGTCTTTCCAGCTCTGCCTTCGTCCGGGGGGATTCCCGTCATCATTCCGGAGTCTGGTGGCGGCTTCCCTCTCGCCCGGGCAGGGGATTTACTCAGGGGCGTCCCGAATTCAATCATTCGCACCACCCCCTTTTCTTCTCCTGCTCACCAACGCCAGGATGGCGCCTGCCAGCAGCAGGACCAGGAAGGGCAGCTTGTCAGAATGGTATCCGGTGGGAGCCACAGGAGGACGGTAGTTCGTGAATGCGACTGTGGTGTCTTCATTCAGGATAACAATCCTTCTGTTAATCTCTTCCGAATCCGCTCCGTTTACAGTCAGGGAGGTGATATATCCGTATTCCTCCGCTTCTGTAATCGTGTATGTACCACCTTCAGGCAGCGCGATAAACATTGTCTGATTATGCATAAGCTGGAAGGTGATGGCGCCTTCACTGTCAGCTGTCCGGTTGATGGCGGTCCCCGCAACGTTCAGCCGGTAGAGTTTTTCCGCCGTCAGGCCACTCAGCGTGAAACTGAAGGGTCGCGTTAGTTCTCCGAAACCTCCTGTCACTTCCTTGGTCACGGTAAGACGCACATTCTTGTTGGTAAAGGTGATGGTATCATCCTTTTCCACCGTGCACTTGTACACGCGATCTTTTTCGTCATCCAGATCCGCAACTCCTTCTTCGGAGGTTACCGTTGTACTGAACTGGGCATATTCATTCTCCGAGATCTGAATTACAGCGCCCCAGGGGATTCTCAGCTCCTTTTCTGCACCGTTTGCAAGCCTGAATTCGATAATACCCGCATTGTTCGTCGTATCAGCAGCCAAACCATCTCCCACTGTATCATAGAGCCGCATCGGGGAGCCCTCCAGAGAAAGGCTCACAGAGAATGTATAGCCTGCTGTTTCTGTATCCGAGCCAACTACCGTTTTCTTAATCGTTACAGTTTGAATGGGCCGATCGTAAATGGTCAGGGTGTGGCTGTCATTTCCCGTCAGTTTCGCAACATTTTCGTTGACTGCATTACCCGTCGTTGTACGGAGCAGGAATACTTCATCCTTCCGCACAGTCAGCAGGACCGGCTCGCCCATCATGGCGAAATCAGTCGGAGCCTGCGTTTCCGTAACGCGGTAAACACCTTCCTGAAGTCTTCTGGTCAGAGAAGAAACGGAGGTCATGTCATACGTGAAGGTGGTTGAGCCAATAGCATCCCACCGCTGGGTTTCCGCGTTCCAGGTGACAGGGGTCAGCAGGAATGAAGAGCCTGTAAGCAGCGCATTGTTGTTCAGGGCCCGCTTCTCCAATTTGACGGGAACCTTCAGCGAATAGGTGTATGTGATCTCGATATCGCCCAGGATCTCATAGTTCCCAAGTTCATTGGGCTCAATCGTTTCGCGGGTTCCGTCATCCCGGAGCACAGTTGCACTGACGCGAACTGCATATTCTTCCGTCTCAGCGATTGTGGGCGTCGTGATCTGGAAGACATGTCCGACGCGCCCGTAATACTCAACCGCATCCTGCCAGGTTACAGACGTGTTGCCATTGAGCGTTTTCGTTCCGCTTTCCAATGCATTGGAGGGAAGCTGGTTCTCCACACCAAGCATATACGGATAACTGTATCTCTGAACCGGCACGCCTGCTTCAACCACCTGCTTGACTGTGATGGAGTAGGTCTTGGGCTGCCACATCGCATAGAGCGTATTCTCGTGATCGTTCACAATGCCCTGATCCAGGTTATCGGCAGCTACCTTCTGGTTGGGAAGGAAGTTTATGAGCTGATTATTGGCATTATCCGGGTCAGCATTGTAAGCAGCCAGCGCAGCAACCTGTTCATCATACGAGCCTTCAAAGAAGGACCAGCCCACCAGTGTGAAACCGTCAAGGTAGAAATCGTTCTCGTTGGGCAGAATGATCTCCGTATTGATCTGCTTATCCAGCGTGACCGTGGTCTGCTCGGATCCATCGCTCGCGCGGCCCTGCCGGTTTGTGCTCCCGGTGGGGTACTGGGGGTCATCAAAGTTATCGCCGTCGTAGGTGATCGTGGTGAAGCGGGCTTCCGCCACATCCGACCGGGTGTAATGTGCCCGGAGCTTAATGGTCTTGATGATCGTTTCGCCTTCGACTTCCAGGGTCGAATAGGGTTCCACGCCGCTTACATTGAACGAAAGTCCCGGGTAGAGCGTAGTGGTTGGGTTTCCGCGGCCATCGGTCACGGTAAGCACATTCCCGTTGCTGTCGACCGCTTCCCAGTAATCAAAGATGTAGAGATCACTGTAACCCGACGGAGCGGGGCCTACGACCACATCGCTTCCTTCCTGGTAGAGCCTCTGGTCGACCGGCACAGTCGTGATCGGCGTGCCGTTGGTATCATACAGTCCCGCTTCACCAGGATCATAGATGACATTTACGCCCTTTTCGCTCGCGTCCGGAATCCACTTGGCGAACAGCTGCAGAATGCCGCGCACGTTGCTGTTCGCTTCATCGTCATCACCATAGGTTACACGGGCAGAAGCCCATTTCGCGGCTGTCTGATAGGTCATGTCAACGCCCTCAACGGAAGAGTTGACAGGGTTGGAGAAAATCCACTTGTTCGTGAACTCCGGATCAGTATACCAGCCGTCCAGCACATAGCCGACTCGCGTAGCACTCTCCAACAGTGAGCCGCCGATCGTCTCGTCGTAGTCAAGGCGGAAGCGAAGAGCCTGGGAACCGAGGTATGCATTCCCGGCGCCGGGAACAATGACGACACGGATACGTTCCATACGCCAGTACCCATACACGTCCACGTTATGGTCTGGCATCGTGATGTTGAAGTCAAATGGCTGCGTGAAGGCAGCGTCAGCATACCAACCAATGAAATAATGTCCTGTCCTCTGTCCGGGATTCTGAGTGGAATAACCGCTGATGTTCGTCTCGTAGGGGATGGAGTATTCCACCACATCATTGCCGGCATTGTTGGTGAAAAAGCTCAGTTTGTAGTTATTTCGGTCAAAATAGATGTCCATACCATTGGAATTGTAAGAGATAGCATTTCCGTAATAACCATCAGATCCCTTCGGTGTGACAGCAGTTCTTGTTGAGCCGCCATTTGTAGAATAGTAAGCGGCATGGAATCCGGTATACTTATCATTGATATGGAAGGTTCCTCCGTTGTTGCTCCCCAGGTAAATAGTATCCGCTAAATCATAGCCGGACTTGTCAAGCTTTTCCTTCCAGAAACGAATCGAAGCACCGCTTGTGGTTGCCGTGTTGCCGTAATAATTTACGTTCAAATCGCCACCAACCGGTTCGAAAGTAGTTTTTAAAGTCATACGGGAACCAGCGGTATCACCGGAACTTAAAGTATAAGTACGACCGTTGCTTACATAGCTGTTTGCATTACCACCATCAGCTATTCTTCCACCAAGCTCATACCAGTTATACTCCATGGGCCAGGTATAACCGTTGCTCTCCAGCGTTGAACCATACAGGCCCTGGAACTGCTTATACAGCTGCCAGCTGTTCTGCTGACTTGCTGAACGGGTATATCTTGTTCCCGTGTAATAATGGACTTCACCCTCGTTATCGACATAAGCCCACACTTTGACCTTGGTAACCGTGGCCGTAAGAGGACGGTAAACATGATTGGCATCACGGCCATACAGTCCCCCACCATTGGTTTCCGTAGTGTAGTAATTCTCATCTTCCAGGGTATAGCGCTGACCGGTGTAGGTCGCCGGATTGTTATTCGCAATATAACGGGTGCCTGTGTACAGGTTTCCATTATAAGAGTACAGATAGCTGCCGCTGGTAGCACGGGTCAGGCTCACATGGCCGCCGCGTTCATCCAAACCATACAAGCCGTTTGAATCGGCATCTGTCTGCGTGTAAGAATAGTCCCACCAATTGCCACCGCTCCGGGAATACCGGGTGCCAGTGTAATCAGAATTATTTCCGCTCTGAGTAAAACGAGTCCCTGTATAAGTGATTGTTTGACCGTTTCGCGTATACGTCCAATAGGCTTCCTCGCGAAGCGGGAAATAGGTGTAATTATTGTTGTTCCCACTCCTTCCATAAGGGGTACCGGACACAGTTGTGCTAAAGTTCTGTGTGTTTCCTGTACCAACATAGTATACAGTACCAGTGTATTGAGTGTTGGATGCTGATGCAGATCCTCGAATGAAACGAGAGCCAGAATATGAATCACTATAATATAACCAGCCTTCTGTACGATACCACCCATTTCGTCCGCGCCAATCAGATCCATAATAAACGGGAACAATATTCCCATTATATATACCATATTTTTGCGGACTGTTATCATTATCGTTTGTTGATTGGGTATAGCTGTACCCTGCTGCTGGGTAGTAGACTACATTTCTTGCAAGTTGGACATATTCCCCGTCAATCAGCGCGTACTGAGTCCCGGTAGCCGCGGTTGTAACATTGAACGGTCTGTATACATACTCATAGACAGCTTCCCGATCAAGCTCATTGTATTCTCCGTCAATGATCCCGTACTGAGTTCCGGTATTGCCGGTAGTCGCAGTATAAACCGGTGAATAGGTATAGCTGTAGATATCATCCCCATCCAGACGTGTCAGCTCTACATATTCGTCATTATAGATACCATACTGCGTTCCATTCTCAGCGGTAGTCGGCGTATAGGTATAACCTCTTCCCCATGTATAGAAATTGATCGTCATGGGTTTGCGGTCATAGTAAATATTCATGACGGAGCTGCCGTCAGCCTTTACCACTATATAGGCGTCGCTCTTTTCCGAATTGTACGTGAAATACTGTTTGTCCGTATCAGTGGATGTGCCGTTTTCTCCGTAAATATTGGTATAGCTGTTGTTCAGGTAGACCAGGTCTCCGGTTTTCACTCCGGTCTCAATCACATCACTGAAGTCATAATCATAGGTCTTATCGGCATCAGCAGCATTGACGCTGTCAGTGGTCTTCTGCTTCCAGACGATCACGCGGTAAGAAGAATCCGAGGGGATCCACTTTGCATGAACTGTTGTATTCTTAGTAAGAAGACCGCCAAACTCAAAGGGCGTGGTGCAGGCTTCATCCTCATACCATCCGCCGAATGCATATCCGGTCCAGGTAGGATCATCCGGCTGGACGGTAGGCTGCTGCTCTTCCGAGGAATTCATGTAGAAAGCCGGGGCTGTATAGCTTGCGCCACCACTTACCATTCTGCCGGTACCATCATCCACCAGATCGTTATCGTCAAATACGAGCCAGTAGCCGCCTTCTACCAAAGGCGCAAGGGTGATGTTGGAAGTGATCTCATAACTGTATCCCGGCTGATAGACCGTAGGGCTCGTCTCGGTCAGCTCTTCCAGCAACACCCAGCCCGTAAGCTTGTTCTCATATTTTGTCGGCTTGATCGCGTCCTTGACCTGGAAATAGGTCGTTCCTTCCGGATTCTTGATAACCAGATCCGTACTGAGCACGCTGCTGCTGTTTACATCCACATAGGTAATGTAATAGGCAGGCTTCAGCTTGGCAATCACATTGACAATGGTACCTTCAACATAGTCGGACTCATCTTTTCCCTGCAGCTCCTGGTTCAGGGTGGCAATGGTCACGGCCTCGTCCTCAAGCACAGCGGAATTGCCGGAGACGGTTCCCTTATGCCAGCCTTCAAAGATCTGAACAAATTCGCTCTGACTGATACCGGGGATGCTGGGTTCATAGATGGCTGAGCCATCTTCCTGCACATCTCTGAAGCGGAAATACTGGGTATTGATCTCGTCATAGGTGTCTGTTGCCCCGTTGTAGTACCAGAAACGGTATCCGATACGAGCGTTGCCGCCAACCACGTCTTCCCCGATCGGGTAGATGGAGAAAGAGGAAGCGTCAAATACAACGCTGGAATCGGAAACGCTGACAGAGGTCACATATTCCGGCTCCGCGTTCTCATCAGCCATATGATAGACGGAAAGAATCTTGCCGTTTTCCAGCACGTCGCTCTTAACCTGGACGCTCAGCGCGCCATCGGTTGGCTGCCAGGCAAGCCCCAGCGCCCTGGTAATGAGGCCGGCGTAAATCTTGATATCATAGGCAACCAGGATCTTCTCGCCTTCGATTTCCACCGTGGCGGGCTTCACTTCTACAATCGCCGTACGCGGCATGCGACCGGACACAATGATATCATCATTTTCGTAGATCTTTTCCGTGTAAGTTGAACCAAACACAGCATCCACTACGTTCTGAATCAGTGTCAGATCGACAAAGGAGAACAAGGAGAAGCTGTCCGTCGTGAAGGTTACGGTATCGCCTTCCGTGGAAGCGCTGATTTCTTCCGTTTCCGTCCCGAAGTGAACCACGCGCAGATCGCCGGTCTCCGTCTCGTCCATCAGTTCAACCGTGATCTTCACCTGGTCGTTTGGTTTGTATTCTGTACCGTCCTCGCCCACGATGGCGATGTCCAGCATGCGCAGATAGCCAAGCTCTGCGGCAGAGACGCCCAGCGCTTCCGCGGTTTCGTTCAGATGCCGGATATACTCCTCATTCAGAACTTCCATTTCAGAAACTCTCAGCTTCGCGTCGCTGGGAATGCCCGCGCGATCATCGTAGATGGCGGTCACTTTATAAGTCTGTCCCGCGATCTGAATCGTCGTTTCCAGAATGGTCTCCACGACGGCATACACAGAGAAGCCGTCAGCCGGGAAGGAAATGACCTTTTGGTCCGCCGCTCCGCGCATTTTGACGGTTTCCGGCTCGCCGAAGTAGACCACTTCCGCTTCGCCGTCGTCCGCGATATGAACTACCGACAGATGCTCCGCTTTTTCCATGCCGACCACCGTCATGTTCACGGTAACGGGCTTCAGGGGCTGATATTCCGTTCCATCCGGGGCGATGAATTTCATATCCACAGCCAGGATTTCACCGGTAGTGCCATTCTCCAGAGCCTTCTCCACCGCGTTCCGGTAATCCTCCGGATTGACCTCCGTCATCTGGAACCGGGCATCCGCGGGCAGCGCGCCTTCCGGCACTTCCACATGGACGCTCAGCTTTTCCGTCTGCGCATCCGCCACGGTGGCGGGGTAGTCCTGTGCATAGGAAGCATGGAAGGACAGATCAGAACCGACCGGGGTCTCTTTTTCCGCGATGCTTCCATCCTCCGCAAACCAGCCCACGAAGGTATAGCCTTCCCGGACCGGAGCTTCCGGAAGATCTCCGAGGAGCGTGCCGGCAGGAACGTTCCAGGCTTCAACAAGCTCGCCCTCCGGGCCCCAGAAGGTCACAGTACAGGCTTCTTTTACCGCCTCGTAGGCGCCCAGCAGAGCATAGCTTCCAAAGGCATCCGTGTTGAAATTGATGCCGTAGAGTTCATTTCCGCCCCGCATCATCCGGGCGCTCATGGAAACAGCCTCGCCCTCGTCCGTCAGGCGAACGAGGGTCAGGGTCTCATTCTGGTTCAGGTTTTGAATCTGGTTCAGGCTGATCACAGCCCGCAGCGCGCCCTCCGGCACCCAGGTATCATCGGAGGAGCCCAGCCGGAACTGAAGAACCACCCGACCGGTCATCCCCTGCTCAAGGCCATAGGCTTCCGCCGCCGCAAGGGCGGCTTCCGACGGAGTTTCATTTTCCACCGTGGGAACCGTCCCCTGGGGAATATAGGTTCCCTTCACCGCGGAATAGGTCACCATGCCCAGGGCTGTATCTCCCATGATGTACGCGACGGAGGGTTTCTTCTCCGGCTCCGCCGTATTCCAGGGGAGCTGCACCGGATTGGAATAGTCCACCACCGCTTCAGCCCGGGAAGAACCGCCAAAAAGACTGGTCGGCAGACTGGTAGCCAGCATCAGCACGGCTACCGCCCAGGCGATCATTCTTGTTGCTCTCTTCCTCATAGAATACTTCTCTCCTTACATCACGGGAAACAAATCCAATGAAATGTCTCTCAGCCCTGCACGTCGGTGATGGTCACCTGCACGCGCCAGAAATCATGCATGTTCTCTTCGGTGGTTACCACATCCAGCCGGCTCGTGGTGGCAGCTGTCAGGTTTTCCCAGTTCACGCCGTCATCGCTTTCCTGCCACTGGAGGCTGTAGATCAGCTCGTCATATCCATTCAGCACAGCTACAAAGCTGGCCGTATCGCCCAGGGTCGCAGAGCCGCTGAAGGTGACGTAAATATCGATGGACCGGTTTGGATCCAGCTGGTCCTGCAGGGTCTCCACATAGACCGCGTCCGCCGGAACTGTCTGGGTCGCCACGGGGTTCCCGTTCTGATCCAGAATCAGGGCGCCGTCCGCGTCCCTCAGCCAGGTTTTCGGAATCTCCTGCCCTTCCTCCAGGATGGCGATGGGGTTGCCGTTCTCATCCAGGATCAGAGAGCCGTCCTCGTTCCGCTCGTATTCGTAGAAGAATGTGCCGATGGCCAGAGGCGTTTCGTATTCCTCGATCTCCACCTCTTCCGGCTCTTCCTCCGTCTTCGCGGGAGCTTCTTTCGCAGCAGGTTTCTCTGTTTCCGCCGCGGGGACTTCTTCGGTAACGCTGGCTTCTTCTGTCACAGCGGGCTCTTTTGCTTCCGCTGCGGGAGTCTGTTCTGCCACTGCGGGTTCTTCCGTCTCTTCAGCTTCAGGAATCACTTCGGTTACGGTCGGTTCTTCCGTTACGGAATTCTCTTCGGTTTCTTCGGTTTCAGGAATTTCTTCAGGAACTTCTTTCTCTGAAATCTCTTCAGCCGCAGCGGGTTCTTCCGCAGGAATTTCCTCGGTTACCGCGGGCTCCTCCGCCGCTTCCGCAGTTTTCTCAGCGGGAATCTCTTCGACTGCTGCGGGTTCCTCCGTTATTTCTTCCACAGGAGTTTCTTCCATTACAACAGTCTCTTCCGCAGGGATCTCTTCGGTTTTAAGAGGCTCCTCCGTCGCTTCCGCGGCGGGAATCATCTCGGTCGCAGCGGGTTCACCGGCCACTTCCGTCACTGAAGTCTCTTCGATTATGACCGGTTCTTCCTTTGTTTCCGCAACCGGAGCTTCTACGGTTGCTTCCCGGATCTCTTCGGTGACGACGGGAGCTTCTGTAGCTTCGACCGCTGGAGCTTCTTCAACAGCCGCGGGCGTTTCCGCCTGGGGGGCCGGTTCTTTGGGTTCTTCGATAACCGGTTCTTCCTTCTTTTCTTCCTTTACGGCCGGCTTCGGCAGGTGGTATTCCTTGCTGCACACGGTTTCGCCGGTTCCTGCCGTCAGCACAGCCCGGTATTCCAGCCTGGCTGCGGCGTCCGTCAGCTTCAGGGTCAGGGTCTCGCCTTCTCCGGCCTTCTTCCATTCAGGATCCCGGTTGCTGTCGGTGGGGAATTCCCGGCTCTGCCAGGTCACGGTGTAATCCATGTTGGCGCCGGAGACCTTCGCGTCCAGCTTCAGGGCATCGCCCTGATAGACATCCCCGGTGTTCCTGAGCTTGATGCTTACTTTCGCTTCAAAGGGAATCTTGGTAGCTTCCTTCTCGGCTGCTTCCTTCTCTGCAGCTTCCTTGGCGGCCTTTTCCGCAGCTTCTTTCTCGGCGGCTTCCTTCGCGGCCTGTTCCGCAGCGGCCTTCTCGGCGGCTTCCTTCGCGGCCTTCTCGGCGGCTTCCTTGGCGGCTCTCTCCGCTGCTTCTTTCTCTGCGGCTTCCTTCGCGGCCTGCTCCGCAGCGGCCTTCTCGGCAGCTTCCTTCGCAGCTTGCTCCGCTGCGGCCTTCTCGGC
>CAZRLU010000016.1:0-21388 GCA_964600995.1 uncultured Oscillospiraceae bacterium | reverse complement strand
CTTCATCTGACATTCCCGAAAGCCCATCGGTAGGGACTTTGTCTATGAGAATCGAGGAGTTCCCGGTGGTGATGGAGTGTGAGCTGGCGGAAGTGATCAACACGGAGAACATGTATGCCATCGTGGGCAAAATCGTCAACGTGGCTGCGGAGGAAGCCGTGCTGGACGAGAAGGGCAAGGTGGATCCCACGAAGGTGAAGGCGCTGATCTTCGATCAGTTCAGGCACGGGTACTATATCTCCGGCGAGCAGGTGGGCAAGGCCTGGAATGCCGGGGCGGGCCTGATGAAGAAATAAATACCGAAACGGAAAATTCGTCCGAAAATGGTACATTGGGGACTGTCCCTTTTGTACCAGTCGGAAAATGGTACATTGGGGACTGTCCCTAATGTACCAAAATGGAAGCGCGCAGACGATGCTGTCTGCGCGCTTTCGATCTTTCAGGAGGCTTTTTCCGTTATTCTCCGACTTCCTCAAAAGAGGGGATGGAGGTGGCGGCGCCGGGACGGGAGACGGCGATGGAGGAGGCTTTGGCGGCCCGGGCCATGACCTTCTGCAGGGGCTCGCCCCGGAGCATGCCGGCGGTGAAATAGCCCAGAAAGGTGTCTCCGGCGGCGGTGGTGTCCACTGCCTTCACCGGGAAGGAGGGCTGGAAGACCCGCTCGGTTCCCCGCATGACCCAGGCGCCGTCGGCTCCCAGGGTCAGCACCACGCCGGCGGCGGGGTACTTTTCCGCCATGGCGTCCAGGATCCTCTCCGGATCCGTTTCCCCGGTGAGGGCGGCGCCCTCCAGCTCGTTGACGATGAACCAGTTGACCCGGTCCAGGGGATAGGAGAAGACGCTGTCCTCCATGGGGGAGGGGTTGAACAGCACGGTGAGGCCGCGATCGGCAGCCTTCTGCATGAAGACCGGGCTGCGGTCCAGCTCGTTCTGGAAGATCACCGCGTCCCCGGGGCCGAAGTGGCTGAGAATTTCATCCATCTCCGCATCGGTGAAGGTGATGGCTTCGTCGGCGAAGACGATGATGCTGTTCTGGCCGTTTTTATCCACCTGCAGCATGGTGTGGGCGCTGTTGCCGGGCACATGCTTGAGATAATCCATATGAATATGGTTCTCCGTCAGGGCCTGCTCCAGCACGTCCCCGTCGGAGCCGAGGACGCCGATGTGCCAGATATCGCCGCCGGCCCGGGCCACGGCGATGGACTGGTTCAGCCCCTTGCCGCCGGGATAGCGGTGGCGGCCCCGGGCGTTGATGGTTTCCCCGGGACGGACGATATGATCCACGTCATAGACATTGTCCACATTCATGGAACCGTAATTCAGGATTTTCATGATCCGTTACCTCCTTGATGACCTGCGCCGGGAAGACCCGGGAAATGCGGCGCGGTATGCTGTAAAAAGGGCCGCCGGAACCCGGCGGCCCAGATTTTGAATGGATTACTGTTCCTTCTTGCTGGCATAGGCGGCGATTAGCGCCAGGGCCAGGACCGCACCCTTGACAGCGGGGAGAATGTAGTAGGGCACTGCACAGATGGTCAGGCCGTTTTCCAGGGTGGCCACCAGCAGGGCGCCGATCATGGTGCCCAGGGCATTGGGCTTTTCGGCGCCGCCCACGGTGCGGCCGACGAAGACCGCGGCCAGGGCCTGCATCAGGTAGTTGTCGCAGCACATCACCTGGGCGGAGGAGCCGCGGGAGGAAACCAGGATGCCGCCGATGGCGATGAACACGGCGGTGATCATGCCGGCCAGGTAGCGGTAGGCCTTGACGTTGATACCGGAGAGCCGGGCCGCCTGCTTGTTGCCGCCCATGGCATAGATGAAGCGGCCGTGCTTCGTGTGCTCCAGGAAGATGTAGGCGACCAGCACGCAGGCCAGCATGATGATGATCAGCCAGGGTTCCTTGCCAATGGCCAGGAAGTCGGCGCCCAGCTTGATCCGCTTGGGATCCGCACCGGCGGGAGTACGCATGCCGGTGGACACGGCGCCGCCGCCGATGTACCACTGGCCCAGCCCCTGATGCACGAACATCAGCGCGCAGGTGGCCAGCATATCCGGGATCTTGCAGACCAGGATCAGGAACATGGTCAGCTGGTACATCAGCATGGTGACCAGGATCGAGATCAGGATGCAGACCACCAGGGGAAGGCCGTGCCACAGATACATGCTGACGAAGACGTAGGCGGAGCAGCTGGCCAGGGTGCAGGCGGACATGTCGAAGCCGTCCGGCGCCATGGTGACGGTGGCGGCGATGCCGAAGACGGTGGTGATGGACATGGCCCGCAGGATGTTGATCATGTTGTTGGTGGACATGAACCGGTTGCCCTTGATCAGGGTGAAGGCAATGACGCTGACGACCAGGGTCAGCACAGCGGCCCAGTCAATCAGAAATTTACCAACGGATTTTTTGTGCCCCGGCATGGCAGCCAGATTGGGTTTCGGCGCGTTCTGAGTCATGGATAGTCCCTCCTGTCAAACATATTGGGCGCGATTGCCAACAGCGTAATGCATGATTTCATCTTCCGAGGTTTTGGCGGTTTCCAGCTCCGCCATGATCTGCCCGTCGAACAGGACGTACATCCGGTCCGTGATGGACAGCAGCTCCGAATTCTCGCAGGAGGCGTAGATGACGCCGTTTCCGCGCCGGGCGATCTCACAGATCAGATGGAAGATATCCTGCTTGGCGCCGACGTCCACGCCCTTGGTGGGCTCATCGAAGATGTACAGGTCGCAGTCCGCGGCCATCCATTTGGCTACGGCGACCTTCTGCTGGTTGCCGCCGGAAAGGTTCTTGACCAGCTGTTTGACGGAGGGCGTCTTGATGCCCAGCTTCTCCACATATTCCTCGCCGGCCTGATCAATCTTCCGTTTGTTCAGGAAGGAAGCGGTGCAATAGTCATCCAGGGAGGCGGCGGTGACGTTGAAGCTGACGGTTTCATTGACCAGCACGCCCTCCTTGCGGCGCTCCTCGGGCACCAGGGCGATCCGGTCTTTCAACGCCTGGGAGGGATTTTTGATCTTCAGCTCCCGGCCGCCCATGCGGACGGTGCCGCCGGTCTTCTCATAGGCGCCGAAGAGGGTTTTGCACAGCTCGGATTTGCCCGCGCCCACCAGGCCGGCAATCCCGACGATTTCTCCCTTGCGGACATGGAAGGAAACATCGTTCACCTTACCGTCTGCGCCGGAGAGATGCTCCACAGTGAATAGATCCTCTCCGATTTCGGCTTCCTCCTTGGGGAAGTTCTCCTCGAAGGAGCGGCCCAGCATCTTGTCCACGATCTCTTTGGTGGTGGTCCGGGGGGTGATGTCCGTGGTGTCCACCACCATGCCGTTGCGCATCACCGTATAGCGCTCGCAGATGCGGATGATCTCGTTGATCCGGTGGGAGATGAAGATGATGGCGATGTTCTCCGTGGCCTGCAGATGCTTCACCAGGCGGAAGAGCTCCTCCGTCTCCGTGTCGGACAGCGGCGCGGTGGGCTCGTCCAGAATCAGGAAATTGCACTGGTTGACGATGGCCCGGGCAATCAGCACCATCTGCTTCTGGGCCAGAGACAGATCCTGAACCAATTTATGTGTATCGACCTGAATATTCAGCCGCTGGAGCACCTCCGCCGCGCGCTTGTAGAGGCTTTTCCAGTTCATGATATACCGGCCGTTCATGACGGTGTCATTGAGCATGACGTTCTCCGCCACAGAGAGGGTGGGGATCAGCGCCATGTCGACTTCCTGGTAAACGATTTGAATTCCGAGCTTCTTGGCGGCCAGGGTGGTGCGCAGATCGACCACCTGGTCATTGAGATAAACCTCTCCGGTATAATCCGGATTCGCGCCGGCCAGCACCTTCATCAGGGTGGACTTTCCGGCGCCGTTGGCGCCCACCAGGGCGTGGATTTCACCGGTGCTGACTTCAAAGTTCACATCCGTCAACGCCTTGACGCCCGGAAACTCGATGGAGACATTCCGGGTTCCCAGTCTGATTTTGTCCATGCGGTTACACTCCTTTGATCCCCGGGACCCGGGGCAGGATGATGGAAGAAAGGGGGACGGAGTCAGGGCTCCGCCCCCCAGGTGTGTTCTGTTCCGTCCTTGTACGGAGTGAGGGATGATTACTTGTGGATCAGATCGGCGGGCATCCAGTCAGCCACGCTCAGATAATCCAGGTTGCCGTAGGTCTCGCCTGCGATCTCGCCCAGGTTCTCCACGGTGGAGGTGTCCTTCAGGGAAGTGGCCATGATGGCGGTGCCGGGGACTTCAACCACGTCCACGCCGAAGTTGCCGGTGGCGGGATCCTTGATCTTGTCATACTCGCCGGCGATTTCCAGGAGCAGCAGCCGCATGGCGATCTCGCCGTTCATGGTCCAGTCGGTGGTGCCGGCAGCCATCCAGATTTCCGGATGATTCTGCATGTTGGTCACGTCAACCTGGTCGATGTCCACGGAAGCCATGGGCAGCGCGTTGTCGCCGGAGAAGTTGGGATCCTCGGAGATGGCGTTGTACACGCCCTGGCCGTACAGATCGTAGTACACCACGACACCGTCCACATCCTCACGGTTGATGGACTGCAGATAGGCGGCCATCACGGAGTTGGCGGAATCCATGGAATCCTGCAGGGGCTGCACTTCGCCGACGGTCTTGATCTTGCCGGCCTGCTCGTATTCCTGCCAGCCGACTTCACGACGATCGAAGGGGCTGTTGTAGTTCGGGCCACGCCAGACCTTGATCAGGCGGGCGCCTTCGCCGAACTTCTCAATCATGGCATCCAGAAGAACGGTGACCAGGGACTTATCCTGCTGGAACAGCTGGGTGACGCCGGGGAGCTTCTGATACTCGCCGTCGGTGTAGAACTGGGTGTCGAAGCAGACCAGCTTCAGATCCGGATACTGCTCGGTGATGCCCTTCAGGAAGGTGTAGGAGCCGTCCTGATTGCCGTGGCTGACCAGCAGGCCGTCATAGCCCGCAGCCGCCAGGGTGCTGATGCGGTCCTGCCAGGCGTTGAAGTCGCCTTCGCAGAAGAACACGTCGCACTGAACATCCAGCGCCTTGCACAGGTCAACGCAGGAATTGGCCCACATCTGGAAGATGGTCGCGGAGGGCAGCAGCATAACATAGGCTACCTTCTTGCCGGCGACGGGGTTCGTGGTCTCAGCGGTGGCGGCGGTGCACATCATGATCGCCATCATCAACGCCAAAACGACAGCTAAAACTTTCTTCATGGGAAACCTCCTTATTCATTTGGGCGGGCTCCCCCGCCCTTTCTTTGAACACATCTTATCATCACCCCTGCTGAAATGTCAAGTCTATTTTATATTAAAATTTAAATTCTTATAACTAAACAACCGCGGATTTAGTTTATGAACAGGAATCAATCATGTCAAATATGGTGGAAGAATTTCTGATAGAGAAATATCGGACTTTTTACGGCCTTCTCTATTGACAAAGAAAAGCGTAAACAATATAATGAACATGACAGTTTGTTTAGTTCGTGTTTACATATTTAAAACACGGAATACTTCTCTATCATCAGAAGGGAGTCTGAATACATGATTCTGAGTAAATATCCGACGGACGACGAAGCCAAGAAAATGATCGTGGACATCGGCCGGCGCATGTATGAAAAGAACTTTGTGGCGGCCAACGATGGAAATATATCCGTGAAGGTGGATGATGATATTTTCTGGACCACGCCCACCGGCGTGAGCAAGGGCTTCATGACCGAGGACATGATGGTGAAGATGCGGCTGGACGGCACCGTGATTTCCCAGGGGGAGCGGGCGCCCTCCAGCGAAGTGAAGATGCATCTGCGCATCTATAATGAAAACCCCAGCGTCAACGCCGTGTGCCATGCCCATCCCCCGGTGAGCACCAGCTTCGCCATCGCCGGCATGAGCCTGGACCTGGCCATCTATCCCGAAGCCTTTGTGAACCTGGGAACTGTGCCCTGCGTGCATTATGAGGCGCCGGGATCCCAGGGGATTCCGGACTCCATCGCGCCCTACTGCCGGGACTACAACGCCCTGCTGCTGGCCAATCATGGGGCGGTGGCCTGGGGCTCCAGCCTGACGGAGGCCTGGTACCGGCTGGAATCCACGGAGCATTACGCCATGGTCATCATGTATACGAGCAATATTATCGGAAAGGCCAATGTACTTTCCTGCCAGCAGATCAACGAGCTGATCGCCATCCGGGAGAAGATGGGGATCAACACCGGCGGCATTCCTGCCTGCAGCCCGGTGGCCACCAATACCGCGGACGTGGTGTCCACCAGCGGCCCGGTGAATCCCAAGCCGGGGCTGAAGACCTTCGGCCAGGAGAGCGGCTGCGGATGCGGCGGGAACCAGGCGGCCAGCGAGGAACAGATCCGGGCCATCACCCAGGCGGTGCTGGAGAGGCTGCGGAAGGGATAAGGACGGAGCCCCGCCGGGCCGGTCCGGGGGGAGAAAGGACGGAGGCATGCGAGTGATCGTCATCGGCGGCGTGGCCGCCGGGATGAGCGCGGCAAGCAAGCTGCGCCGGGAGGATCCGGAGGCGGAAATTGTCGTGTACGAGCGGGGCAGCTTCCTGAGCTACGGCGCCTGCGGCCTTCCGTATTATATCGGCGGATGGAACGAGGATCCGCAGAAGCTGATCGCCCGGACGCCGGAGAAATTCCGGGAGATGGGGATTGAGACCCATCTGCGCCACGAGGCGATGCGGGTGGACCCCCGGGAGAAGACGGTGACCGTGAGGGATCTGGAGAGCGGAAGGGAATTCACCGACCGGTATGACCGGCTGATGATTGCCGTGGGGTGCCGCAGCGCGGCGCCGCCGGTGCCGGGATACGATCTGCCGGCGGTGTTCTCCCTGCGGTCCATGGAGGACGGACTGCTGCTGCACGAGGTGGCCCGGCTGCCGCGCGTGCATCACGTGGTCATCGTGGGCGGCGGCGCCATCGGTGTGGAAATGGCGGAGGCGCTGGTCCGGCTGGGAAAGCAGGTCACGCTGCTGGAGGGCGCCGAAAGGCTGCTGCGGCCCTTTGAGCCGGAGTTTTCGGAGCTGGCGGCCCAGGAGCTGGAAAAGAATGGCGTGGCCGTGAAGCTGAAATGCCGCCTGCAGGCGATCGAGGAGAAGGGCGAGTACCGGCTGGTGCGGACGGAAAAGGAGGAGCTCCGCTGCGACCTGGTGCTCATGGCTGCGGGAATCCGGCCGGAAACCGGCTTCCTGAAGGACACCGGCATCCGCATGGCTCCCAACGGAGCTCTTCTGGTGGACCGGGAGATGCGGACCAGCCTGCCGGATGTGTGGGCGGCGGGGGACTGCGCCACCTGCTATCACCGGGTGCTGGAGGAGGATTACTACCTGGCGCTGGGGACCGTGGCCAACAAGACCGGGCGCATCGCGGGAGCGAACCTGGCCGGAAGGCATGAGAAGTTTACGGGGGTGCTGGGCACCGCGGCCATCAAGGTCTTCGACCTGGAGATGGGCCGGACCGGGCTGAGCGAACCCGAGGCCGGGCGGCTGGGGATTTCCTATAAAACGAAGATGGTTGTTACCCAGGACCATCCGGCCTATTATCCCGGACCGCAGAAGCTGATGATCAAGCTGATCTACCAGGCGGGCACCCGGCGGCTGCTGGGAGCCAACGTGGCAGGGAACCATGACGCGGTGATGCGGACGGACATGTTTGCCCTGGCGATCCACGCCGGCATGACCACGGAGGAGCTGGGCATGGTGGACCTGGCCTACGCGCCTCCCTTTGCCTCGGTGTGGGACGCGGTGCACATCGCGGCCAATGCGGCCAAATAAAGAGGAGAGGACATGGAAAGAAAGATCTGCTCCCTGGAGGAGGCCATCGCCTCGGTGCCGGACGGGGCTTTGACCGGGCTGGGGGGAAATACCCTGAACCGGGCGCCCATGGCGGCGGTGCGGGAGATGATCCGCCAGGGAAAGCGGGGGCTGCGGCTGGTGAAAACCGCCGGCGGCATGGATATCGACCTGCTCTGTCGGGCGGGCTGCGTGAGCACGGTGGACGCCGGGTTCATCAGCTATGAAAGCGAGTTCGGCCTGGCGCAGTTTTACCGGAAAGCGGTGCAGCAGGGGGAGGTCATCGCCCATGAGCATGCCTGCTACACGGTGATCTCCGCTCTGCGGGCCGCCAGCTGCGGCATTCCCTTCATGCCCGTGCGGGGGCTGCAGATCAGCGACCTGCGGAAGGTGAACGATTATTTCGCGGAGGTGAAGGACCCCTTCTCCGGGGAGATCCTGGCGGCGGTGAAAGCCATCGCGCCGGATGTGAGCGTGATTCACGTCCAGGAGGCGGACGACTTCGGCAACGCCCGGATCTGGGGCCCCGTCTATGAGGACGCGCTGCTGGCCCGGGCGTCGAAGCGGGTGATTGTGACGGCGGAGCGGATTGTGGGGGACGGGTATTTCGCCTCCCGGCGGGAAAAGGCCCAGATCCCCGGCTTCCTGGTGAGCCATGTGGTACGATGCCCGCGGGGCGCGGCGCCCTGCGCCTGCGCGGAGGAATATGAGATCGACGGGGAGGCCATCCGGGCTGCCCGGGCGGAAGGAGGCGGGAAGCCATGAGGGACAGCGCGGTCCGGCCCGGGGACATGATGGCCGTGGAGCTGAGCCGGCTGATTCACAACGGGGACCGGGTCTTCCACGGGGTTTCCTCCCATCTGCCGATGATCGCGGTGCTGCTGGCCCGGCACACCCACGCGCCGGAGGCAGTGCACCTGAACATCCCCGGCGGCGTGAACCCGGAGGAACCGGCGCTGCGAAGCTGGACCAGCGCGGGGGATGAGCTGTGGGAGCCGGCGGCGGCCGGGTTCCCGCTGATGGACGTGTTTGATCTGAGCATGCGGGGAGGGCTGGATGTGGCCTTTCTCAGCGGCGTGCAGTTCGACCAGGAGGGAAGGGTGAACGCTTCGGTCATCGGGGACTACCGCCGGCCGAAGGTGCGGCTGCCCGGAGGCGCCGGCAGCGCGGTGCTGATTCCCACGGCGAAGCGGGCTGTGATCTGGCGGACCAAGCATGACCGGCGGACCTTTGCCGAAAGGGTGGACTTCACCACAGCCCAGGGCCATGTGAGCGATATCATCACCCCCCTGTGCCACTTCGCCATGCGGGAGGGAAAGCTGATCGTGCAGAGCGTGCACCCCGGCCACAGCCTGGCGGAGGTGGCCGAGAACACGGGCTTTCCGGTTCAGTACTATGAGGAGCGGGAAACCGCGCCCCCCACGGAGGAGGAGCTGAGGTGGCTCTCCCGCATCGATCCCCGGGATCTGAGAAGCATTGAGTTTGCCTGATGCTTCCGTAGATAAAAAGACCATTCATTAAAATCAGACAGGAAAGGAAGAGAAGACCATGGCAGCGTATGACAAGTATTTTCTGATGAAGGAAGAGGACGTAGCGGGCTACGTGCAGACGAAGTACGCCGGGCATTTCGCGCCGGACGCGAAGCTTGAGGTGAAGGAGATCGGCGACGGAAACCTGAACTACGTCTTCAAGGTTGTGGAGAAGGCCACGGGAAAATCCATGATCGTCAAGCAGGCCGGCGAGGCCCTGCGGATTTCCGCGGAAATGCATGTTTCCACCGACCGGAACCGGATCGAGAGCGAGATCCTGCAGCTGCAGGACAAGCTGGCTCCCGGAACGGTGCCGAAGATCTACGGATACGACACGGTGATGTGCGCCTGCGCCATGGAGGACCTGAGCGACCATGAGCTGATGCGCTACGCGCTGATGAAGCATGAGATCTTCCCCCGGTTCGCCGAGGACATCTCTACCTATATGGTGAACACCCTGCTGAAGACCACCGACGTGGTGATGGAGCACAAGGAGAAGAAGGCCCTGGTGAAGAGCTTCATCAACCCCGAGCTGTGCGAGATCACGGAGGACCTGGTGCTGATGGAGCCCTACAACGACCTGAAGGGCCGGAACCTGGTGGATGACAACATCGCCGATTTCGTGAAGAAGGAGCTGTATGAGGACGGCGCGCTGAAGCTGGAGGCGGCCAAGCTGAAGTTCGACTTCATGAACAACGCCCAGGCGCTGCTTCACGGGGATCTGCACACCGGATCCATCTTTGTGAAGAAGGATTCCACGAAGGTCTTTGACCCCGAGTTCGCCTTCTTCGGCCCCATGGGATACGACATCGGCAACGTGGTGGCCAACCTGATCTTCGCCTATGACAACGGCGTGGCCGCGGGGGCGGAGGAGTTCAGCGCCTGGGTGCTGGACTGCATCCGGGAGACCATTGATCTGTTCATCAGCAAGTTCCGGAAGGCCTTTGATGAATGCGCCACCGAGCCCATGGCCAAGGTGGAGGGCTTCCGGGATGCCTATCTGAACAGCATTCTCAGCGACACCGCAGGCTACACCGGCACCGAGCTGCACCGCCGGATCGTGGGCATGGCCCAGGTCAAGGATGTGAACACCATCGCGGATCCGGAGAAGAAAGCCTATGCCAAGAAGCTGAACATCATCGCCGGCAAGGACTACATCCTGCACCGGGACGCCTTCCGCTGCGGCCAGGATTTCGTGGACGCTGTGAAGCGGGCGGAGCAGGCGCTGAAATAAAAAGAGGCGCAGAGGCAGTCAAGAAAGGAAAGGCAGGAGAGTACCATGGCTGAGAAAAGAAGAAACATCATGAGCTATGAGACCGTGGAGCTGGATGACGAGCACAGCGCCCTGGTCATTCCGGATCAGACAAAGCTGCCCAATGAGGTGGAGATTCTGCATCTGACGCGTCAGCAGGAGATCTGGGACGCCATCTATCTGCTGCAGGTCCGGGGCGCGCCGGCCATCGGCGTGGCGGCCGCCTTCGGCGTGTATCTGGCGGCGAAGGAGCTTCAGACGGAGGACCGGAAGGTCTTTGACGAGAAGTTCCACGAGGCCAAGGAATTCCTGAATTCCGCCCGGCCCACCGCGGTGAACCTGTCCTGGGCGCTGAACCGGATGGAGCAGGTGGTGAAGGATCATCCTGAGGCATCCGTGGCGGAAATGAAGGAAATGCTGAAAAAGGAATCCATCGCCATCAAGGATGAGGACGTGTGGATGTGCCGCTCCATCGGCGAATACGGCCTGACCCTGATCAAGGACGGGGACGGCATTCTGACCCACTGCAACGCCGGACAGCTGGCTACCTCCAAGTACGGCACCGCCCTGGCGCCGATCCATCTGGGCCGGGAGAAGGGCATGAACTTCCGAGTGTTCTGCGATGAGACCCGGCCGCTGCTGCAGGGAGCCCGGCTGAGCGCCTTCGAGCTGCAGGAGGACGGGGTGGATACCACGCTGATCTGCGACAACATGGCCAGCCAGGTGATGAAGAACGGCTGGGTCAACGCGGTGTTCGTGGGATGCGACCGGGTGGCCGCCAACGGAGACGCCTGCAACAAGATCGGCACCTCCGGCGTGGCCATCCTGGCGAAATACTACGGGATTCCCTTCTACGTGCTGGGCCCCACCAGCACCATCGACATGAGCATCGAGAAGGGCGAGGACATCATCATTGAGCAGCGTAAGCCCGAGGAAGTCACCGAGATGTGGTACAAGAAGCGCATGGCGCCGGAGGGCGTGAAGGTTTTCAACCCGGCCTTTGACTTCACGGACAATGAGCTGATCAGCGGCATCGTGACCGAGTACGGAATCGCCCGGCCGCCTTACACCGAGAGCCTGAAGGAGATCTTCCGGAAGAAAGCGGAGGCGCAGAAGGCGAAGCAGTGAGGCGGAACAGACCTCAGGAAAGAACCAGGAAGCAAGGAGCTTGAAGATGAACGATACGGGTCTCCGATCCGCCGTGCTGCGGGCGGTACTGACGGAACTGGCGGCGGCGGGGGAAACATGGGTGCCCGTGGCCGTCTCCGGCCGTCACTGCCACCTGAGCCGGGCGGATCTGGAGCGCCTCTTCGGCCCGGGGCATGAGCTGACCCCTATGCGGATGCTGGAGCAGCCGGGGCAGTTTGCCGCCGAGGAGAAGGTGACGCTGGAAACCCCCAAGGGGCGGATGAGCCTGCGGGTGGTGGGCCCGGTGCGGAAGGAATCCCAGGTGGAGCTTTCCCTGACCGAGGCCCGGCAGCTGGGCTTTGCCGTGCCCGTGCGCCTGAGCGGGGAGCTGGAAGGCTCTCCGGGCTGCAGGCTGATCAACGGCAGCAGGAGCGTGGAGCTGCCACGGGGCGTGATCGCTGCGGCGCGGCACCTGCATATGAGCCCCGGTGAGGCCGCAGCTTTCGGGCTGCGGGACGGACAGGAGGTCAGCATCCGGTCCGAAGGTCCGCGGGGAGCCGTGCTGGAGCATGTGATCGTGCGCTCCGGCAGCGGGCACGCCCTGGAGGTCCACATCGATACGGACGAGGCCAATGCCTTCGGCATCCGCGGCGGGCAGCTCTGCAGGCTGCTGATCCCGGGGCGGGAGCTGCGGCCTGCTGCGGGAGCGCCGGCGGCTGCGATAAAACCGGCTCTCAGCCTTCCGCAGAACCCGGTCCGCCGGTTGCAGGGCATCCTTCCCGAAGCCGGGCCCGCTGCTGGCGGGGCGGTCCCCCGGCCGGCCGCGGAGCCGCCCGGACGGAAGGAAACTTTGCTGGATTATTCCGGTAAGCCGGACCTGCTGCTGTCGGAGGAGCTGGTATACCGGGCGGCCGGCCAGGGGATGCGGTACATTCGCCTGGCACCCGGCGCCCTGGTGACGCCCCTGGCCCGGGACGTGGCATGGGAGAAGGGCATCGAACTGATTTATCCGGACGGAAAGAATGAACGGAGGTGAGGACGCTTTGACGGAGCAGCAGATTCAGCAGATTGTGGAGGAGGTGCTCCGGAACCTGCCGCGGCAGGAAAGCGAGCCGCTGAAAACATACGCCCCGAAGCCCGCCGTCGGCGGGACGGGCAGGTGGCTGTGCGACACGGTGGAGGAAGCCGTGGCCAACGCCAAGGCGGCGCAGCAGCAGCTGGCGGAGATGACGCTGGAGAAGCGGGGCGAGCTGATCGCCGCCATGCGGAAGGCGGCCATTGAGAACGCGGAGCCCCTGGCCCGGCTGGCCCATGAGGAGACGGGCTACGGCCATGTGGAGGACAAGATTCAGAAGAACCTGCTGGTGGCCCGGAGGACGCCGGGCATCGAGGATCTGACCACCCGGTGCGAAACCGGGGACACGGGAATGATGCTGATCGAGCAGGCCCCCTTCGGGGTTATCGGCTCCATCACCCCCTCCACCAACCCGACGGCCACCGTGATCAACAACTGCATCAGCATGATCGCGGCGGGCAACGCGGTGGTGTTCAATCCCCATCCCGCGGCCAAACGGGCCTCCCAGGAAGCCATGCGGGTCATGGTGGAGGCGATCCGGAGCGCCGGCGGGCCGGACACCCTGGTGACCACCGTCCGGGAGCCCACCCTGGAGACGGGAAACGGCATCATGAATCATCCGGATATCCCGCTGCTGTCGGTGACGGGCGGGGAAGCGGTGGTGAAGGTGGCCATGAAGACCGGCAAGCGCTGCGTGGCGGCCGGACCGGGCAATCCCCCGGTGATCGTGGACGATACGGCAGACCTGCCCCAGGCCGCGGAGCGGATTGTGAACGGTGCATCCTTCGACAATAACATCCTCTGCATCGCGGAGAAGGAGGTCTTCGCCTTCGCCAACATCACCGACCGGCTGATGGCGGAGATGGAGAAGCATGGGGCCTTCCGGATCTCCGGGGAGGATATTGACCGGGTGCTTCGGACCACCCTGATCCAAAAGGACGGAAAATATGTCATCAACCGGAAGTATGTGGGACATGACGCGGCGGTGATCCTGCGGGACAGCGGCGTCTCCTTCACGGGAAATCCCCGGCTGATCATCTGCGAGACGGACCGGAACCATCCCTTCGTGACCACGGAGATGCTGATGCCGGTGCTGGCCGTGGTGCGGGTGCGGGATATTGATGAGGCGGTGGAGGAGGCCTTCCGGGCGGAGCGGGGCTGCAAGCATTCCGCCATGATACACTCCACCAATGTGCATCATATGAGCAAGGCGGCCAAGCGCATGAACACGACGATTTTCGTGAAGAACGCGCCGAGCTACTCCGGCCTGGGCTTTGACGGGGAAGGCTTTACGACCATGACCATCGCCACCCCCACGGGGGAGGGCGTCACCAGCGCCAGGACCTTCACCCGCCTGCGCCGGTGCGTGCTGTACGGCGATTTCAGGATTGTATAGGATGAAGCGCATTTACGAAGGCTTATCTGACGGGAACATCAGTGAAGGAGGAAAGACGGAATGCAGGAAGCGCTGGGCATGATTGAGACCCGGGGGCTGGTGGCCTCCATTGAGGCGGCGGACGCGATGGTCAAGGCGGCCAACGTGCATCTGATCGGCAAGGAACACGTGGGCGGCGGCCTGGTGACCGTGATGGTCCGGGGCGACGTGGGCGCGGTGAAGGCGGCGGTGGAAGCCGGCGCGGCCTCCGCCAAGCGCGTGGGCGAGCTGGTCAGCATGCATGTGATTCCCCGGCCCCACGGCGATGTGGAGGGGATTCTTCCCGGAGCGGCAAAGGCCGCGCCCCGGGCCAAGGCCCCCGCGGCCAAGGGCTGAGGCCGAGGAAGACCGGACGAAGAGATCAAAAAACGGATCAGAGGCGGACAGACGAATCAAGGGATGAGAAATGAAAGGAGATTCTGAACAAATGGAAAAGCAGGCATTGGGCATGATCGAAACCAAGGGACTGGTGGGCTCCATTGAGGCGGCGGACGCGATGGTCAAGGCGGCCAACGTGCATCTGATCGGCAAGGAACACGTGGGCGGCGGCCTGGTGACCGTGATGGTCCGGGGCGACGTGGGCGCGGTGAAGGCGGCGGTGGAAGCCGGCGCGGCGGCGGCCAAGCGCGTGGGCGAGCTGGTCAGCGTGCATGTGATTCCCCGGCCCCATGACGATGTGGAAGCGATCCTGCCGACCCTGTAAAGGACGGAAGCCGGGGACGCCTCCGCCGGCCGGGCCGGGCGGAGAACGCGGGAGAGAGAAGACAGAGCAACCGGCCCGCTGGAGCTAAGCCTTGATTCCGGCGGGCCGGTTTATTCAACGCGGGGAGGAAAAGAAAAATGCTGAAGGGAATTTCTCCGGTTCTGAATCCGGAGCTGCTGAAAATTCTGGCGGAGATGGGGCATGGGGATGAGATTGTCATCGGCGATGCCAACTTCCCGGCCCAGAGCATGGGCCAGCGCTGCGTCCGCTGCGACGGACACAAGGCGGACGAGGTCATGGACGCGATCCTGCAGCTTTTCCCGCTGGATCAGTTCGTGGAAGCGCCGGTCACCGTGATGCAGCCCGCGCCGGGAGACCTGGAGGGAGATCCCCCCATCTGGAAGCGGATCGATGAGCTGATGGAGAAGCATCAGCCCGGGACGAAGCGGGAAGGCATCGGCCGGTTTGAGTTCTATGACCGGGCCCGGAAGGCCTACGCCACCATCGCCACCGGCGAGACGGCGCTGTATGCATGCATCATTCTGAAGAAGGGCTGCGTCATGCCCGGATAAGCGGGGAGGAAAGGAACATGAAAAAGATCATCAACACCCCGGAAAGCTTTATTCCGGAAATGCTGGAGGGCATCTATGCGGCCCATCCCGGCGAGGTGACCTGCGCGGGGAATGACCTGCACTGCCTGGTGAACGCCCGGAAGCATCCCGGCAAGGTGGGCCTGGCCACGGGCGGCGGCAGCGGGCATCTGCCCCTGTTCCTGGGCTATGTGGGGGAAGGCATGCTGGACGGATGCTCCATCGGGGATGTATTCCAGAGCCCCAGCGCCGAGCAGATGCTGGCCGTGACCAAGGAGATTGACCAGGGCGCCGGCGTGCTGTATATCTACGGGAACTACAACGGGGATATCTTCAACTTCGACATGGCCGCGGAGATGGCGGACATGGAGGAGGATATCCGGGTGGAATCCGTGGTGGCCGGGGAGGACGTGGCCTCCGCCGCGCCGGCCGGGGAAGGCGAGCCCAACAAGCGCCGGGGCGTGGCCGGTATCTTCTTCGTATACAAATGCGCTGGCGCCGCGGCGGCGGCCGGGAAGGATCTGGACGAAGTGAAACGGGTGGCGGAAAAGGCCTGCGCCAATGTCCGGACCATGGGCGTGGCCCTGACCAGCTGCACCGTGCCGCGGCTGGGCCATCCTTCCTTTGAAATCGGCGAGGACGAGATGGAGATCGGCATGGGCATCCACGGGGAGCCCGGAATCCGCCGCGGAAAGCTGAAGAGCGCGGATGAGATCGTGGATGAGATGCTGGAGCCGATCCTGAAGGACCTGCCCTTCCAGGCGGGGGATGAGGTGGCCGTACTGGTCAACGGGCTGGGAGGCACGCCCCTGGAGGAGCAGTATGTGATGTTCCGCCGGATCAGGCAGACGCTGGACGCAAAGGGGATCCGGGTGTATCATACCTGGGTTGGCGAGTTTGCCACCTCTATGGAGATGGCCGGAGCTTCCATCTCGCTGATGCGGGTGGACGGGGAGCTGAAGGAATACCTGGCCGCCCCGGCGGACACCCCCTTCTACAAGCAGTTCCAGCTGTAAAACAGGCAGCGGACCGGATCGCGGGAGCGGAAAGGACGGGGGAACCCCGGAGGTTTTTCCGGGCTCCCGCGGGTCCGGCCGGTTTGCATAGCGCGGATTATCCGGTGGGAGAAGGAATCCGGCCGGAATCCGGAGAAAGTAGAGGCATCACGATGAACGCAGACGGACTGAGAGCGTATCTGCGGGCGGCTGCCGCCCGCATGGCGGAGAAGAAGGACTGGCTGATCGAGCTGGACAGCCATGCCGGGGACAGCGACCTGGGGCTGACCATGTCGGACGGGTTTGCCGCGGCGTCGAAGGCGGCGGAGGACAGCGGGCTGACGGATGTGGGAAAGCTGGCCTACACCGCGGGAAAGGCCATGGCTTCCGCGGTTCCCTCCACCATGGGTACCCTGATGGCCAGCGGTCTCATGCAGGCCGGAAAGGTGCTGAAGGGCAGGGAAGAGCTGACGGCTGCGGAGGAAGCGGCTTTCTTCAGCGCCTACTTTGACGGCGTGCAGCAGCGGGGCAAGGCGAAGGTCGGGGAGAAAACCTTCCTGGACGGGCTCTGGCCCGCCGTGGAAAGCCTGAAGCAGGCGGCTGAAAAAGGCACGCTGAACCGGGAGGATGCGGAGGCGGCGGCCCGGGCGGCGGAGCAGGCTTTTGAAAACACCCGGGAAATGCAGGCGGTGCACGGCCGGATGGCCATCCGCGGCGAAGCATCCCGGGAGCTGTATGATCCCGGAGCGGCGGTGGCGATGCTGCTGATGCGGGCCTATGCGGACTGGAAGGCGGAGTAATCGGAAACGGACAGACAAGACGGAAGACGTAGGAGGGGACCCAACGTGACCGTGAGAGAAATTGCAGCCATGGCCGGCGTATCCCCGGCGGCTGTCTCCCTGGTGCTCAACAACAAGAAGGGCATCAGCGAAGCCACCCGAAGAAAGGTGCAGGAGGTGGCCGACGCGGTGGGGTACACTGCGCGGGTGAAACAGCCCCGGGAAGACAACCGGCGTCTGATGGTGATCAAATTCCATACCCACGGAGTCACCGAGGAGAACCAGGGGTTCATCGCCTCCATGATCGACCGGATTGAGGGAGAGTGCCGCCATCACGGGTTTGAGATGGTGCTGAAACGGTGCAAGGCGGATGAGGCGGAGACCACCCTGCGGGAGCTGCTGCAGAATCCGCCCATGGGGGTCATCCTGATCGGCACGGAGCTGCAGGAGGAGCATTACCACTTCCTGAACCTGTTCGGAGATATCCCCCTGGTGGTGCTGGACAACGATGTCCACTACGGCCGGGTGGACAGCGTGGTCATGTCCAACGTGACCATCGGGATGGACGCCACCAAGTATCTGTATGAGCTGGGCCACCGCCGGATCGGGTATTTCCGCTTCAAGCTGCCGATCCACAACTGCCAGGACCGATACCGGGGATATCTGTCGGCGATGGAGAAGCTGGGGCTGGAGCCGCCTCCGTCGGTGGAGCTGGCGCCGACGCTGAACGGCGCCTATGAGGATATGAAACAGCTGCTGGCAGAAGGAAAATATGTGCCCGCGGGAGCCGTGGTGGCGGACAACGATTCCCTGGCCATCGGAGCTGCAAAGGCGATCATGGAGGCGGGGTACCGGGTGCCGGAGGATCTGAGCATCATCGGGATCGATGATGTGCCCTACAGCGCCATGATGATGCCGCCCCTGACCACGATGCGGGTTTCCCGCAAAGCCCTGGGGACGCTGGCGGTGGACATGATCCTGGAAAGGATCCGGCATCCGGAGTGGCCGCCCATGCATATTAAGGTGGACGGCCGGCTGGTGATCCGGAACAGCACGGCGATGGTGGAAGGAGACGACAGGCCATGATGGTGGGAAGAGTGACGGGCAACGTGGTCAGCACCAACAAGATCGCAAAGCTGACCGGGGCCCGGATGCTGATTGTGGAGCCGGTCTCCCTGGAAACCATCGAACCCACCGGGGACTATATCGTCTGCGTGGACGATGTGGGCGCCGGGGAGGGGGACCTGGTGTTCTGCGCCTACGGCAGCTCCTCCCGCCAGAGCGACACCTCGAAGCTGCTGGCGACGGACTATACGATCTTCGGCATTGTGGATTCCCTGACGCTGCGGGGAATCCGGACCTATGACAAGGCAAAGGAGGCATCCCATGCAGCTGGCTAAAGTGATCGGATCCATGGTGTCCACCCGCAAGTGTGAGCGGCTGGAGGGCATGAAGCTGCTGGTGGCCGTACCCATCGATATGGAGACCATGCAGGAAAAGGGGGCACCCTTTGTCACGGCGGATACCGTGGGCGCCGGGGAAGGCGATATCGTCATGTGGGCGGGGGGCAGCTCCTCCCGCCAGACGGAGCAGACCACCGGAAAGCCGGTGGACAGCACCATCATCGGCATTGTGGATTTCGTGGACATTGAAGGCAGAAGAGTCTATGCCAAATCGGGGGGCGCCGAATGAAGATCGGAGTGATTACCGGCACGGTGGTCAGCACGGTGAAGTATGAACGCTACCGGGGCATGAAGATGCTGAAGGCCCGGAACCTGACCCTGGAGGGGGAACCCGTGGGGGAGGAATACGTGGTGCTGGACGCGGCGGACGCCGGCGTGGGGGATATCGTGCTGCTGAACAACGACGGCGGCTCCGCCAAGATGGTCACCGGGGATGATCAGCTGATCGCCAGCATGACCGTGTGCGGCGTGGTGGATCACTATACCTGGCGGGGAAAGACGGTTTACTGCCACTAAGGGGAGAGGGGAGCGGAAGCCATGAATATCGGCATTGTGATCGGAAGCGTGGTCTGCACCATCAAAACCCCGACCCTGAAGGGACGCCGCCTGCTGATCGTGCGGAAAATCGTGAACGGAAAACCCGGAGGGACCCTGATCGCCTGCGACGCCACCGGCGAGGCGGGCATCGGGGATACGGTATACATGATCGGCCGGGCGGAAGCCGCCCTGATGCTGGATCTGCAGTCGCCGCCCCCCTCCGATATGACGATCGCGGGGATCATTGATCCGGAAACCCTCAGGGCATGAACCCGGGATGCGTTTCCGGAGCAAGGGAAAAGGGCCCGGAGAAGGGAAGGAGAAAGCCATGAACCTGGAGAACCGGAGCGGAATCACGGAAGCGGAGGTGGAGGCCATCGTCCGCCGGGTGCTGGCTGCGCAGGGGTATTCGGTTCCGCGGAAGGAAAAGCCGGCGGGGTACCGGATCAGCGCGGTGAAGACCAGCTTTTTCGGCCAGGGCTCCGTGAAAATGCTGGGAGATGAGGTGCGGAAGCTGGGAACCCGGAGAGCGCTGATCGTGACGGACGGCTTTCTGGCGAAATCCGGCGCCGCGGACCGGGTGCGGGCGGTGCTGGAGGATTCCGGCGTGAGCTGCCAGGTGTTTGACCGGGTGCAGCCGAACCCCACCGTGCAGGTGGTGAACGAATGCATTGCCCGGGCGAAGGAGGCCGCGGCGGAGCTGCTGGTGGCCGTGGGCGGAGGCAGCGCCATTGACACGGCCAAGGCCACCGGCATCGTGCTGAAGAACGGCGGAAGGGTGGAGGATTACGAAGGGGTGAACAAATCCCGGCAGCCGGGCATGCCCATCGCCGTGGTCAACACCACCGCCGGCACGGGATCGGAGTGCACCACCTTCTACATCGTGACGGACCCGGCCCGGGGCTCCAAGATGGCCATGATCGACCCCAACTGCATGGTCAGCATTGCCATCAACGACATCGATTTCATGATCTCCATGCCGCCGAAGCTGACGGCTTCCACGGGGCTGGATGCCCTGACCCATGCCATCGAGGCAGCCTGCGCCACGGGCGCCAATCCCTATACGGACCACGACGCCTACTGGGCCATCACCGCGGTGACGGACTATCTGCCCCGGGCGGTCCGGGACGGGAAGGACCTGGAGGCCCGGGAGATGATGGCCTACGCGGAAAATATCGCAGGGATGGCTTTTTCCAACGCGGGCCTGGGCATGGTGCATGCCATGGCCCACGCCCTGGGCGGGCATTCCAACCTGCCTCACGGGGTGTGCAACGCGGTGCTGCTGCCCTATGTGCTGCGCTTCAACAGCAGGGACGCGGAGATCCGCCGCCGGCTGGAACGGGTGGCGGAGGCCATGAGGCTGCCGGAAAGAAACGCGGAAGCCGTGATCCGGAAGACCCACCGGATGGCGGTGGAGCTGGGAATTCCGCCCACCCTGCGGGAAGCGGCGGAGGGAAAAGTGACCCCGGAGGCCTTCGGTACCCTGGCGGATCTGGCCCTGCATGACAGCTGTATGGAAACCAACCTGGTTACCCCTTCCCGGGACGAAGTGATTGAAACCTATCAGCATGCCTGGAACGGAGAGCTGTGAGAGACTGCAGCGCCGGGGCGGAAGCGCCCGCCCCGGAAGAACACAAGAATACAAAAACTGCCCGGAACCATTGCGAAAACGGTTCCGGGCAGCTGCTTTTCGGGGAAATGCTCAGGCCTGCATATCCAGCGCCTGACGCAGGGCTTCCACCTGATCCGCCTTTTCCCAGGGCAGATCCAGGTCCGGGCGGCCGAAGTGGCCGTAGGCGGCGGTCTGGCGGTAGATGGGCCGGCGCAGGTCCAGCCGGCGGATGATGGCGGCGGGACGGAAGTCGAAGACCTTCTCCACGGCCGCGCAGAGCTGCTCGTCGGAGACGACGCCGGTGCCGAAGGTTTCCACCAGGATGCTGACGGGCTTCGCCACGCCGATGGCGTAGGCCAGCTGGATCTGGCAGCGCTTCGCCAGGCCGGCGGCCACCACGTTCAGGGCGGCGTGACGGGCGGCGTAGGCCGCGGAGCGGTCCACCTTGGTGGGATCCTTGCCGGAGAAGGCGCCGCCGCCGTGGGGGGCG
>CAZRLU010000015.1:13226-21564 GCA_964600995.1 uncultured Oscillospiraceae bacterium | reverse complement strand
GGGAGAGGTTGAGTTTTCCGGAAGAATGAAGTAAAATGGACGGCGTGAAGCCCGGAGAGAGGAGGAGAAAGCCGTGGCCTATTTTCAGAGAAAGCCCGAAAACGAGGAAGCCTACGAGCGCCAGTTTGCGCAGGAGGAAGAATGGGAAGACGAGGAGGAATACGACGACGGCTTTGACGAGCTGACGGAAGAGGAAGCCCCGGAGGAAAGCTTTTCCGAGGAGGAGCGCCGGGAGGAGAAGGCGGAGAAATACCGGATGGCAGCGGGGCTGGGAAGCTTCGGGGCGATTCTGGTGGGGGCGCTGGTGATCCTGGGGCTGACAGCCTTCCTGATCCGGATGATCGGCTTTGTGCGGACGGATTTCGAGCAGACCTTCTCCCTGTGGGCCACCCGGTTTTAAGACCGGCGGGGCTGCGCGGGAGAAACGGACTGCGGAATGCCCCCGGACCCCGGGCACGGACAGCCTGAAGGCCCGGGCGGGATTGAATTCCGCGGGGGGATGTGATATATTGTCCGGCGGAAAGCCGAAGGAGGACACGGGATGGAGAAGAAGGAGAAGACAGGACGGATCAGCAGCATCCTGCTGACGCTGCTGGCCTGCCTGATGCTGATCGGATTTGCCTGGGCCGTTCCCAGCGGGGACGTGGATCCTGCGCTGGAGGAGACCTGGGAAGATGAGGAGGAGACGGGAGAAGATGAATACGATTTTCTGTGAGAAGCGCCGTGCGGGAGCGCGGCTTCTGGCGCTGCTGTGCGCGATGATCCTGGCGGGCGCCTGCCTGCCGGCCCTGGGAGAGGAAAGCGCGGAGGCGGAGGAGAACGTCACCCTGGCTTCGCTGCCCATCGACCTGACCCCCGGCCCCGCGGCGCCGGAGGAAAACTTCACCGAGGACGGATACGAGGATCCGACCATCACCGTGAAGATGGAGAAGGTGACCACGGAGAAGGCCATCTACAACGTGGCCCGGGTGACCATCGGGGACGCCAGCCAGCTGCGGACCTACATCACGGCCAAGGGCCGGACCAACAAAATCTCCGCCCTGGCGGAGAAGGCCGGGGCCATCGTGGCCACCGGCGGGGACTACTACGGATCCGACAAGGGCGGCTACATCGTGCGCCAGGGAGAAGTGGTGGAGAAGCGGAAGTCTCCCTATGAGACCCGGGACCTGCTGTGCATCGACGAGAAGGGGGATTTCCATATCCTGCGGCGGATCCGGGACGCGAAGAAGAACGGAAAGTCCAAGTCCATCAACCCGGACTTCAAGGACCAGCTGAAGGCCCTGACGGAGGAGCACACCCTGGTGAACGTGTTCGAGTGGGGCCCTGCCCTGGTGATCGGCGGCGAGGTGCAGGAGATTCCGGATTCCTACTCCGGCAACCCGGACGGCCGGGAGCCCCGGTGCGCCATCGGCCAGACGGGCCCGCTGTCCTATGTGATGGTGGTGGTGGACACCATCAAGCATCACGACCGGAGCGGCAAGGAGGGCGCCACCGCCGAGGAGCTGGCTCAGTTCATGGCGGACCTGGGCTGCCAGGAAGCCTACAACCTGGACGGGGGCAACAGCGCCCTGATGTACTTCCACGGGGCGAACTATTCGGACAAGACCGTGAAGGAGGAGCGCTCCGTTTCCGACATCATCTATTTTGCCACCGCCATGGGCGAGGGGACGGAGCCCTGAAGGCTGGGAAAGGGACGAATCACTGATGACGACGATTTTCGACCGGCCGCCCACGGCCTTCGGACTGGGCTGCGCAGCGGCGGTGCTGGCGGGGCTGCTGATCTGCCTGCTCGTGCTTCTCCGGAAGGGGAAAACCTACGGGGACTGGATCCGGCTGTGCGTATGCTGCATTCCCATGACCTGGCTGGGGGCCCGGCTGGGATACGCCCTGTCCGGCTGGATCATGATGCTGCTGGAAGGGTTCTTTGACCTGGACACGGGACGGGATTTCCTGGACGGCTTCCGGTTCTGGCTGGGAGGATATTCCCTGGCGGGCGGCGTGGTTGGCGCGGCCGCCGGCGCCCGGCTGGCGGGAAGCTGGCGCCCCGGATGCAGGAAGGAATACCTGGACGCCGCAGCCCTGGGGCTGCCGGCGGGGATCCTGATCGAGCGGCTGGCGGAGCACGGAACCCGGCTTGGCCTGGGCCGCTATGTGACCGGGGAATGGCTGATCCGGACGGGGATCTGCCCCCTGGTGGACGGGGAGCCGGTGCACCCGGTTTACCTGTATGAAGCCGCGGTCGCCCTGATCCTGGGGCTGATCCTGTGGGGCATCCGGCGGAGAAAGAGCACGGAGGGCGGGCTCATGGGCATCTTCCTGATGCTCTTCGGGCTGACCCAGGTGCTGCTGGAATCCCTGCGGGCGGACGGGCATATGGTGGAGCACTTTGTGCACATCCAGCAGGTCTACGCGATCCTGATCGTTTTCGGGGTGATGCTCTGCTGGTACCTGCGGCAGCCGGAGAAGAAGCTGTGGGATTCCCTGATCAGCTGGGGGCTTTTCGCCGCCGCCATCGGCGTGGCCATCTGGGCCGAGTTCGGGGTGGACCGGTGGGGGAACGAGCCGCTGGCCTACGGAATCATGACGGCCTGCCTGATCCTGATCGGCTGCATCGCCTTCCGGTTCCGCCGGGGCGCGGCTGCCGCGAAGAAAAAAGAAAAAGAACAAGCCTGACGCTTTCGGTATGAATCAAGCGGCCTCAAGCCTGAGGCTGCTTTTTTCGCGCCGATTTTTTCCTTGCCAACCGCCTGGTTTGGGTTATAATAAAACTGGGTTGCTTTCTGATGATTGCGGGGGATCCAAACCCGGAGGAGCAGCCTGCGGGAGGGGCGGTCAGCCCGCTCCGGACGGAAGAAAAACACATGGGAGGAACGGAGTTATGGGACGCGCGGCGGGTATTCTGATGGCGGTTTCCAGTCTGCCGGGAAAATACGGCATCGGCGATTTCGGCAAGGAAGCCTATCGTTTTGTGGATTTTCTGGAGGGAGCGGGGCAGACCTACTGGCAGATTCTGCCGCTGAATCCGCCGAACCATGATAAATCCTTCGATTCCCCCTATCAGTCCTTCTCGGCCTTCGCGGGGAACCCCTACTACATCGACCTGGACGCGCTGATCAAGGAAGGCGTACTGAGCCGGGACGAGGTGGAGGCGGTGGATTTCGGGACCAACCCGGAGAAGGCGGACTACGACAAGCTGTATGCGCGGCGCTTCCCGCTGCTGCGGAAGGCCTATGAGCGGAGCCGGATCGCGGAGAACGGGGAGTATCAGCGTTTCATCCGGGAGAATGCCTGGTGGCTGGATGACTACGCCCTGTTCATGGCGCTGAAGGCTTTCTTCAAGGAAGCGGAGTGGCCGGACTGGCCGGAGGACATCAGCCGGCACTGGGGCTATGCCATCGACTATTACAACCAGCTGCTGTACTTCGACATTGAGTTCCACAAGTATACCCAGTTCAAGTTCTTCCAGCAGTGGAAGGCCCTGAAGGATTACGCCAACGCCAAACACATCCGGATCATCGGAGACATTCCGATCTACGTCTCCTTCGACAGCGCCGACGTGTGGGCCCATCCCCAGCTGTTCCAGCTGAACGCGGAGAACCGGCAGAGCGCCGTGGCCGGCTGCCCGCCGGACGCCTTCTCGGCGGAGGGGCAGATCTGGGGCACGCCCCTGTACCGGTGGGAGAAGCACCGGGAGGACAACTACGGCTGGTGGATGGCCCGGCTGTGGATGAACTTCCAGCAGTGCGACCTGCTGCGGATCGACCACTTCCGGGGGCTGGACGAATACTTCTCCATTCCCGCGGGGGAGAGCGCCCTGGCGGGACACTGGGAGAAGGGCCCCGGCATGGCCCTGTTCCACCAGATGTGGCAGAACATGGGATACAAGCCGGTGATCGTGGAGGACCTGGGCTTCATGACGGACTCCGTGCGCCAGATGGTGAAGGAGACCGGGTTCCCGAACATGAAGGTGCTGCAGTTCGGCTTTGACGAGCAGGACATCGGCGCCAGCAACGACTACCTGGTGCACAACATTCCGGAGCACTGCGTGGTGTATCCGGGGACCCATGACAACGATCCCATCAACGGCTGGTTCGCCTCCCTGAAGGAGAGCGAGCAGAAGCTGATCCGGGAATACTTCGGATGCCAGACCCTGGGGAAGGGACGGATGCACGAGGTGTTCGTGCGGGCGGCCATGATGTGCCGGGCGGAGACCTGCGTCATTTCCATTCAGGACCACCTGGGGCTGGGGCATGAAGCCCGGATGAACGATCCCTCCTTCCTGCCGAACAACTGGCACTGGCGGCTGAAGGGAGAGCTGCTGACGGAGGCGCTGCAGGGGCAGATTTTTGAGACGACCCGGAGATACGGCCGGCTGAACTGGGACGCGGAGAGCGTGCAGCAGCGGCAGTGGCTGTAAGCCCCGGGCCGGGGACGGAGGAGGAATGGGATGTATTGCCAGGTGATCGTGGACATCGCGCATGAAAACGTGGCAAGACCCTTCACCTACCGGATTCCGGAGGGCATGCGGCTGGCCCCGGGGCAGCGGGTGACGGTGCCCTTCGGGCCCCGGCAGAAGGACGGCATCGTGCTGCGCCTCTGCGATGCCACGGACTATGACGAGAAGAAGATCCGCAGCGTTTCCGGCACGCCGGAGGAGGAACCGGCGATCCTGCCGCCGCTGATGGAGCTGGCGGAGGAGATGGCCGGAAAGGCCCACTGCCCCCTGGCGGAAACCCTGCGGCTGATGATTCCCCCGGAGATGCGGGGGACCCGGGTGAAGATCCGGACCCGCCGGATGGCGGAGCTGGCGGTTTCCCGGGAGACGGCGGAGGCCGCCCTGGCGGGAGAGAAGCGGAGCCGGAAGCGGCGGGAGATTCTGGAGATGCTGATCCGGGAATCCCCGCTGGAGGCGGCGGCCATCTCCGCCGCAGTGAAGGAGCCGGCAGAGGCGCTGCGCAGCCTGGAGGCGGCGGGGCTGATCCGGATCCGGGAGGAGGAAAGCCTGCGGACCCCGGGGGCGGGACTGGGGGGCGACACCCCCTGGCACAGCCTGTCGGAGGAGCAGGAGGAGGTGCTGGAGGAAATCCTGCCGGCGCTGGAGCGGGGGAAGGGCCGGTTCCTGCTGCACGGAGTGACGGGCAGCGGAAAGACCGAGGTGTTTCTGCACGCGGTGCGCCGGACCCTGGAGATGGACAAAAGCGCCATCATCCTGGTGCCGGAGATTGCGCTGACCCCCCAGATGGTTTCCTGGTTCCGGGGCCGGTTCGGGGCGGTGGCGGCGGTGCTGCACAGCCGGCTGAGCCCGGGAGAGCGGTTTGACGAGTGGCGAAGGATCCGCCGGGGAGAGGCCCGGGTGGTGATCGGCGCCCGGAGCGCCGTGTTCGCTCCCGCGGAGCGGCTGGGGCTGATCGTGGTGGACGAGGAGCATGAGAGCACCTACCTGAGCGATCATCATCCCCGGTATGACGCCCGGGAGGTGGCGGAAAGCCGGTGCGCCCGGGAGGGCGCGGGGCTGATTCTGGCCAGCGCCACCCCCAGCATTCTTTCCTTTGCCCGGGCCCGGCGGGGGGATTACACCCTGCTGGAGATGCCACGGCGGGTGAAGGACCGGCCCCTGCCGGAGGTGACCATCACGGACATGCGGCAGGAGCTGGAGAACGGGAACCGGTCCGTGCTGAGCCGGGACCTGATCCGGGGGCTGAAGGAAACCCTGGAGCGGGGAGAGCAGGCGATGCTGCTGATCAACCGGCGGGGGTACCACTCCTTCGTGAGCTGCCGGAAATGCGGATACGTGGTGAAATGCCCCAACTGCGACGTGAGCATGACGATTCACGTGCGGGAGGACGGCGGGGAGAGCGCCGGGGAGAACCTGCTCCGGTGCCACTACTGCGGAAAGACCCTGCCGCTGCCCACCCGGTGCCCGGAATGCGGAAGCGCCTACATCCGCTACTTCGGCGCGGGGACCCAGAAGGTGGACGCGGAGGTGAAGCGGCTCTTTCCCGGAACGCCCACGGCCCGGATGGACGTGGACACCACCGGGGGCAAGGACGGGCACGCCCGGATCCTGGAGACCTTCCGGAGCGGGAGGGCCCGGATCCTGACGGGGACCCAGATGATCGCCAAAGGGCTGGATTTTCCCCAGGTGACCCTGGTGGGGGTCATCGCGGCGGACATGACGCTGAACCTGCCGGATTACCGGAGCCGGGAGCGGACCTTCCAGCTGCTGACCCAGGTGGCCGGCCGGGCCGGCCGGGGGGGAAGGCCCGGGCGGGTCATCATCCAAACCTACAAGCCCGAGGACCCGGTGATCCAGCTGGCGGCCCGGCAGGACTACCGCGCCTTCTTTGAGCAGGAATTCGCCCGAAGGCGGATTTCCCTCTACCCGCCCTTCACGGCCCTGGCCCGGGTGCTGGTGGAGGCCGGGGAGGAGCGGGCGGCGGAGGAAACGGCGGGCCGGCTGGCGGAGGCGATCCGCCGGGAGCTGGAGGCCCGGCCCGCCTGGCGGAAAAAGGTGCTGATGATGGTGGCGGAGGCCCCGGGCATCAAATTCCTGCGGGGGCTGCACCGGAGGCAGATCCTCTTCAAGCTGCTGACAGGAAGGGAGACGGAGGAGCTGTGCGGATGGCTGACGGAGCTGGCGGAAGGCGCCGGCGGGGAGGCCCTGGCCTGCTTTGAGCTGAACCCCATCTCCATGATATAGAACGAGAACCGGAAAAGGAGACAACGGAAAGATGGCAATCAGAAAAATCGTCAAAATCGGAGATGAAACCCTTCGGAAGGTCTGCCGGAAGCAGGAGAAGTTTGACCTGCGGTTGGCGGTGCTGCTGAAGGATATGGCGGATACGATGTACAAGGCGGACGGCGTGGGCCTGGCGGCGCCCCAGGTGGGCATCCTGCGGCGGGTGGTGGTGATCGACACCTCCGCGGAACGGGACGGCCTGCGGGAGATGGTGAACCCGGTGATCCTGGAGCGGAGCGGCAGCCAGACCGGAAGGGAAGGCTGCCTGTCGGTTCCGGAGCGGCAGGGCATCGTGACCCGGCCCATGAAGGTGAAGGTGCAGTATCAGGACCGGCACGGAAACATCCAGGTGCTGGAGACGGAGGGCCTGGAGGCCCGGGCGGTGTGCCATGAGCTGGACCACCTGGACGGGGTGCTCTACGTGGACGTGATGGACCGGGAGCTGACGGAAGAGGAGATCGAGGGACGGGTTCCGGAGGATGAAGCCTGATGCGGATCGTTTTTATGGGGACGCCGGAGTTCGCGGTGCCCAGCCTGGAGAAGCTGATCGGAGCGGGCTATGAGGTGGTTGGGGTCTTCACCCAGCCGGACCGGCCCAGGGGACGGGGCAAGAAGCTGGCGCCCTCGCCGGTGAAGGAATGCGCCCTGGCCCACGGGATTCCGGTTTTCCAGCCGGAAAGGATCCGGCGGGACGGGGTAGAGGACCTGCGGGCCCTGAAGCCGGACCTGTGCGTGACGGCCGCCTTCGGGCAGATTCTGAGCCAGGAGATCCTGGATATCCCGAAGCTTGGGAACATCAACGTGCACGCGTCGCTGCTGCCCCGGCACCGGGGCTCCGCCCCCATCGCCCACGCGATTCTGCAGGGGGATCAAAAGGCCGGCGTGACCACCATGATGATGGACGCGGGCATCGACACGGGGGATATGCTGCTGCGGGCGGAGACGGAGATCGGGGCCACGGAAACCTGCGGGGAGCTGACGGAGCGGCTGAGCCGCATCGGCGCGGAGCTGCTGGGAGAGACCCTGGCGGCGCTGGAGCGGGGCACCCTGGAGCGGATTCCGCAGAACGAGGCGGAGATGACCTATGACCCGATGCTGACGAAGGAAATGGGCGAGCTGGACTTCCGGGAAAGCGCGGAGGCAGTGAAGGGGCGGATCAACGGCCTGAACCCCTGGCCCTGCGCCTCTGTCTCCCTGGGAGAGGAAAAGCTGAAGCTGCTGCGGGCCGAGACGGTCCCGGGCAGCGGAACCCCCGGACAGGTGCTGGCGGCGGGCCCGAAGGAGGGCCTGATCCTCGCCTGCGGGACGGGCGCGGTGCGGATTCTGGAGCTGCAGGCGCCGGGCGGAAAGAAGATGCGGGCGGAGGATTACCTGCGGGGACATTCCCTCCCGGAGATGCTGTAAGCAGAAACACAGAGCGGCCGGAACGGCAGAGCGGAGAGAAAAATGAGCGAAACAGAGAAGAAAAAGAACCCCGGCACCTTTTCCCGGGGAAAGACCGGCGCCCGGAGCGGGAGCGGAGCTCCCGCAGGAGCCCGGGGCAAAGGAAAGCCCGGCGGGGCTTCCGGCTTCCGGAAGGGACCCGGGAAGCCGGCGTCC
>CAZRLU010000015.1:0-13126 GCA_964600995.1 uncultured Oscillospiraceae bacterium | reverse complement strand
TGAGATGGAAGGGCTGGCCGCGCGGCGGGTGGCCCTGAAGGTGCTGCGGGAGGTGACGGAGGAAGGCGCCTATGCCTCCCTGAGCCTGGACAAGGCCCTGACGGGCAGCGGGCTGAGCGGGGCGGACCGGCGGCTGGCCTCCCGGCTGGTGTATGACACGCTGGATCACCTGATCTATCTGGACTACATCCTCTCCCAGATCATGGCCCGGGAGGATACGGACATCAAGCTGCGGAACGTGCTGCGGCTGGGGGCCTGCCAGATCCTGCTGGAAGACCGGATTCCGGAGAGCGCCGCCACCAACACCAGCGTTCAGCTGTGCACGGAGATCGGCCTGGAGGGGCTGAAGGGCGTGTGCAACGGGGTTCTGCGGAACCTGCTGCGGAAGAAGGAGGAGCTGCAGATGCCGGATCCGGAGACGGAGCCGGAGAAATATTTTTCCGTGAAATACAGCGTTCCCGAATGGCTGGGAGCCCGGCTGCGGGAGGACTGGGGCGCGGAGGAAGCGGCCCGGATCGCCTCCTGGCGGAATCCCGACGGGGGCATCACCATCCGGAGAAACCTGCTGCGGGAGGATGAGGCGGGCTTCGAGAAAATCCTGGAGAAGAAGATCTGGAGCCGGGAGAAGACGGAGCTGCCGGGAGCCTGGCGGGTGTCGGGCGCCATGGACATTGCCCGGGACGCGGACTTCCTGGCGGGGCGGTTCTCCATCCAGAGCGAGAGCAGCATGATGGTCTGCCTGGCCATGGACGTGCGCCGGGGCATGAAGGTGCTGGACTGCTGCGCGGCGCCGGGAGGCAAGACCTGCTATCTGGCGGAGCTGATGGGGGACACGGGCCGGGTTCAGGCCTGGGATCTCCACGAGCACCGGGTGCAGCTGATCGAGGCCCAGCAGAAGCGGCTGGGGCTGGAGAACATCCGGCCCATCCGGCGGGACGCGTCGGTGTACCGGGAGAACCTGGAGGACAGCATGGACGCGGTGCTGCTGGACGCCCCCTGCAGCGGGCTGGGCGTGCTGGCGGAAAAGCCGGACATCAAGCTGCGGGTGACGGAGGAGAGCCTGGCGGAGCTGACCGCCCTGCAGGAGAAGCTGCTGGAGACGGTCTGCCGGTACGTGCGGCCCGGCGGCACCCTGGTGTATTCCACCTGCAGCCTGCTGAAGGAGGAGAACGAGCACCGGGTGCGGGCCTTCCTGGAGAAACATCCCGAATTTGAGGCGGAGGCGCTGCCGGAAACCATTCCGGAGAAATTCCGGCAGCATCAGGGCCTGGGGCTGCAGCTGCTGCCCCACCGGGACGGGGTGGAGGGCTTCTATCTGGCCAGAATGAGGCGGAAAGAGCGGACATGAAGACAGAGCTGACGGGGATGACCCCGGAGCGGCTGACGGAATGGGTGAAGGCCCAGGGGCTGCCGGGATTCCGGGGAAAGCAGATCTTCCAGTGGATTCACCGGGGAGCGGACTTCGGCGAGATGAGCAACCTGCCGGCCGGCCTGCGGGGGCAGCTGGCGGAAATCGCCGTGGCCCAGCCGGTCCGCATCGAGATGGAGCGGCAGAGCCGGCTGGACGACACGGTGAAGTTCCTGTACCGGCTGGAGGACGGGAACTGCGTCGAGGGGGTGCTGATGCACTACCACTTCGGCTACAGCCTGTGCATCTCCACCCAGGTGGGATGCCGGATGGGCTGCCGGTTCTGCGCCTCCACGCTGGAGGGCTGCGTGCGGAACCTGAGCGCCGGGGAGATGCTGGGGGAAATCCTGGCGGCCAACCGGTGGCTGAAGGAAAACCGGAGCGGGGCCTCCTCCGGGGAGGAGGAGCTCCGGGTGAGCCACGTGGTGCTGATGGGCAGCGGGGAGCCCCTGGACAACTATGACCAGGTGATGGCCTTCCTGCGGATTCTGCGGGAGCCGGAGGGCATCCGGCTGAGCCTGCGGAACGTGAGCCTGAGCACCTGCGGGCTGGTGCCGGAGATGCGGCGGCTGGCGGAGGAGGATCTGCCGGTGACGCTGTGCGTTTCCCTGCACGCCCCCAACGATGAAATCCGAAGGAAAACCATGCCCATCGCCAACCGGTATTCCATGGAGGAGATCCTGGAGGCCTGCCGGTACTACATCCGGCGGACGGGAAGGCGGGTTATCTTTGAATACGCCCTGAGCGAGGGGGTCAACAGCGGCGAGGCGGAAGCCCGGGAGCTGGCCTCCCGGCTGCGGGGCATGCAGTGCCACGTGAACCTGATCCCCCTCAACGCGGTGCGGGAGCGCAACCTGCCGGGAGTGCCGGAGAGCACGGTGCGGCGGTTCCTGCGGGTGCTGGAGGAGGAGCATGTCTCCGCCACCCGGAGAAGGGAAATGGGAGACGATATCGAGGGCGCCTGCGGCCAGCTGCGCAGGAAAGTGATCGCAAGCAGGGATGCGGAAGCGGAAAGGGCTTCCCATCCGTAAAAGAGGAGAGAGCATGCGGAAATTCAAGATCAGCAGCAAGATTGCCCGGAAGATGCGGGATTTCACGACGGAGGCCCCGGAGACCCCCGCCGCGCCGGCGGCGGAGGAGCAGGCGGCTGCCCCGGAGAAGCTCTGGGTTTCCAGCCGGACGGACGTGGGGCTCGTGCGCCGGGAGAACCAGGACGCGGTGATCCTGGGCGGCGGCCTGATGGGCATCGCCGACGGCATGGGCGGCCACAAGGGCGGGGAAACCGCCTCCGCCGGCGCCCGGGACGGCCTGATCCGGGCTCTGGAGGGCCGGGAACCCTCCAAGGAAGCCCTGGAGGAGGCCGTGAAGCAGGTGAACCGGGAGCTGTGGGAAAAGCAGGAATCCGACGAGAACCTTTCCGGCATGGGCACCACGCTGAGCGTGCTGTGGCCGGCGGGAGAGAAGATGCTGATCGCCCATGTGGGGGACAGCCGGGTCTACCTGATGCGGGAGGGCCGGCTGCGGCAGGTCACCAAGGATCATTCCATGGTGGCGGACATGGTGCGCAAGGGGCTCCTGACGGAGGAGCAGGCCGCGGTGCATCCCATGCGGAACTACATCACCCGGGCGGTGGGCACGGAGCCCTCCATCCAGGTGGACATCCTGGGGATGGAGCGCCAGGCGGGAGACCGGTGGCTGGTGTGCTCCGACGGGCTCCACGGGCTGATCGCGAAGGAACGGCTGCAGGAGCTGATGGGCTGGGAGGACCTGGAGGAGGCCGCGGACCAGATGGTCCGGGAGGCCCTGGACCGGGGCGGCCGGGATAACATCTCCCTGGTGCTGGTGAGCGAGGAAGCGCCGGAGAGCCGGGAGGTGGCGCCATGAGCGGAAAGATCCTGGCAGACCGGTACCGGCTGACGGAGCAGATCGGCATGGGCGGCATGGCCATCGTCTACAAGGCGGAGGATCTGCGGACCGGCCACAACGTGGCGGTGAAGGTGCTGCGGCCGGAATTCAACGAGGACGCGGAATTCGTATCCCGGTTTCAGCGGGAGGCGGAAGCCGCCAGCAAGATGACCCACCACAACATCGTGAACCTGCTGGACGTGGGCATGGACGGGGAAAACCGCTACCTGGTCATGGAATATGTGCAGGGCAAGACGCTGAAGGAAGTGATCCAGGAGCGGGGACGGCTGAGCGCGCCCCTGGCCTGCCAGATCGCCATCCGGATTCTCAGCGCTCTGGAACATGCCCACCGGAACAGCATCGTGCACCGGGACATCAAGCCCCAGAACATTCTGGTTCACGCGGACGGACATATCAAGGTGGCGGACTTCGGCATCGCCCGGATCGCCGACTCGGCGACCCTGACCCGGGGGGACATGGTGATGGGCTCGGTCCATTACTTCTCGCCGGAGCAGGCCCGGGGCGAGGGCGCCAGCGCCGCCAGCGACATCTATTCCACGGGCGTGGTGCTCTATGAGATGCTGACGGGGCGGGTGCCCTTCGACGGGGAAAGCCCGGTGGCGGTGGCCATGCAGCATCTGCACGCCCAGCCGGCGCCCATCCAGAGCCTGGCGCCGGACGTGCCGCCCACGGTGGTGCGGGTGTGCATGAAGGCCATGGAGAAGAATCCCGCCGCCCGGTATCAGAGCGCCCGGGAGATGGCGGCGGACCTGCGGCTGGCCCTGGAGGAGCGCAGCGAGCGGCCCGGGACCGTGACGCCGGAGGAGATCGTGCAGCCCAAGCCCCACGTGCGGGAGGAAAAGCCCGCCGGGGAAGAGAGCCGGAGAAAGCGGACGGGGCTCCGGAGCCGGAAGAGCCGGATCGCCGGGGCCGTGCTGAGCGTGCTGCTGGGACTGGCGGTGACGGCGGGGCTGGTATACGGCGTGCTGGCGCTGATCGACCGGTATGCCACGACGGTGGTGGTTCCCTATGTGGAGGGGCTGGACCGGGAGACGGCGGTGGAGACGCTGCGGAAGGCCGGGCTGGAGGTGATCCTGCGGGAAAGCTCCAGCTATGAATACGAGAGCGGCCTGGTCATCAAGCAGGTTCCGGACGCAGGGGAGACCCTGCAGAAGGAGCGGGAGCAGGTGCAGCTGCTGGTTTCCACGGGTCCCATGAAGCAGGAGATGCCCGTGCTGGTGGGCTCCTCCTACGCGGACGCGTCGGCGCTGCTGAAGAACATGAACATCACCTCCATCACCCTGGAGCGGGCGGCCTCGGCCGAGTATGAACCGGACACGGTGATGGGCAGCGTGCCCGAGGCGGGCACCCTGGTGGACAAGGACACGGCGGTGGTGCTGACGGTGAGCGGCGGCGAGGTCATCGTGCCCAACCTGACGGAGGCCACCCTGGCGGAGGCCGAGGCGGCGGTGACGGATTCCCGGCTGGCGCTGAACACCCAGCTGGACTTCGTGGATACGGACGAGCCGGAGCTCCACGGCCTGGTGGCCGCCCAGAGCCCGGAGGCGGATACCCGCGTGATCTATCAGACCCCGGTGAGCCTGAAGATCTACCGGTGCACCGAGACGATCCACCGGGAGGAGCTTTCCGTGACGGTTCCGGAGAGCGAGGGGGACGTGACGGTGAAGGTGACCATGCAGGCGGAGGGCTCCCCGGTGGAGTGGACCTATGTATCCTACGTGTGCAAGGCGGACATGGGCCGGACCCAGCTGGTGACCCTGGAGATTCCGGATAACCGGAGATATGTGTACATGGTGTATCTGGACGGGGCGCTGAGCCAGAGAACGGAAATCGGGGGCAGCTGATGGCGGCGTACAGAAAAGGAATTCTCCTGCGGGGGATCGGCAGCTTCTATACCGCCGAGGAGGAGGAGACGAAGGAGCTCTTCACCCTGCGGGCCAAGAAGAAATTCCGGCGGGAGCGGCTCACCCCCCTGGCGGGGGACCGGATCCTCTTTTCCCCGGGAGAGGGGGAGGAGCACGGGTGGATCGAGGAGATCCTGCCCCGGAAGACCCTCTGCCTGCGGCCGCCGGTGGCCAATGTGGAGCTGCTGGTGATCGTATGCGCCCCGGTTCCGGAGGCGGACCTGCTGCTGACGGACCGGCTGCTGGCCCGGGCCTTCCAGCAGGGGATGAAGGCGATCCTGGTGGTGAACAAGCAGGACCTGGACGGGGACCTGGCCTCCCGGCTGCGGGAGGAATACGCCCCGGCGGGGGTGCCGGTTTATCCCGTATGCGCCCGGGAGGGCACGGGGCTGGAGCCCCTGCGGGAGGCGATGGCAGGCTCCCTGTGCTGCCTGGCGGGCCAGAGCGGCGCGGGAAAGAGCACGCTGCTGAACGCCTTGATGGGCCTGCAGCAGGAAACGGGAGAAATCTCCCGGAAGATCGCCCGGGGCAAGAACACCACCCGGCACGTGGAGCTGCTGCAGGCCGGCGGGCTGCGGGTGATGGACACGGCGGGGTTCTCCCTGCTGGAGCCGGAGCAGAGCCTGCCCCCGGAAGAGCTGAAGGAGCGGTGGCCGGAGTTTGCCCCCTGGGAGGGGAAATGCCGTTTCCGGGAGTGCCTGCACGACCGGGAGCCGGGCTGCGCCGTGGCCGAGGCCGCGCGGACCGGGGAGGTGCACCCCGCCCGGTGGGAAAGATACCGGGAGCTGCTGGCGGAGACCCGGGAAAACTGGCGGAACAGATATGACTGAAAGGACGGGAGCCGCGGCTCCCACAGGGTTGAGAGAGAAAAAATGATCAAGATCGCGCCGAGCATTCTGGCGGCGGATGTGCTGAACCTGGAAAGAGACGTGCGGAAGATGATGGAGGCGGGGGCGGACTGGCTGCATGTGGACGTGATGGACGCCCACTTCGTGCCGAACCTGGCCTACAGCCCGGATACCGTGCGCCGGCTGAAGACGGTTTCCACGGTGCCCCTGGACGTGCACCTGATGATGGACAATCCGGAGCGTTATCTGGACGCCTTCCTGGACGCGGGGGCGGACATGCTGACCCTGCACGCGGAGATCGGCGGGGACCTGGGAGGCATGCTGGACCATATCCGGCAGCGGGGAAGGCAATGCGGCCTGGCCATCAAGCCCGGCACCGGGCTGGAGGCGGTGACGCCTTACCTGGACCGGACGGATATGATTCTGACCATGACGGTGGAGCCGGGCTTCGGCGGGCAGAAGCTGAACGAGCAGGTGCCGGAGAAGATGGAAGCCCTGCGGAAGATGGGCTATGAGGGAGAGATCGAGGCCGACGGCGGCGTCAACGAGCAGAACCTGGAGGGCATGATCCGGAAGGGGCTGACGGTGGCGGTGATGGGCACCGCCCTGTACCGGGCGGAGGATCCCCGGGAGATGATGAGCCGGCTGCACAGGATGGGATAAGCATGGAACAGGATACGATCGCAGCCATTTCCACGCCGCCGGGAGAGGGCGGAATCGGCATCATCCGGATCAGCGGACCGCGGGCGGAGGAGATCCTGGGACGGGTTTTCCGCCGGGCCCGGGGAGACGGGGAAGCCTGGGAGAGCCACCGGATGGTCTACGGCACCCTGCGGGACGGAGAGCAGACGGTGGACGAGGGGATGGCCGTGCTGATGCGGGCGCCCCGCAGCTATACCCGGGAGGACGTGGCGGAAATTCAGCTGCACGGAGGCAGCTATGTGCTGCAGCGGGGGCTGGAGCTGTGCCTGGAGCAGGGGGCCCGGCTGGCCGGGCCGGGGGAGTTTTCCCGGCGGGCCTTCCTGAACGGGCGGATTGACCTGAGCCAGGCGGAGGCGGTGATGAGCATGATCTCCGCCCGGGGCGAAATGGAGCACCGGGCCGCGGTGCGGGAGATGCAGGGCGGGGTGACCGCCTTCGTGCGGGCGGCGGCGGACCGTCTTTACGGCATCCAGGCCGGGCTGGCGGCCTGCGTGGACTATCCCGAGGAGATTTCGGAGGAGGAGGGCGCCGCGGAGATGATTCCGCAGCTGCGGGACCTGATCCGGACCCTGCGGGAGGCGATCCAGGAGCGGAGCTCCCGGATGCTGCATCAGGGGCTGCGGGTGACCCTGGCGGGAAGGCCCAACGTGGGCAAGAGCAGCCTGCTGAACGCCCTGCTGGGAGAGGAGAAGGCCATCGTGACCTCCCTGCCGGGGACCACCCGGGACCTGGTGAACGGAGAGATGAGCCTGGGCGGCGTCCGGGTGGCGCTGACGGATACGGCGGGGCTGCGGGAAACCGAGGAAGAGGTGGAGAAGATCGGGGTGGCCCGGTCCCGCCGGGCCATGGAGGAGGCGGACGCGGTGCTGCTGGTGCTGGACGGATCCGCCCCCCTGCAGCAGGAGGACGAGGCGCTGCTGGACACGCTTCCGGAGCGGGCCGCCGTCGTGATCAACAAGCAGGACCTGCCCCAGCGGCTGGAGCTGCCGGAGGCGGCCGGGGAGCGGCGGGTGATCCGCTGCTCCGCGAAGCGGCCGGAAAGCCTGGGGGAGATCAAGGACTGCCTGCGGGAATGGTGCGTCCTTTCGGACCGGATGGCCGTGACCCATCCCCGGCATCTGGACGCGCTGAAACGGGCGGTGGGCTTCCTGGAGTCCGCCCTGGCCACGGCGGAAACCCTGCCGCCGGACCTGGCGGCCACGGATCTGCAGAGCGCCCAGCAGGCCCTGGGGGAGATCACCGGGGATCAGGTGGACGAAGCGCTGCTGGACCGGGTGTTCAGCACCTTCTGCGTGGGGAAATAAGGAGAGAAGCAGCATGATACAGAAAGTGACGCGGGGCCAGGGCAGCATCCGGAAGGCCGCCGAAATGATGGAAAAGCTGGGGATGCGCAGGCCCCTGATCGTGGGCTCCGCCCGGCTGATTCCGAAGCTGGGGCGGGAGCTGGCGGAGGCGCCGGCCTTTTCCGGATACCATCCGAACCCGGACCTGGCGGACGCGGAGGCGGCGGTCCGGCTCTATGAGGCGCAGGAATGCGACGGGCTGATCTCCCTGGGGGGAGGCTCCGCCATGGATACGGCCAAGGCGGTGAAGGCCTGGCTCTGCGCCGGGAGCGCGGAGGGGGTCAAGGCCGGAAAGCTGGAGGAAAGGACGATTCCCCACCTGGCGATTCCCTCCACCGCCGGCAGCGGCGCGGAGGCGACCGCCAACGCGGTGCTGTATGAGGGGGGCGTGAAGCTGAGCATCGGCCATCCCTCCCTGCTGCCGGAGGGCGTGATCCTGGATCCGGAGCTGCTGGAGTCGCTGCCGGCCTATCAGCGGAAATCCTGTGTCCTGGACGCCCTGAGCCAGGGGATCGAGAGCTACTGGGCGAAGGCTGCCACGGAGGACAGCCGGGTGCACGCCTATCTGGCGATCCTGGGGGTGCTGGACAACCTGAAGGCCTATCTGGCGGGGGATCCCCACGCGGCGGCGGAGATGCTGGACGCCTCCTATCAGAGCGGAAAGGCCATCTTCCTGACCCGGACCACGGCGGCCCACGCCATGAGCTATCAGCTGACGAAGCTGCTGGGCATCGCCCACGGCCATGCCTGCATGCTGACGCTGCCGGTGCTGTGGGACCGGATGTGCGCGGAGGAGGAGATGCAGCCCCTGATGGCGGAGCTGGCGGGCCGGATGCGGCTGGGGAACCCGCTGATGGGCTCCCGGCTTTTGCGGGGAATGCTGATCGACCTGGGGATGGAGGCACCAGAGCGGCCATCGGAGGAGATCATCCAGAAGCTGGCGGATTCGGTGAACGCGGAACGGCTGGGGAATCATCCCATGCCCCTGTCCCCGAAGGATATTGAAATGATCTACCGGCAGGCCTTCCTGCCCATCCGGGATCCGGAGCGGCAGGCCTGCCTGGATATCTGGAGATACTACGCCGGAGCGGGCGCTCCGGAACAGTAAGCGAAGGGAGGCAGCGCGCATGCCGGCCGGAAGGAAAAAGGCGGAGCAGCCCGCGGAGGAAGAGCTGTGGTACATGGATCCCGGAAAGGCGGAGAAGGGGACGGAGAAAGTGCTGCGGGAGGCCGCGGAGCAGCTGGCCCCGGAGGAGGAGACGCCCCGGAAGACCTATCCCAACGCGGGGCACCGGGAACGGCTGCGGGCCCGGTTCCTGGAGACCGGGGACTTCAGCGGCTTCAGCGAGCATGAGATCCTGGAGCTGCTGCTGACCTACGGCAGCCCCCGGAAGGATACGAAGCAGCTGGCCAAAAACCTGATTGCCACCTTCGGAAACCTGAAATGCGTCTTTGAGGCCCGGCCGGAGCAGCTGAAGAAGGCGGAAGGCGTGGGGGAGACCCAGGCAGCGCTGATCGGCATGATGCTGCCCCTGACCCGGGAATGCCTGCGCTGCGAGATGGAGAATCCCCGGCAGATCGCCAACCGGCGGGAGCTGGAGCTGTACTGCAAGAGCATGCAGCTGGGGAAGCGGATCGAGGAATTCTGGGTGATCTGCGTGAACGCCCAGTGCCGGGTGCTGGGAAGACAGCGGATCTCCACCGGATCCCTGAGCGAGGTCAGCGCCTATCCCCGACTGGTGATGGAGACGGTGATGAACTACAACGCCCACAGCGTCTTCTTCTGCCACAACCATCCGGGGGGCACCTGCGCCCCCTCCCGGGAGGATATCGCCAGCACCCTGCAGCTGCAGCGGATGCTGGCGGAGGTGGACGTGATGGTGCTGGATCATATGATCGTGGCCGGAGCCAACGTGTACAGCATGGCCCAGCACGGGGATATTGAGTTCGGCGCCCGGGGCAGGAGATAGGGCTGCGCGCCGGAAAACGGGCGGAAGCCGGGGAGAGTGAACATGGGAAGAAAAAGAAAAAAGCACAGGCTGCTGCGGGGCCTGCTTGCGCTGATCGCGGCGGGAGTGCTGTGCTTTCTGGGACTGGTGGGATTTGTGGTGATCCGGGAAAACGGCGTGGAGAAGGAAGCGGCGGGCCTGGCGGGGGATTATGACGCGATCGTGATCCTGGGGGCCCAGGTGCTGCCCGACGGGAATCCGAACACCCAGCTGCAGTGGCGGCTGGACAAGGCGCTGGAGGCCTGGAAGGCCCATCCGGTGCCGGTGGTGGTCTGCGGGGCCCAGGGGGCGGACGAGCCGCTGCCGGAGGCCCTGGCCATGGAAAAATATCTGGCGGAGCGGGGCGTGCCGGAGGAGGAGATCCTGACGGACACGGAATCCTACAACACCAACCAGAACCTGGTGAACGCGGGAAGAATTCTGAAGGAGCGGCCGGAGGTGCGGCGGGTGCTGATCGTGACCAGCGACTACCATGTGCCCCGGGCCATGGCCCTGGCGGAGGACATGGGCTTCGAGGCCCGGGGGCTGGGGGCCCCCTGCAAGCCGGAATATTGGGTCAAGAACCACGCCCGGGAGGCGCTGGCCTGGGTGAAATACTGGCTGGTGAAATATCTGCACGTGAGCCTGTAGGGAGGCGCGGAGGCCTTCGGGGGAGCACCCGGGGCGTCCGGGGAAGGAACGGATGAAGGATACGGACATCATCGGGCGGCTGGAGCGGAACGGGATTCTGCTTCCGCCGGACCGGGGAGAGAAGCTGGCGGCCTATTTCCGGCTGCTGAAGAGCTGGAACGAAAAGATGGACCTGGTGGTGGAGGCGGAGGACGAGGAGCTGACGGACCGGCATCTGGCGGACAGCCTGACGGTGCTGAAGACCGATCTTCTGGACGGGGCGGAAGCCATCATCGACGTGGGCACCGGCGCCGGCTTTCCCGGCATGGCCCTGGCCCTGGCCTGCCCGGAGAAGCGCTTCACCCTGCTGGACAGCCAGCAGAAGCGGCTGCGGTTTCTTGCGGCCGTGGCGGAGGAGACGGGGGCGGAAAACGTGACCCTGGTCCACGCCCGGGCTGAGGAGGGCGCCCGGCGGGAGGACCTGCGGGAGCGCTTTGACTGCGCCGTGGCCCGGGCGGTGGCGCCGCTGAACGTGCTGTGCGAATACCTGCTGCCCTACGCCCGGGTGGGGGGCAAGGCCCTGTGCTGGAAGGGTCCCTCCCTGGGAGCGGAGATGGAAGCGGGCCGGCGGGCCGCCTTCCTGCTGGGGGGAAAACCGGGAGAGCCGGTACGGACCCCCATCGCCGGCAGGGACTGGGAGCATCTGATCCTGCCGGTGGAAAAGACGGGAAAAACCCCGGGCAAATATCCCCGCCGGGCGGGAACCCCCAAGGCGGATCCCCTGGGGGGCAAGGGATAAAAAAGGTCCCGAGCGGGGCGGCGGATGCCCCGGCGCGGGGACGGGCAAAAAAACGGAGCGGCGCGAGAACAGCCGCGCCGAAAAATACAGGAGGAACGAAATGGAACTGCAAACCGCACTGGAGAAGCTGAAGGCCCTGGAGAAGGAAAGCTATGCCCTGCGGCATGCCATGAGCGTGCTGTATGTGGACGGATACACCGCCGCGCCGAAGAATTCCTGGCGGGGCCGGGGAGAGGCCCTGGAATACCTGAGCGGCCTGGAATACCGGAGCATGGCGGACCCGGCGAACGGGGAGGCCCTGGCGGCCATCCTGGAGCACCGGGAGCAGGTGGACGAGAAGACCTTCCGCCAGGCGGAGGTGCTGAAGGAAGCCTATGACGACATGCACCTGATGCCCATGGAGGAGTATGTGGCCTATCAGGTGCTGCTGAACGAGGCGGGAGCGGTATGGCACAGCGCCAAGGAAAAGAGCGATTACGCCTCCTTCGCGCCGCTTCTGGAGAAGCTGATCGACTACAACCGCCGGTACGCGGAGCGGAAGAGCGACGGGAAGAAGCCGGTGTACGACGTGCTGCTGGACCGGTATGAGAAGGGCATCACCATGGAGACCCTGGATCCCTTCTTCCGGACCATCCGGGAGGAACTGACGCCCCTGATCCGGGAGATCGCGGAGAAGCCCCAGATCGGCTTCGACTTCCAGAGCAAGGTCTGGCCCATCGATGCCCAGCGGCGGTTCTCGGAGAAGGTCATGGCCCTGGAGGGGCTGGATCCCGACAACTGCACCATCGGGGAAACGGAGCATCCCTTCACCGACGGAACGAACAAATGGGATGTGCGGATCACGACTCATTATCACGAGGAGGACGCCTCCCAGAGCATGTTCAGCGTGATCCACGAGGGCGGGCACGCCCTGTATGAGCTGGGGGTGGCGGACGAGCTGCAGTTCACCTGCCTGGCGGGCGGGGTCACCATGGGGATCCATGAGAGCCAGAGCCGGTTCTATGAGAACCTGATCGCCCGGAGCCGGGCCTTCTGCACCCCGCTGTTGAAGATCCTGCGGGAGAGCTTCCCGGAGCAGACGAAGGATATGACGGAGGAGAACCTGTATCAGGGCATCAACCGGGCCCAGCCCTCCCTGATCCGGACGGAGGCGGACGAGCTGACCTATCCGCTGCACGTGATGATCCGCTACGAGATCGAGAAGGCCATCCTGGCCGGGGAGCTGAAGGTGGCGGAGCTGCCGGGGGTCTGGAACGACCTGTACAAAAAGTACCTGGGGGTGACGGTGCCGGACGACCGGCGGGGCATCCTGCAGGACAGCCACTGGAGCGGCGGCTCCTTCGGATACTTCCCCTCCTATGCCCTGGGCAGTGCCTACGGGGTGCAGATGCTGGCGCAGATGGAGAAGGATCTGGACGTGTGGGGCCAGGTGGAGCGGGGAGACCTCTCCGGCATCACCGCCTGGCTGGGGGAGAAGGTGCACCGGTTCGGCAGCCTGAAAAAGCCCCAGTGGATTCTGCAGAACGCCATGGGCGGCCCCCTGGACCCCCTGGCCTATACGGGCTATCTGAAAAAGAA
>CAZRLU010000014.1:18366-22511 GCA_964600995.1 uncultured Oscillospiraceae bacterium | reverse complement strand
CTGAACCGGTTACTGGTTCAGAACAACGCCACCGGATGCCTGATGATGCTGAATCGCCCCCTGGTCGATCTGGTATCCGCTTACGGCGCTCCTTCCAGAATGTTCATGCATGACTGGTTCATTGCCTTGACTGCCGCATCCTTCGGCTCCATCCGTTTCTGTAATCAACCGCTGGTCCGTTATCGGCAGCATGGTGACAACTCCATCGGCGCCAGTTCCCGGTCTCTTTTCCGGCGCGGCCTTCGTGCCCTTGGGCAGAGAGAAAAGTCGAAGGCGCGCATTGCCCTGACCTATTCCCATGCGGAAGCCTTCAGAGCCTCCTACGGCAGTGCTCTGCCGGCGGAAGCCGCGGAAACAATAGACCGATATCTCGCGATCCGAAGTTTTCCCAAGCTGCAGCGCATCCGGCAATACCGCAGAATGAACTTTCTGATGCAAAGCCCGATCACCAGGCTTGGACAATACATGTTCGGGTAAACAGCGCATCCTTTCAGATCTTCCCGGAGTCCGCATTGTCCCCTGCTCCGGTTGCAGCGCTCCATGCGCCCGGATTTCTTCCCTGCGCCCGGAAGAATTTCAGATTTAAGAGAAAAAAGCTTGCAATCGGAACAAAGACGTGATAGAATCGTAAAGCTTGATGTGCGACACTCCATAAGGAGGAGGATTTCCATGGGTAAGTTTTGTGAGATTTGCGAGAAAAGCACGCTGAACGGTAACAACGTCAGCCATTCCAACCGCAAAAGCCATCGCATCTGGGCGCCCAATGTGCAGAGCGTTCGCGTGATGGTGAACGGAAGTGCCCGCAGAATGAACGTTTGCACCCGTTGCCTTCGGAGCGGTAATGTGCAGCGTGCTCTGCCCAAGATCCGGGTCCAGGAAGAAGCTTAATTCTCAAGGGAAAGTCAGCCCGCCTGTTTGTGCGAACAGGCGGGCTTTTCCTTTTCTTTTCATTTTTTCTTCTCAGGACAGCAAGGATTCATTTCCGTGCGGGCACCAGCGCCGGGGCCATTCACTGATTCCGCCGCCCTATTCCGGGATCTCTATCTGCTCCCGCAGCCAGGCCAATCCCTCTTCCCGCATCTGCGTCAAACCCTTTTTATGAATCTCCCGGCAGAAGTTTTCCGCTCTGCTGTTCCTGCTTTCCCTGGAATCCGGCCGGTCTCTCGGTATCAGCTCAACCCGTTTCTGAAAGATCGTGCCAAAAGCCAGTCCATGGAAGCTGTCCGTGCAGATCAGGGAAGCGCCCTGAATCGCGCGCAGAAACTCTTTCGGCCCCGCGCCATCCAGCAAACCCATTTCCGATTTGGAATAACTTTCCTCCGTCACAGGAATCACGAGAGCGGGAAGATCTGTTTCAGCCTGCAACTGCTTCACGCGTTCCCAGTATTTTGGGTTCTCTCCGATAAAATAGCAAAGCAGATAGGGGGCAGCTTCGCTCGCCGTTCCGGCAACCGCAGCCCATTCTTCCTTCGTCATCAGACAAACCGGGTCCGGCATCACGCAGGGGCGGTTGCCCGTTATGGATACCAGCACCTTTGCCCCCTCCTCCTCCCGGACGGAAACCGCGTCGAAGAGGCTGAGTCTTCTTCGGATCATACGCTGTTTTCTTCTGGCCGGAACACGGTTGACTCCCAGGCTGGCAGCATAGGCAATCCTCTTTCTCTCAGCGTCCGCAAAATCGAGAAAATATGCCGTATTCAGCCAAGTCGGGTTCCAGATCTGGTCGCTCCCGCACAGAAGAATATCATACTCCCGGCTGGTGGATTTCAGTTCATTCCGGTTCCGGCACAGCGCGCTTAACTTCATATTTTCCTGATAGAAATCAAGAATCCGCTGATCCTTTTCCCGCAGCCCTTCCTGCTGTTTTTTTATGGACTTCTTTTTGAACCCTTCCATCAGCAGCTTTGGACTGTTCCCGCACCGGAGCATATTGAGCACTTTCTCCCTGTTGTCCGGCTTATAATTGATATGCTCGCAGTCGTATCCCATGCCCTGCAGCGCCCGCTGCAGGGCAAAGGCCTGAAGACAGCTTCCGTAATTGCCGTTGTACAGAAATGTCAGGATCCCGATTTTGCTCATGAAAGAACCTCTTTCATTTTTTGCACGGTCTCTTTAAAAACTTTCATGGCTTTTCTCAGCGGTTCCGGACTGCTCATGTCAATTCCCGCAAGCTTCAGCGCTTCAATGGGCGGCACGCTGCATCCGGCGCTCAGGAATTTCCGGTAATCTGTTACGGCCGTTTCTCCCTCTTCCAGGATTTTCTCGCTCAGGCTGACAGCCGCGCAAAGGCCCGTTGCATATACATACACATAAAATGCCCTGTAAAAATGCGGAATTCGCATCCATTCAAAGGCAATTTCCGGATCCACCACACAGCTTTCCCCATAGTATTTCCGGTTCAGCTCATAGTACTTTTCGCTCAGGCTTTCCTTCGTCAGCGGAATACCCTGCTGGGCCATCTCGTGGCTGATCTTCTCAAATTCTGCAAACATGGTCTGCCGGAAGCAGGTTGTTCTGAACTGCTCCAGAAAATAATTCAGCAGATAGGCCTGGGCCTTCTTTTCCTGCATCGTCAGCAGCAGGTGTCTCATCATCACGCATTCGTTGCATGTGCTGGCCACCTCAGCGACAAACAGGCTGTAGTCATTCTTCGGGAAAGGCTGCATGGTATTGCTGTAGAAGGAATGCATGCTGTGGCCCAGCTCATGGGCAATCGTAAAGGCGCTGTCCAGGTTGTCATTATGGTTCAGCAGAACATAGGGGTGCACCTCCGCCAGGCTGCCGGAGCTGAAGGCGCCGCTGCTCTTTCCCTGGCTGGGAAACACATCGATCCACCGGTTGTCCCTTGCTTCCCGCAGTTTGTCAAGATAATCCTCCCCCATCGGCTTAAGTCCTTCCAGCACCAGATTGAAGGCCTCATCGTAGGAAAGCTTCATATCAAAGTCGCTGACAATCGGAACATACAGGTCATACATATGAATTTCATCCAGTCCCAGCGCTTCTTTGCGCAGAGAAAGGTATTCCTGCAGCGTCGGCAGCGCTTCATGAATCACCTCAATCAGATTGTCATAGACCGTCTCAGGGATCTCCAGGGGCGCCATGGCCGCCTGTCTTGCGCTCTGATAGCGATGGCTGTCCGCAAGAAACTGATCCTTTTTCACGCTTGCCCCATAAGTGGAGGCAATGGTGTTTCCGAAGTCACGGTATGTGGTCATCAGGTTGAGGAAAGCCTGCCTGCGCACTTCGCGGTTCCGGTCGTGAATAAAGGTCGAATAGTTTCCTTCCGTAAGCTCCTGCGTTGTTCCGTCGGGCATATGAATGGGCGGAAGCTTCATGTCCGCTTCAGTCAGGGCCGTAAAAATGGCATCCGGAGATTCCATCACTTCCCCCATCATCGCAATGAGCTGCTCCTGATCCTTGTCCAAGGTATGGGGTTTGTTCAGGATGACGGTTCTCATCCAGGCATCATAATCCTTCATTTCCGGATCCGCTGCCAGCTCCTTCAGCCGGTTTTCCTCCAGCGCAAGAAGCTCCGGCTCCAGAAAAGCTCCGGCGGCCTGGGCCTGAACGATCATCCGAATCGCCTTGTCCTTCAGTTCCTGTCCTTTGGGATCCGCGTTATCCGTTTCCTTGCGCAGAAAAGCATATTCAAAGATCGGCAGCATTTCCTTCTGCGATTCAAAATACGCCTTAATGGCGGCTTTCGGATTTTCGGATACCCTGCCATGGAAAGCGGCAATCTTATCTGCAAGCCCGCTGCTGATTCTGTCATAATCCTGCTGCCATGCTTCATCAGAGGCATAGATATGGGTCAGATCCCATTTATATCTGCTTTCAATTTCGTCCCTTTTTTTAATTCTCTCGGCCATCTTCGCAAACCTTCCTTCTTTTTGAGCTGCCTGTTCGTTTCCATTCTATCGGCTTTCGGATATTCCGTCAAGAAACACCGAAGAGTTCTACTCCTGTTTCTTCTTCGGTGAATAAACCAGGGAACGGCTGATCGAGGGGCTTTCAGATCCCTTGGGATAAAACCTGATCCATCCGTCCTGCATCACAATCGTGCCGGTGGAGCCGGTCAGCTGCTTTTTTTCCAGAATCAGCCGCAGCAGTCGCTCATTGATTTCCGGCCCCTTCCCTCGGGAGAG
>CAZRLU010000014.1:0-18266 GCA_964600995.1 uncultured Oscillospiraceae bacterium | reverse complement strand
GTTCCATCCGTAATCTGATGCAGCGCAAGCTCCCATTTGCCCGTCATCTCCGGGCTTGCCAGCTCACCGGGCATGATTTCGATCAGCTTCACTCCCTTGTCGGTTGCAATCAGAGTCTTACCCTTCCGCTGAGCATATCCAACCTGAAGCAGCCTTTCGATGATGGCTGCCCTTGTAGCCGGAGTACCGATACCGCTTCCCTTCATCTGGCGGGCCAGCTCCTCATCCTCCAGTTCCTTCCCTGCTGTTTCCATGGCAAAAAGCAGGCTTGCATCCGTATGGGGGGCCGGCGGTTTTGTTTTGTCCTCCTTGATCCGGGTTCCCTTCACAAGCCTTTGATCTCCCTGCTGAAGCGGCGGAAGCGTCTGGTTATCGTCCTCCTCCTCTTTCTTCTTTTTGCTCCTGGGTGGGTCAGCCATGGCAGGAACCGCATGCCAGCCTTCCCGGACGATGACCTTTCCGTTTGTTCTGAAGCAATGTTCTTCCACCTGCGTAATAATCCTGGTGGCATCATATTCACAGGCCGGATAAAAAGCCGTCAGCAATCTCCGGGCAACCAGATCATACAGTTTCTGTTCATCCGGCGTAAAGCGGGAGGGATCGACTCTTTTGTTTGTCGGAATGATGGCATGGTGATCCGTCACTTTTTCTGCGTCAATGGTTCTTCGGGTAACAGGAAGCTTCCCCTCCGGAAGCGCACCGGATACATATTTCTGATATTCCGCTGGCAGTAGTTTCATGGTCTGAACGACCCTTCCGATCATATCCGGCGGCAGATATCTGCTGTCTGTACGCGGATAGGTCAGCGCTTTATGCGTTTCATACAGGCTCTGGGCTGTTTTCAGCGTTTTTTCAGCGGTAAAGCCAAGCATTCTGTTGGCGTCCCGCTGCAGGCTGGTCAGATCATACAGCTGCGGAGGGAGCTCTGTTTTTCTCACGGTTTCTGCCTTGATGACCGTTCCGCTTTTTTTGAGGACTTCAGCGGATATTTTTTCTGCTTCCTCTTTCTTTTCGATATGCGTATCTGGATTCCAGCTTTCCCGGAAGCAGATCCCCCTGTAGTCTCCGAAGTCAGCTGTAAGTGTGCAGTAATTTTCCGGATGAAACTGCTCGATTTCCTTTCTTCTTTTCACAAGGATTGCGAGAGTCGGCGTCTGTACCCGGCCGACGCTGAGCAGCGTATCATATTTGAGGGTGAAAGCTCTGCTCGCATTCATCCCAACGAGCCAGTCCGCCTTGCTTCGGCATTGCGCGCTGGCATAGAGTCCGTCATAATTGCTTCCCGGCCGGATATTCCGGAAGCCCTCTGAGATTGCTTCATCCGTCATGGAACTGATCCAAAGGCGTTCAAAGGGCTTTTTGCAGCCTGTTTTTTCATAGATGTATCGGAAGATCAGTTCCCCTTCCCGCCCGGCATCGGTCGCGCAGATCAGGGAATCCGTGCCGTTGTCATTGATCAGTTTCTTGATGATCTGATATTGCTTGTTTGTCTGCCGGATCACTTTCAGCGGAATTACCTCCGGAAGAATCGGCAGTGTGTTGAAGGACCACTTCTTGTATTTTTCGTCCAGCTCATCCGGTTCACACAAAGTAACCAGATGTCCGACTGCCCAAGTGACAATGTATTTTTCTCCGATCAGGCACCCATCTCCGCGCTCCCTGCACCCGATCACCCGGGCTATATCCCGGCCAACGCTTGGCTTTTCCGCGATTACGACAACTTTACCCATGGAGGCCTCCCTGATTCCTGGCTCTGTCCGAATGTCCGTCGGAAGGCATACCGAAAAAAATCCGGAGAAACAAAAAACCCGAGGCCCATTGAATCAACGTGCTTCAGGTTTCTGGAGCTGATGGCCGGATTCGAACCGGCGACCTCATCCTTACCAAGGATGCGCTCTACCTACTGAGCTACATCAGCACGTCGTCTTTCGACAACAGAATTATATTATCACATTCCCATTCTAAAATCAAGGGCTTTTTAAAATTTTTTCAGCAGAAGCCCGCTCTTTTGTGAAGCGGGCTTCTGCTGAAAAGAATTCACGGCGGCAGCAATCCGCTTCAGCCCTTTGCAATCTCAACGAGCTTCGCAAATCCGGCGGCATCATTCACAGCCAGATCAGCCAGCATCTTGCGGTTCACATCAATGTTCTTCTTCTTCAGTCCCGCGATGAATGTGGAATAGCTCATGCCATTCAGGCGGGCCGCAGCATTGATCCGCGCGATCCAGAGGCGGCGGAATTCACGCTTGCGCAGCTTGCGTCCGATATAGGCATACCGCAGGCTGCGGGCAACCTGTTCCTTCGCGGCCCGGTACTGCTTGGATTTCGCTCCGAAGTAGCCCTTTGCCAGCTTCATCACCTTGCGGCGACTTTTATGGGCATTGACAGCCCTCTTAATGCGTGCCATGGTTTATTTACCTCCTTGCCGGTTCTCCGCTTATTTGTAAGGCAGCAGCTTATGAATGGTGCGGGCTTCCGCAGCGTTATCCACGATACCGGGATTCCGCAGGTGTCTCGTGCGTTTCGTGGTCTTCAGGCGCACCTGATGATTGGCGTTCATCTGCTTATGCTTTACAATACCGGACTTGGTAAAGGAAAAGCGCTTTGCAGCCCCGCGATGGGATTTCTGTTTAGGCATAACTGGGGTCCTCCTTCCAAAACTTGTTCCGGAATGGTTCTGGGAAAGAACGATTCCTTACTTCTGTGCTTCTGACGAAGCACTATCCTTCAACTGCGACTCTTTCTTCGCCTTCTTTTCCGCAAAAGAAGCCTTCGCAGCTTTCGGAGCCAGGATCATGATCATGTTGCGCCCGTCCAGCACAGGCCGGCGTTCAACCATGCTGACGTCCTTGCAGCGTTCCGCAAAGTCGTCCATGACCTTTTTGCCAATCTCGCTGTGCGTGATCTGGCGCCCCCGGAAGCGAATGGAAACCTTGACCTTGTCGCCGCCCTCCAGGAAACGAATCGCCATCTTTGCCTTGGTGTTCACATCGTTCTCTTCGATGGTGGCAGACAGCTGCACTTCCTTTACTTCGACAACCCTCTGATTCTTCCGGTTTTCCCGCTCCCGCTTGGCTTGTTCATAGCGGTATTTGTCGTAATCCAGCAGCTTGCAGACCGGCGGATGGGCAGCAGGCTGAATCTTCGCAAGATCCAGACCTTTTTCCTCCGCCAGCGCCAGGGCCTGCTGAATGGACATGATGCCCAGCTGGTCTCCGTTCTCGTCGATCACCCGGACCTCTCTGTCGCGGATTTCCTCATTGATCATCAGTTCGGTTGCGATTTCCAAGCACCTCCCAACGCTCCTGCTAAAAAAGCGACGGGCTCAAACCCGTCGCTCTGAAAACAACTCTCGCTGTGAAAGCTGCCATCTGAACCCGACTGCGCCGGCAATCAAGGTGAGGGGCGGGCAAGCCTCTGCTTTTAACAGGCATACTTATAACACAGAATCCCCCATGTTGTCAATCTTTTTATCAAAAAATTTCAATCCTTCAGGATCCCCTGCCTGCGGAGCGGATAATGCAGCGCAGTCATCAGCAGAGGAGCTGTCACCGTGGCAAAGGCCGCATTGATCAGGGATGCCGGAAGCTTGCTTCCCATGGAGATCAGCGTCGCATCCATGGTCAGCCCCTTAACCGTAAGTCCCAGGATGAAGGTCTTCAGCATGTACAGGATCACGTAAGTAACGGTTCCCGCTGCAGCGCCGGCAAACAGAAAACCCCGATCCTTGCTGGAAAGCTGTGGTTTCCTCAGCCTCCTGTGGCAGATCATTCCTGCCATCAGCCCGATCGCGCCCTTTGAGACCAGGGTAATCAGCCCTTCCAGCCCGTATCCGGCAATCAGATCATACAGGAAGGCTCCGGAGCCCGCCGTCAGGAATCCCGCCCAGGGCCCGAAGATCATTCCGCAAAGGACACAGATCGAATTGCTGACTGTAACCTGCGAGCCCAAAAACGGAAATCTGATATAATTTGAAACAAAGGCCAGGGCGGTCATCAGGCCGTAGCTAGTCAGCTGCAGCGTTTTGTTCATAGTCGGATTGTTTTTCATGCTCATCTCGAACGCCTCCTCTTTCTCTGCGTTTTCTGCATTATAATCCGAAAATGGTCTGAATATAAGTATCAGAAACAGATAATTTTATATGACCAGTTTTTTGATTTTTTCCTCTTCCCGTAGTATGATCAGATGACCCTGTATCCTTTCCACCCTGTACGTATGCTGCAGACGAAGGAGAGTAATAATATGCGTCGTCCTGCTTATGAAGCACTTTATGATCTGCTCCGGATGAAAATCATTTCCGGAGATTACCCCTATGGCAGCCGGCTTCCTGGAAAGCGGACGCTTGCCGAAGAGCAGGGGCTCAGCGTTATAACGGTTGCCCACGCGCTGGACCTGCTTGCCGAAGAGGGATATATCGCCCCCAGGGAGCGAAGCGGCTGCTACGTTTCCTATCTCAGGGCGGAGGACATGGCTTCCGTCCGAAAAAAACCCGGAAACATGATTCCGGGTGCATCAGCCCCGCGTACTTCCTCCGCAGATATGGACGGATTCCCTTTCCATATCTTGTCCCGGACGATGCGCCGAGTCCTCTCCGAGCAGGGGCCGGCTGTTCTGGAAAAGACCCCCGGGCAGGGGCTTCTTCTCCTTCGTCAGGCGCTTTCCCGCTATCTGTCCCGAAGCAGGGGAATTGAAGCGGCTCCCGGGCAGATTGTGCTGGGAGCCGGCGCGGAATACCTCTATGGTCTGCTGGCTGAGCTTCTTGGGAGTCAGGGCGTCTGGGCCATCGAGTATCCTTCCTACGAAAAAATCGATCAGGTGTACACCGCCCGGGGCTTGTCCCTGGACCGTCTTCCGCTGGCCGGGGACGGTCTTCAGTCCGAAGCCTTATGGAGAACTTCCGCCAGGGTTCTCCACGTATCCCCTTACCGCTCCTTTCCCAGTGATATCACAGCCTCCGCCTCGAAGCGGGCGGAATATCTTCTCTGGGGAGCCGATCCGGGAAAAATCATCATTGAGGATGATTATGAGAGCGAATTCTCCGTCCGGAGAAAGCCCATGGCTCCCCTGTTCGTTCAGTCCGAACGGGAGAATGTGATCTACATGAACACCTTTTCCCGCACGATTTCCCCTGCGCTGCGAATCGGATACATCATCCTTCCCCACCCGCTTCTCCCGCTCTATCAGGAAAAAGCCGGATTCTACTCCTGCACCGTGCCGGCCTTCGAGCAATTCCTGCTGACATATCTGCTCGAACAAGGAGATCTGGAGCGGCACATCCGCCGGGTACGTAGGAAGCTGAAGGCCCTGCAGGTAAAGCAGTGAGCTTTTCTTCATTCCTCTCCAATCACAAATGTGCGCGTGGCGACAACCTTTTCCGGAGCGCCTTCCGAGGTGCATGTCACGGTAATCTCGGTTCCGGAGACCGCCCGCTTCGAGATTTTCAGGGACCCGTCCTTTTTCAGGGTGGCGGTTTCCTTATCCGCGTCCGTCGACCAGACAACATCCTTCTCTGATGCGTCTTCCGGGTAAACAACCGCTTTCAGCCGCACCGTTTTGCCCGGCTGCATGCTTCCCCTGTATTCGATGTCCAGCGCTTTGACCGGCTGCTTTACCCGCACGTTCACGCTGGTGGATCTGCCACCCGGCTCGGATACTTTCAGCTGTGTTCTTCCGGCACGCAGCCCTTCTATTTCCGCAGTGCCATTCCCTGCGCTTTTTATCCCTGCGATTTCCCCGTCTTCCATTTCAAACTTCAGCCATTCCGCCGGGAAGCCTTCCGGTGCGGGAACGGCCTGCACCCGTCCGCTGGTTCCGGACTCAAGCCACAGTTCCAGTTCCTTCACATCCGTCCTGATGCCGCGACATTCCGGCAGAATGGTGACCTCATAGTTCTGAACCTGATCCGGGTATTTTTCACTTCGTGCCGTCACCTGAACCCGAGCCGGGGTCAGAAGGTCGCCGGACGTAATAAGATTGTTTTTGTTCATATGTGCAGCCTTTGCTGCGATCCCCGTAGCCTCGTCGATCACCTCCCAGATGATGCCGTCATTTCCGTTGGCCGGATTCATAAACTCAGGATGGTCAAATACCGCCTCCAGGCTCAGGCTTTTTCCCGCGGAAACCACCTGCTCCTCATTCCGCGCTGAGATCCGGAATGCAGTATCCTCTTCCCGGAAGGAAGCCTCCGCAGGCTGATAGGCAATCTGGCTGCACAGGAATTCGAGATCCTCGAAGGAAACGTAATCCGTCGTCGGATTATACAGATTCAGCCGTAAAAACAGCACCTTCGTATTTCGGGTATAGGAGATCATGCCTCCGTAGATCTGATCATATTCTCCGCTTCCGTCATTTCTCGGCGTTCTTGCTTCATATAAGGCGAGTCTGGCAGGATGTCCGTCGATCATCCGTTCCCTCGTCTGAAGCCCGTTCTCCTGTTCATTAAGTCCGGAAAAGCTTTTGTCATAATAGGATCTTGCCTTTTCCGCATCCTCTGTAAACTGCATCGCATCGCTGAGATAGCAGTCCAGCCTGACGGCGGCGGCGCCGTCCGACAGCTTGGTTGAAGTACCAAGATAGTTGCCCTGCCCATCCGTTCCAGGTTTCGCAATCCATTGATCATCCCCCGGCAGCCGGACATGAAAGCCCTCCAGGTCGGCCTCCATGGAAAGATCGGCATTCTTCAGCATGATTCCGCTTTCCTGAACCCGGATACCTCGCTCCACGGGGAATTCGCCCGAATCCGGGCTGGCCGTAATCCTCAGCTCTTCTCCCGCCGGCATGTTCTCATCAATCTGCAGCCGCCCGGACGCATCGATCTCGCCGCCATTCCCTGCCACTTCCCATCGGCAGGGCACCTCAGTTCCGGTAAGATCATCGATCAGCTGCAGCCGGATGGCCTGACCCGCCACAGGGGTTCCTTTCCATTGAATATCATAGGCAACGCAGCGGATCCTTACGGGGATGCTGCAGGTGATATTGGAGGTTCCCAGGGAGAGCGCCAGCGCGTATTCGCCCTGTTCCTTCAGCCGCAACGCTGTTCCGAAGGAATTCTCCGCTCCGGTGGCATAGTTTTCTGTCCCGGCCCATTGAACGACAGCATGCTGAAGGAGATTCTCCTCCATCTGAAAGAACTTCAGCCATATATCCTGCGCATACAGCACATCCCCCGGGTGTACCGTCAGTTCCTCCTCCTGCTGAAGCCTCCGGAAAGCCGGCTTTTCCTGAAAGGATATGACCCGCAGCGTTTTCACGGACCGATATACATAGGTTGCGCTGCGAAGGCTGATGTCAAAAACCGCTTCCCCGGGGTTCTGCATATGCTCATAGTTCAGCCCCAGGCACACACCGCCGTCGCGGCCATAATGCCGGATCTCCAGCGCTTCCTTCAGTTCCTCGCTCCCGCCCAGGAACGTGACCTCACATTCCGTTACTTTTTCGGGCGTCACGCTCCCGCCTTGAATATCCGTCAGTTGCAGACGGCCGGAATCCCCGTGGGGATTTCCGAAGCTCACTTCCTCCGGCAGACTGTTTTCCGCATAAAAAAGCTGTCCGAAAAAGCTTTCCACTCCGGCGCATTCCCCCTGCCGGATTCCGGAGCTTTCCGAAGCAGCCGCGGTCAGATAAAGGAACAGTATCCCTGTCATCGTGATGAGAAGTAACCGAATCAGCCCATGACGCATTTTCATTGTCTCTTTTTCCCGTTCCTTCCGATAATCTTGTTTTTTTATATCACAGCCCCCCGCACAAGTAAAGCCTAAAATTAGAATGCAATGAAATCCTCTATTTTTCAGCAGAGTCCGGCGTAAAAAGTCTACAGGGATGAACGCGGCTGCAATCCGGCTCATGATGATTCCAAACACTTTGCCCCGGTTTTTTTCACATCATGAAAAGAGGGAGCGTTTCTGCTCCCTCCGGGTTGATCATATTTCTATTTTCACCATTCTTCAGAATTGCTCGAATCTACCCGGTTTCATACTGCCTGAATTCTTCCGCATAAGCCGTGCAGGCGAAGCATATATCAAGCATCACAACAAGCGGAAGAATCCAATTCGTTTTTATCCTCGCTTTTCGCTTCATATCCTCGTGGGATACCTGCCTTAATACTTGATCTTCTTCTGTCCGTTGGGACCGGTTCTTTCCAGGAAGTTCAGGATATTGGCCAGAGAAATCTGAACATTCCTGTCTCCTTCGCGGCCGAAGCCATGGGGAGCTTTGCCAATGTATACCAGGGTGCATTTGTCGGCATACCAGGTCATATTCTCCAGAGCTCTTTCCACCGGCAGCGTTGCATCCTTTGCTCCCAGCAGGAAAAGGACCTCGCCGTTATAGGGATTTTCCTTCACCGAATCATACTCCGGCAGCATTCCCCGGTTATCCTCGGCCAGCATGCCGTACATCACCATCAGCCCGGCAATCTCATCCTTTCTGGCCGCGGCTACGCCCTGAACGCTGGCTCCGCCCATGCTGCTGCCGATCAGATAGATATATTTTTTATCCACAAATTCCAGACTCTGCACAAAGTCAATTGCCGATGAACAGTCTTCCTCATAGGTCGCCACGCTGCAGGTTCCGTCTTCCGTCGGATCTCCGTAGCTTCCCCGTCCATTTGTGGTAGCGCTTCTGCAGTCAAAGGCATAGCAGATATATCCTTTTTTTGTCAGATAAGGCTCCATAAATTTATCCCAGAAATCAGCGGTATTGCTTCCGCCATGGTTCATGACGATGGCGCAATACTGCTTCGATGCGTCAAAATCCGCCGGATAATACAGTCTGCCGAAAACCCGTTTCCCTTCCGGTCCGCAGTATCTCAGTTCAATTTGATATCCATTTCCCTGAATCACGGTTCCCTCTTCGGAAAGGTTCACATACTCCTTGTCTTCCGTCGTATAGGTTGCCTCACCCATGGAAAAAGCCGGAACCAGCAGCAGAATCAGAACAAACGCGATGACCTGCAACCATTTTCTCATTTTCGTTTCCTCCTGAATGTATAAGGTTATCAGAAAACAAATCAGGCTATTTATTCCGGCCGGGCTTTCCGTGGAAAGCCCGGCCGGATTTTTCATTATGATCACTGTCCCGCCGATTTGCAGATGTGACCTGTTCAGCTCTTTTTCTTCTGCACAATCGCATAACCAATGGTCCAGAACAGAGAAGCCAGGAACAGCGCACCCAATCCGATGATCACGCCCGTAAGCATCTTCTGCCAGGTTGGAGTAATCGGCACCGTCTTCGTGCTGGAAGAGATCCCGTTCATGGCATTGGAATTCAGGGCCGCATAGCAAATCCGCTTTGCAGCTTCCCGCATCCGCCAGCCCATGGTGGCATAGTCCCCGTTTCCGGAAGCATCCGGCTTATAGGCGGTCAGCTGATATTCCTGATCAGATCCGTCCGGGGCGTCGCATCCTCCGTAGTACAGGCCGTATGCCAGCTCAAAATAGCAGGAATTGTCCTGGGAGCCATCCATGTCGGTATACATATCCGTCACCACAAGGCCCTTCATGCCGCATTCACCCCGCAGATAATCCTGAGCCAGCGCGGTGTTGGAGGGACCGGGCTGCGTGCCCATCCGGGAGAAGGCGCTCATGACGTTATAGGCATTTCCTTCCACAATCGGAATCTCGAAAGCCCGCAGGTACAGTTCCCGCACAGCCTGTTCCCTGGCCCAGCTTCCCACGCCGTGGCGAGCCTGTTCCTGATCGTTCAGCGCGCAGTGTTTATTGTATACATGAACGCCCTTTTCTTCGATGCCTTTGCACTCATATCCGGAGATGATTCCCGTGAGAATGCTGCATTCGCTGTAGTATTCGGCAGCCCGGCCCTGATAAGGACTCCGGTGCAGGTTGCATCCTACGCCGTACAGACCCGCGTTTCCGGACCAGAGGCCGTCATTTCCGATAATCAGCCCCACCTTGTAAGCCGTTTCCTTGTTGAAGGTAGCAGCGATGGTTCCGTTGGAGCAGAAGCCCGTTGTGCTTGCCTGATACTCTTCGCCCGCATTCTTCGGAATCTTGCCTTTTTCATTGACAAGACCCTTTGCCTTCGCTTCCTTATAGGCCAGGCCGCTGGTCTCGGTCTTGTAAGGCCGGAAGAATCCGTTCGGACCGTTCTGATCGGCGCAACGGGGTTTCGCGATGCTTTCGATCATCTCTGTCTGATGCTGCCCGTTGCTGACAAGCTGGGCCGTTTCATCCCAGGTCAGCTGATCCATGAAGGTATCCCACATGGGATCATTATAATCAATTCCCTTCATATCAATCAGCTTCAGCCCTGCCTGCACGCCGTATTTGGGATATTCCATTTTTTCGGCATCCTTGGGCAGCGGTTTATTATACCGCACCGGACACTGACTCAGAATCTCATCAGCAATCTGCTCATTGGCGGTCAGTACCGGAATTGCCTTTTCAATGTCTGCAGGCACCGTGCCTTCCCAGTCAGACCGGTCATAATAGACGACGCTGTTCTCTCCCCGACCCTCATACCGGTTCAGGTCCACATAATCAAACAGATTGTGGATCGGATTCCCTGTCGCATCGGAAACAGTATAGGTCGTCTTGTCCATGGCCAGTTCGAATTTTCTGACCAGATCAGCCCGGCCTTCACCCACCATGCCGTCCCCGGAGATTCCCTTTGCGACCAGCAGGTTGTTGACTGCATCATGCGCGTTGGCCGCGGCAATCACGTAGTAATCGCCTTCCATCAGGACATAGGTTCCCTCTCCGTAGGCATCGTAGGAGGCAAAATACTTTTCATCCACCTGCACCGTCAGCGTCTGGCTCTCGCCGGGGGCCAGGATCCGGGTCTTGTCAAACTCCACCATTTCCACGCTGGGAACCTGGATCTGATTCGCTTTGGCATAGTCTCCATAGGGTTTGGAAACGTAAAACTGCACCGCTTCCTTACCGCTGTATTCGCTGCCCGTGTTTTTGACGTCCACGCTCAGCGTATAGGTCCTTCCATTCTTCTCCGCCTTAAAGTTGCTGTACTCAAACTGGGTATAGGACAGACCATATCCGAAGGGATACGCCACAACCTTCTCATAATCGAAATTCCCTGCTTTGGCCGCTCCGGAAACCCGGTCCTCATACCTGGTTTCCGCGTATCTGTATCCAAGATACATTCCTTCGGTATACACGGTATATACATGCAGGGTGGGTTCCGCAACAAACATATCGCCCGCCTTGCTCATAATGCCGTATTTCTCGGCGTCCACATATTCCGCATAGCCGAAGGTGCCATTCACCGGATAGGCTTCCCGGCTCATCCAGCAGGTATCGGCGGTCTTTCCGGAAGGAACAACCTCTCCCGTCAGGATCTGGCCCACCGCCACTGCGCCGGCCTTGCCCAGGTTTCCTACCCACAGAGCCGCATCGATGCCATACTCATCACTCTTCAGGAAATCCCCGTGAACCATATAGGCGCCATTCATGATAAAGATGATCTTCTTGAATACGCCTTCATCCTTCAGCTGTTTCAGTCCTTTCAGCGTGTCCATTTCCCGCTGGGACAGATGCAGATAATCCCCGTTCACACCGTCCATCGTCCCCGTCTGGGACAGGTCCGCTCCTTCGCCGCCTACCCGGGCAATGACGTAGATCGCCGCGTCGCCATAGGCCGCAAAGGTATCCCCCGCAGCCGTTTTCACCATTTCCCACGGTACGCCGGAGATGTATCCGCCGCCCGCGCCGGCCCACAGAGGCACATACCGGCGGAAATGCTTGTTGGCATCATAGGTTTCCTCGTTCCCGACGCCCACATACCAGGTCGTGCTGTATTCGTTGACCAGGGTCGGATTCAGCTCCAGCCCGGCAGCGCTCATCCCGTCATACAGAGTTTCCACCTTGGTCACATCTATTTTTCCGGATCCGGTTCCGCTGTAAACCGGATCCGCGGAGGTGATGCCGAAAACGCTGATCTTCCGGGCGCCTTCCTTCAGCGGGAGGGCGTTGTTCTCATTTTTCAGCAGGATCGCACCCTCCGCCATGGCTTCCGTGGTCATTTCCTTACCGGCCTGAATCATTTCCTTCAGGGTTCCGTAATCAGATTTAAAATATTCCGTGTCTTCATTGGCTGCGTTTTCATCCACGACGATCTCATAGGTCTTGGCTCCCAGCTCCCCGCTGATAAAGCTTGCGTTTTCAAAGGCAATGACGCTGCCGACGGCCGTTAACCCGAACAGAACGGTCGTCACCACAATGGCAATACGCTGCAACAGATGAACCGTTTTCCTTTTCATGCGTTACTCCTCCTCTTTCACCTGTTTCAGAAATACGTTGACCAGGTTAATCACCAGCAGGAGGACAAATCCCACGGTGCAGACGATGAACTGCGTGTTGAAGGATCCGGCCTGAATTCCCGCGTATACAACAGAAACATAGAAGTAAATTCCATAGATATAGAAGAGCAATCCGAGAAAATCGCCAAGCGCCACAACCACATTGGACCATTTCGCCAGTTTCGTGAACCCCAGAGCCAGGGCCAGGACAGCTCCGCCGAGGGTACACCAGAAAGCAGGCCATGACATATACTGGCTTCCGGCGTACATCTTTGCATAGACCGCTGCCAGGATCACGGAGAGCACAATCACTGCCAGGGTCACATAAAACCCTGCCCGCTTGTTCTCAAACAACTTTTTCATTCCGTAACCTCTCCTCCCGTCCGTTTCCATTACTTATCGTCCGAAAATGCCGTCCAGCCAGTTCAGGAAGTTGGTGGTGCACTGCTCGCTCTGGAACCAGATCACCGCATGCTCCATGCCTTCATAAAGATGCAGTTCGCAGTTCTGTACGCCGGCTTCCACCAGGGCGTTGTAGAAATCCACGCTGTCCTGATAATTAATCGTCGTATCCGCAGTTCCATGCTCAATATAGAAAGGCGGATCCTTGGCATCCACATGCGCAATGGCGCTGCACTCGTCCAGCATCTCCTGGGTGACGGCACTTTCTTCCACATCGTAGAGGCGGGCCGTCATCGCTGCAGCCATGCGAGGGCCGGAATACTGCGCAATCACCGCCTGCACATCACCGGAATACTCCATATTTCCCAGCTCGGGATTGTCATACAGCGCTTCTCCTCCGGTCGTTGCAGCCATATCCACCAGCTGGCCGCCCGCGGATTCACCGATCAGGGCGAAGTGATCCGGGTCCAGATTGTATTCTCCTGCCACCGAACGAAGATACCGGACCGCCGCCCGCACTTCCTGCATCGCCAGCGGGAAAACCACCGGAGTTTTTTTCTTCTTCAGGGTATAGTCCACGCAGGCAACCGCATATCCCCGCTTCAGCGCAGCAAAGGCAGCCGCCTGGGTAAAGGTCACCTGGTTTTTCTTATTGCTGTTGTTGGCTCCCCAAGCGCCCCCGTGCACGGAAACCAGCACCGGGTAGGGACCTTCTCCCTCATCCGGCAGCAGCAAATGAAGCACTTCCATCTCGGTGGAGTTCTCACCGCAGTAAGGAAGGTCATAATAAACGCGGGAGGAATAATCCGAGGGATTCAGCCACCGGACTTCCGGCTTGCCGTAAAGCGCCTCGTCCACATCCAGTTTTTCCACCTCGACGGCCTGAGCCGTCATGCATGCTGCCATCAGCACGCTCATCAGCAGGGCGATCCATCTCATTTTCCGCATTTTTCCGCATCCTTTCTCTTTCACCGACCCTATGCTTGCTGTCGGTTTGTGTCTGTATTCTAACAAAAAGAAAAGGAAGGGAAAGAATCCCTTCCTGAACTGCGATTTTTCTCGAATGAATTGCACGGGTAAACCGTGAGGCGTCCTGTTAAGCCTGTCTGAAGCCGTCCATCAGCCAGAAGCGAAGATGAAATTCATCCTTTTCCACAGATACGCTCATGCCGCCGCCATATTTTTCAGTGATCTGCTTCATGCTCTTTACCCCGAAGCCATGAAATCCTTCCTCCTTTTTGCTGCTCACCGGAAGGCCTTCTGTCATTCGTATATTGCCATCATAATAATTGGAAACCTCAACTACCGTCAGATCTCCTTTCCTGTCCAGGAAGATATCGATGACCCGTTTTTCGGGGTCCTGCTCCCGCTCCACGGCCTCCATGGCGTTTTCAATCGCATTTCCAAAGAGAGAATAAATATCCGTCACTTCCATCTCCGGCAGCATTTTCCCGTTTCCCGCGAAGTTCATCGAGATTCCCCGCTTCAGGCAGCGCCAGTGAAACTGCGTCAGCACCACATCCAGAGCCTCATTGCCGGTGTCATACATTCCCTCATAGGTTTTCATGGCTTCTTCCATTTTCCGGATCTCTTCCTGGGGAATCTTCCCCTGAAAGCCAAGCAGCTGGTGTTTCCAGTCATGATATTTGATATGCAGCAGCTCCTGGTTTTCCTTGCTGATCTGATATTGCTTCCGCTCCTCCTGCCACATAAGCTGAATCGCTTCATTTTCACGCTGCTTCTCCATATCCAGAAACAGGATATACTGGATGGTCAGCGCCAGAATGCAGCTGACGATGGCGTACAGCGGAATTGTAATGGATTCCCATTCATTGAAATACTGGGTAACCCGCCGAAGCCCTATCCCGATCATGATAATCAGAAACGCCAGGCCGACAATTCTGCCGTCTACCCGCTGATAGCATTTATGCCGCGCCACAAACCGCCCCAGGGTCACCAGACAGACCGCATAAATGATCACATCCACAGGGATCTGTATCATCAACGTGCCGGTAATTCCTGTTTCCACAATCGCCTTTGCCCAGGAAAAATGGCGAAGCAGCATAAAAGTCTGAAAGGCGATATGCTGTACTGCATATCCGGATACGCAGGCGGAAAACAGCCCCCGGAACGGAAGCCGGAAGCACAGGCCCATTCCCAGGATTGTCAGGCCCATGATCGCCAGATTCTTGACCAGCGTTCCCACCAGGCTGTAAAAAATCTGATCGTGCATCGGCATGAACCAGACCAGGAGCGGACATCCGAAAAAAACAGCGGTCAGCCACAGATAAAACCATTTTCTTTTTTCCGCTGCGAAGAGAAAAATCAGCGACCCCACCAGTAATTCCACTGTGAAAAGGGTATTACCTGCCTGGTAGCTCATAGGAAGCCACCTCCAAGAAATGCGGTGTAACTTGAAAGAAACGCTTTCTTCTGAGGTCTGGAGATGCTCAGTTCCTCCCCGGCAATCAGAATGCTGTCCCTCCGCACTGAGTCCACGAAGCGCATGTTCACAAGACAGCTTCTGTTGCAGCGTATAAAGCTGCTGCGATGTATCCGTGCCTCTGCTTCCCGCAGCGTACTGTATTCCTCATACACCCCCTGGGTTGTGTGCCATTTCAGGTAGTGTCCGAAGATCTCCACATACTGGATGCTTGCAATCCGGATATTCCGGGTTTCCTGATCATCCCGGATCTGAATATAATCGTCCATTCGTTTTTCGATCCGGGAAAGCGCTCTCTTCATCTTGAGCCGGAAGCTGCCTTCCACGATCGGCTTGACAATATAGTCTAGCGCTTCCACTTCATACCCCGCTACCGCATATTGCGCCAGATTGGTAATAAAGATCAGTACGACCTTCTGATCCATTTTCCGGAGTGCCTTGGCTGTTTCCATGCCGTTCATTCCCGGCATTTCGATGTCCATCAGAATGAGATCGAAATCCTTTTCATATCGGCCGAGAAAGGAAAGCCCGTTTTCAAAAGAAACGATTTCCACCGGTTCCCCGGCTTCTGCAGCTACTCTTTCCGTCATCAGGCCGATCCTTTCCCTTACTTCCAGCTCATCGTCCACCACTGCGACTCGGATCATTTCGGCCTCGCTCCTTCCCCGGTGCCGGCAGCTCTGTTTCTGCAAAAACAGATACGTCTTTCCGTTCCCGGAACAATTTCTTCGGTTCATTTTAGGTTTTCGCTATTTTAGCATATTCCATTTTTCCTGTCCAGGAGTTGGAGAAATAGGAAGTTCTCATGAACAGCATTGCTTTACAACCTGTTTTCTGTTAAGATTTTTATATATCCCATTCAGAAAAAATAAGGAGGATCATGGTGTGAAAAAAATCATTCTTTCCCTTCTTTTTTTGATGCTGATCCTTGGATTGACTTCTGCCCTGGCCGAAAGCCAGACCGCGCTTCCTCTCTTTGAAGGGAAGCCCCGTCTTCTGATTACCCAGGACGGCGAAGTCGATGATATGAATTCGCTGATTCACACCCTGCTGTACGCCAATGATGTCGATCTGGAAGGCATTGTGCAGTCCAGTTCGAAGCTGCATTACAGCGGAAACGGCGCCGATGTGCCCCCTCTCCGCTGGATGGGAACGGACTGGATGAATAAATTTCTGGATGCATATGCGGAAGTTTATCCCAATCTGGTTGTTCATGATGCGGATTATCCCGCCCCGGATAAGCTCCGGGAAATCACAAAAGTCGGAAATATCAAGGCTGAGGCAGATACCAGCGAAGCCACAGAGGGCTCCGATCTGATCAAAGCCCGTATCCTGGCGGAGGATCCCCGTCCCCTTTTCCTGGTAGTGGGCGGAGGCGCGAATACAGTGGCCCGGGCTCTGATGGACATTGAGGCGGAGTTCAAAGGCAAGGAAGGCTGGGAAGCATTGTATGAGAGGATCTGTGAAAATGTGATTCTGACAGCCTGGGGCATGCAGGACAGCTGTTATATGGACTATATTCAACCCAACTGGCCCCGGATGCGGATGATCGATGTTTCCGCTTCCACCATGGCCTACGGATATCGCTGGGCCAACCTGGAGGTTTTAAGCGCTGAATCCTTGGAAAAAATGAGTTCTTCCTGGATGGAGACGCATCTGGAAAAGAGCCATGGGCCACTGCTGGATCTTTACGTCACCTGGGGAGACGGCACCTATCTGGAGGGTGAGGAGGATCCGGATCAGTACGGCGTGAACGAGGACCTTCTGAACAACGAAGAAACCTGGGTAGGCCACGCCTACCAGCGTTACGATTTCCTTTCGGAAGGAGACAGTCCCGCCTGGTTCCTGACGGTGCCCAACGGTCTGCGCAGCGCCGAGGATCTGGCCTATGGCGGCTGGGCTGGCAGATATGCGCTGAAAAAGAACAAGAACAATCCTGAAGTCCGGTTGTATCAGGCCGCCAAGGGCAATGAAAAAGGAATTGCAGCCTGGATTGCCGCGATACAAAGCGATTTCGCCATGCGGGCGGACTGGTGCGTTGCTCCGGAATATGCATCCGCCAATCACGCTCCTCGTCTTACCGTTTTCGAAGGGCTGGATCTGGTCGCGGAACCGGGACAGGTTTTGGAGCTTCATTCCCTTGCAGAGGATCCGGATGGAGATGAAGTGAACCTTCTTTGGTATCATTATCCTCTCGGCGACACCTATGAGGAAGCAAAGAATGACAGCAAAGATCCCATCGCCATTCAGATCCAGGTTTCGGATCAGGGAAAAACAGCGTCCTTCACCGTTCCGGAAGACGCAAAGAGCGGCGACACCATTCACATCATTCTGGAAGGAATCGATCAGGGCGGAACCCATCCCCGTGCTTATCAGCGGATCATCATTACCGTAAAATAAATCAGGGCTGGGAACCGTTTACAAAAGAGCAGGCGTCTTTCGGCGTCTGCTCTTTGCATGTCTTCCCGAATATAGCAGCACCCATTGGAGCCCGCCCTGTTGGGAAAAGAAAAAGCCCGGGAAGATATCTTCCCGGACCTTTTTGACATCCTGTATGGGTCCCGATCAGCGCTTGCTGAACTGCGGCGCACGGCGGGCGGCTTTGAGACCGTACTGAAGCAGTATTATCGGCTTTTTCGTGTATCTACAAGGCTTTTCAAAGACCGGCTTTCTGTTTTCCCCTATGCGTTAGCCCAACTATGAAGCTGGATTCGCCCTGTTTTATTAATCGGCTGGAAGGAGCCTGTTTCGAGTTCTGATACTAATTTCTGACTGAAAGCTTTAAAAGATACGCGAGCAGAATTTGGGCCAGACAAGGCGGAGACCGCAGAGCATAATGGACATATATGGTCAAGGGCTCCAACGCAGTATGGCGCAAATTCTGCCGTGGAGAATTAAAGATTTATATTAGATATTAGTATGATAGAATCCTATCCGACGCAGCGGTTCTGATGTCTTGAAAGACGCAGCAAACAACCTTTCCGGCGCTATTCTCCTTGGGAGACAGTATAGAGGGAATAAAAGTAGCCCTTTTTCTCCATCAGCTCATCGAAGCTCCCCCGCTCCGAAACCTCGCCGCTTTTCATCGCAAACAGGCCGGTGCAGCGGCGCAGGATATTCTCGTCCAGATCGTGGGTGACGATGACGCGGG
>CAZRLU010000013.1:0-22895 GCA_964600995.1 uncultured Oscillospiraceae bacterium | reverse complement strand
ATCTGCACATGTCCGTAGAGAGCGTCCAGCTCCGCCTTCAGCTCCTGCTGGGTTTCCAGCAGGCCCTTCAGCTCCCGCAGATCCACATCATTATCCAGGATCCGCTCGATCATCATCTCCTCGGGCAAATCCTTTCCCGGATTCTCCGCCTCCTCTTCCCCGTTTCCGGAGGTTGCCTCCAGGGCCTGGATCATCTTCCGGAGTCCCTGGTTGTACCGCCGCTGGCGCAGAATGTTGAGCGCGTTCAGCGCAACAATCACCACGCTGCTCACCAGGATCACCAGCACGATGCTGGAGGTGGTCCTGTCCATGGCGTTCTGCAGCTGCATTTCCTGCAGGCAGACCATCAGCACCGTGCCTTCACAGATCTTTTCCGCCAGATAATAATAGCTGCTTCCGTCCGCTTCATGGATCACCCCGTCTGCGGCGCCCGTCTCCGCGGCAGTCCTGCCGGCTTTTTTCAGCGTTTCGCGGATTCCTTCCGGCAGCTGCATGTTTCCCGCGAAGACGCTGTCATCCCGCGCACGGTTGTACAGAATCACATTTTCGGAATTCCGTACCGCGGCGGAGAGGGAATTCATGATGCTGGACAGATGATAGTTGAGCACCCAGTAGCCCGTAATCGTTTCGCCGCTCCGGCTGCTCTCGCAGGTCACCCTCCGGTAGACGGACAGCACCTCCGCCGTGTTCAGATAGGACAGCGGCATGGTCCTCCATTCCACCATCAGATCCGCCTTCATGCTTTCGCAGGACCGGATCCAGCCGGTGTCCGTCAGTTCATCCTTTTTCTGGGCGCTGCCGTTAATCAGCACCCAGGGGGCTTCCGGATCCTCCAGCATCCAGTAGCAGGACCGGAGATCTGCGGTATACTGCACGCCCTTCCGGATGTTGATGGAAATATTGGAAAGGGCGATGTTCGAGGTCGTCATCTCCACGGGCTCCCCGTCCGGCCCCGGCCGGAAGGAGGTTCCATCCTGAGGCTCCGCCTCATAAAAGGCGGATTCCAGCTTCCCCAGGTAAAAGGTATCCGGCTGGAGGTAGGGATTTCTCTGAAAAAGAATCCCTTTCAGCTCCTTCGCCTGCCCCTTCAGGATGTCCATCTCAATGTCGGAAAAGGTGGAGGACAGGTGCCGGGCGCTGCTCCAGGCCAGGACCCCTGCGGCGCTGGCCAGGGCGATCACCAGCACCATGGAGATCAGAATCTGCTGCCGGGTGCTCTGCCGCCCGCTGATTCTTTCAAAAAGGTGCCTCTTCACTTCTTCTCCCCAATCACGTCAAAATTGCGGCGGAATTCCGCCGGAGGAACCCCGAACTGTTTCTTGAAGGCACGGGAAAAGCTGATCCCGTTCGTGTAGCCCACCAAATCCGCGATCTCCGTGATGTTCAGGCCGGCGTTGTTCCGAAGCAGATCCATCGCCGCGTTCATCCGCACCTCCGTGATGCTGTCGAACAGCCGCTTCCCGGTTTTATCCCTGAAGTAGCGGGAAAGATAGGAGGTGTTCATATGCATGTAATCCGCCAGGGTCTGGAGGGTCACCTCCGCGTAGTGCGCCTGGATATAGCGCTGGATCTTCTCGATCTGCACATCCGTGATGCTGTGGCCCCTGGCGGGATCCTCTTCCTCCGGAGCCCGGCTGCCCCGCTCCCCGTCCAGCATCTCCCGGATATGCAGGATGGTCTGCCGCAGTTCCCGGAATGTCACCGGCTTGACGCAGTATCTCAGCACCCCGTATTCCATCGCCTTCCGGGCATATTCAAAGTCCTTGAAGCCGCTGATGAAGATCACTTTTTCCTCCCGCCGCTCCGCGTGCAGGTGCCGGGCCAGCTCAATGCCGCTCATCCGGGGCATCTTGATGTCGCACAGCACCAGGTCGGTGGTATGGGTCTGGAGCCACCGCAATGCTTCCGCTCCGTCCTCAAAGGAAGCTTCCACGGAGAAGCCGCATTCCTCCCAGGGAAAATCCTTGGTCATATTGTTCACGGCGTTCACGTCGTCGTCCACAACGATCATTCGATAGATAAGCCTTCGCCTCCCTTCCGGTTTTTCCTGTTTCCGGTTCTGTTCTTTCGCAGTTTTCCGTCCCCGCTCATTCCGGCATGCCGCAGTCCGGCACCTCCAGGGGCTTTCCCTCCGAGAGCGCCGACTTGTGGGCCATCAGCCCGGGAATGGTGAATCGGGCCGCCAGCCAGGCATGGACCCGCGGCAGCCTGCCCTCCGTCACGGCGGTGCAGAAATCATCAATCAGGAACTGATGGGAGGCCATATGTCCGTTGGGCAGCCCCCGGTAGCTCTCCGGCAGGCGTTCCGCTTCCCTGGCCTGGATCGGCGCCCGGCAGTCCCATTGCCATTCATGGTTGGCCACCCGCAGGATGAAGTCCTCATCCCCCTGATGCGCCGTCATCTCGGTCGGATTGATATAGTCGCTGACATTGCGCACCGTGACGCCCTCCGGCGTCTTCCGGTAGAACAGATGCCGGGCGTTCTGAAACTGGTAGCTCCCCTCCGTGCCGTAGAAGGCCTGCACGCAGGAGGAAGGGGCCTTGAAGGCGATGCGCCGGCATTCGTTGACCCGGGCGGTCCCGCCGTTGGCCAGCTTCATCAGGGAAAACTCATCAGAAAAGACGTTGTCCCACTGGTTGATCCCCTTCCGAAAATACAGGTCCTCCTCCCGGTCGGCGTATCCGAAGGCCGTCACCCGGGTCACATAGGTGTCGGCGGCGTTCAGGATCATGGCGGTGGAATGGGTGGGATAGAAGAAGGGGGGCACCCCCGCGCTCTTCAGATCCTCCCTGAAGTTCTGCGGAAAATGAGCAATGTCATGATAGTACTGGCTTTCCCCGTACACAAAGTGCCCCATTTCCCCCGCCAGATATTTTTCCCTGCAGAACATGGAGCTGGTGTAATAGACGCAGGTCTCCCCCATCATGTAGGTGAGTCCGGTCTTCTTCACCAGATCCACGATCTCCTGGCATTCCTCCACCTCGCTGGCCATGGGCACCGCGGAATAAACATGCTTGCCATGCTTCAGCGCCTGAATCACCACGGGGCCGTGCAGGTGGCGCTGGGTGAAGTTTGCGACGCACTGAATATCCTTTCTGGTCAGTACCTCCTCATAGCTGCTCACCGTTTCCACGCCGAACAGCTTTGCGTATTCCGCGGCCCTCTCCGGGATCAGATCGCACACATAAACCTTTTTCACCCCCGGATGGGCTTTGAAAAGCGGCACAAAATTCCGGGCGAAATCGCCGCATCCCACCACGCAAACGGTCATCTGCTTCATGAATGGATTCCTCCCTTTCTCTCCTCCGGATCCCCGGGGTTGCCTTCTCCGGATCACCGGCGCTGCGTGAAGCTTCGAAGGGAAGCTGTCACGGCCGCTTCCGTCTCCTCCAGCAGCCTGGTCTCCTCCGGATCCGGCGTCTGTCCCCGCCACTGCTTTTCCCGGGCCTTCCGGTATTCTGCAAAACGGTCCCAGTCCAGCTTTTCAGAGCAGTCGTCCGGCGTGTCCAGGTTTCCCGTCCGATAGGACATCTGTCTGAAATAATGCCGGGTCAGCGCGTACAGATCCCAGTCCCCGGCCCGGCTTCTGATCTCCCGCGTATCCCGGAAGCAGAACTCCGCCAGCTCCCTCCAGTCCCCGTCTTCTGCCTTCACATTCACCCCGTATTCCCGCAGGAAGCTTCGCACATGGTCGAAATGCACATAGTCCTCCATCCGCAGGAAGGGAATCCCGTCGCCGGCCGCCGCCTCCCGGTTCAGGTCCTCCAGGATTCCGTCCAGCCGGAAATAGCGCTCCTCTCTCGCTTCCTCAAAGCTTTCCGGCCGGGTTCCCGAGGCCCGCAGCGCCGCCTCCAGCTCCTCCGGCGTCACGCTGATCTTCGGCGAATTGTCCTTCGAGGTGTCGTCGTTTTCCGTGATCAGCACGGAGGCATCCCGGGATACTTCAATGGCATGCCATACGCCCCGGAAAATATTGTAAACCTTGCAGGGTTCCATCCGCAGAGCGGTGATGTTTCCCACGTGCTCCGCATCTCCGTCCGAAACGTACAGCACTGCCCTCCCCCGCAGCAGGGTGAAGGTTTCATCCGTCAGAAGGTGGCGCTCCAGCTGAAAGATATTCCCGTGCTGAAACCGGGCGTGATAGTTCAGGAAGGCCACCCTCCAGGCTCCGTAATGGATCACCGGTACGTAATTTTCCCCCGTATGTTCCCTGATCTCCATCAGGTTCTCCAGCATTTTTTCCTTCTCCTCTCCCGCGGCGCTGAATCTCCCGGAAGCCGGGTTCCATCCTTATTTCTGCAGGATCTCCCTGCAGGCCCTGGCCACCATCAGTTCCTCGTTGGTCTCAAAAGCCCAGATTTCGATCCGGCTGTCCTCTGCGTCCAGCCGGCCCTCCCGGAGCGCTGCGTTGCGGCTTTGCTCCAGCCTGGCCCCCACGAATCCTAGCCGGTCCGTCACCATCTTCCGCACCAGCGGATCATTTACCCCGATGCCTCCCGTGAAGCAGATGGCGTCCAGCCCGCCCAGGAAGGCGGTGAACATGCCCACATACCCCACGATCCCGTCGGCAAAAGTCTCCAGGGCCAGGCACGCCCGGCGGTTGCCCTCCGCCGCTTCCCGTTCCACGGCCCGCATGTCGTTGCTGACGCCGGACAGTCCCTTCAGCCCGCTCTCCTCCGCCAGGATCCGCATGACGGTCTCCGTTCCTCCCAGCTGATCCGCCAGCATCGGCAGGCAGAAAACGTCCAGATCCCCCACCCGGTTGTTGTGGAAGATGCCGCTCTGGGGGGTGGCGCCCATGGAATTCGCAATGCTCTTTCCCTCCCGGATTGCGCACAGGGAGCAGCTTCCTCCCAGATGAATGCTGATCAGCCTGCGGGCCCCGGGGCTTTCCTGCGCCATCTTCCAGGCGATATAGCTGTGGCTGGATCCGTGGAATCCGTATCTCCGGATGCCGTAGCGCTCCACCCATTCCAGCGGCACTCCGTAGAGATACCGTTCCGGGGGCACCGTGGCGTGAAAAGCGGTCTCAAAGCAGGCGATCTGCCGCAGTTCCGGATGCAGGCTTCCCATGGTTTCCATCATCTTCAAATACACGGGATTATGGGCGGGCGCAAGGGAGCACATGCGGCGCATTTCCGCCAGCACCTCCCCGTCGACGATCCGGGCGCCGGAGATGCTTCCCCCGTGCACCGCCTTGTAGCCCACCGCGTCCAACCCGGCAAAGTCCAGCTCCAGCCCCAGCTCCTTCAGCGACGCAAAGCAGACCTCCGCCGCCTCCAAATGGGTGGCGCAGGCACATTCCCTCTGTTTTTTCTTTTCTCCGGTCTCCACCGTGCAGCGGCCCCGGGAGCCGATGCTTTCCACGCTCCCGGAGGCGATGCACGCTTCCGTCTCCCCCATCTCGTAAATTTTGAATTTGAAGCTGGTGGAGCCCAGGTTCATTACCATGATTCTGCACATTGCCTGTTCCTCCCGGCAGCCCGCCGGTTCTTCCGTCCCTTATCTGCCGTATTTGGCTGCGAAGGCCTTCATCGCCTTTTCAAAGCATTGCATGGGAACCCTTGCCATGCCAGCGCCGATCAGGCCGCCTTCATGGTTGAACATTCCGCCGTGGATCGCCGGGCAGATGCCGGTCTTCAGCACCAGCCGGATGTCGATGCCCGCAGGCAGCGTATCAAAATCCAGGTTGGGGATCACATAGTTCGGATTCCGGGTAATGCAGATATTCTCCATCTCCCGGGTCTGGGCGATGGCCTGCTGCAGCGTCATCCCCCGCAGGCTGCATACAATGGGGCTGGCCGCCGCGGCAATGCCGCCCATGCCCGCGCATTCCACCACGCAGCTGTCCCCGATCCAGGGAAGCTGGTCCTTCTCCGTGTATTTGGTGGAGGTGTAGCGGCCCTGCATCATGGGCGCGGGAGCGGTGAACCACTGTCCCGGCAGCGCGGCAATCTTGATGCCGAATTCCACGCCGTTCCCGGCCACCGCCGTCACCATGGTGGAATACTCGGTGCCGTCCGCCGCGATGGCGGCCGCCCGGGAAGCGCCCTGGCCGTAGCAGTGGAAGAACCGGGGGGTTTCCACGATGTACCTGACCGTCCGCATGATCTGCTCCTTCGGCAGATCCAGCTCAAAGAGCTGCGGCAGCACCTGCTTGTCGAAAAGCAGATCCGCGGCCGTCTGCCGGGTATGGTTCTCATCCCCCATCTGCATGCCCTCCGCCAGGATGGGCTTGATGGCGATGCCCCCGTTCCGGGCCAGCATCTCCCGCATCGGAGGGAACAGCACCTCCCGCATATACCGCAGGTTTTCCGCGATGCCTTCGTTGTAAAGGCCCCATCCGCAGAAGCCGCCCTGATACACCGGGCCCTCCGCCGGGAAGGTGGCCGCCGTGGTATGGTTGGCCCGGTCCTCAATCACGTTCATGGCCACGGACTTGGTGATGATGCCGGTGCCGGCGCCCACCGTGTTGTGGTTCAACGCCGAGTCGATCTTGATCTCCCCGGACCGGATGATCTCCACCGCTTCCTTCTCATCCTTCGCCCAGCCCTCGAAAAGCATGGCGGACACCATGCCCCGCTTGTGCAGCATCACCATGTCCTCGTAGTCCACCGGCGGTCCGGAGTGGAGAATCATATGGTCCTCCAGGCCCTCCACGCATTCCCCCGCCGGACGGATATCCACCCAGTAGGGATCATTCTCCGTCAGGCACCGGGCTGCCCGCTGATTTGCCTCTGCGATTTTCTGCTTGATATCCATGCCGCGCCCTTCCTCTCATAAGAACTCGTCCAGCAGGCTCTCGATCTCCTCGCTCTGCTGATACTCCGGCGTCCACTGAATCTGAACGCATTTGCAGTCCTGATCCTCCAGTGCCCGGTAAAACATCAGGATTCCGAGATTGGCCACCGCCGGCTTCCGGTGATAGATCCCGGCTTCATTCTTCCTGGCTTCTTCCATTTTCTCTTTCCTCCAGTCTTCTGCAGATTGCGGCGCACAGCCTTGCGCTTTCATAGTTGCTGTCCGCCACCACGGCGCCTGCCTCCCGCAGTTTTTCCCTGATGGAATCCTTCCCCTGGGGATCCCCTTCCCCGCCGCATACGGCGCAGACGAAGACCGTGTCCTTCCGGGCCCGCATCAGGGGCAGGTAGCAGGAAACCGGGTCCGGCGCCACGCCAGGTCCCAGGATAATATCCATGGCGATCAGCCCCACCTGGGGCTCCTCCAGCTCCTGGCGGAACCGCTGCATCCGCTGTGCCGGGTCAAAAACCGTATGGGGCGCGGTGGCGGTGAAATCCAGGTCTCCCATGTCCAGCAGCGTGTTCTCCTCGCTTTGGGTATGGGTTTTCAGCCGGGCGGTATACCGGGTATTGTCCCGGTTCGTGTGCAGCCGGACCTCCGGCGCGAATTCCCGGAAGACCATCAGGGTTTCCTCGGCGAAGGTGCCGCCGGTATACAAGCCGCGGAAATACTTTTTCCCGGGGCTTAGCCGCTTTGTGCAAGCCTCCGCCAGGGCTTCCCGTTCCTCCTCCGTCCATCCAACGGTGCCCTCCCGTCCGTGGGCAATCCGCACGCAGGCCTTGGCCGCCTCCTGCAGGTTGAAGGTTCCCGTCACCCGGTGCCCCCGGTACAGCGCCTCATCCGCGCCGAGGAAAACCGCCACCACCGGCTTGGTCAGCCGGTCCGCCTGCTGCAGCACCTCCTCCATCACTTCCCGGTCCGCCAGCATGGACACCAGGCAGATCACCTTCGTCTCCTCATCCTTTTCCAGGCGTTCCATATCCGCTTTCATGGAGACTCCGCCGACCTGTTTCTTCAGATCCCTTCCTCCGGTACCCAGGATGCAGGTCACGCCGCTGCCCATCTGCTCGATCAGGCAGGCAACCTCCTGGGATCCGGACCCGGAGGCGCCGATGATTCCGATGGGACCCTCCCGCACGATGCTGCCGGCCGCCATGGCCACGCCTCCCAGGAGGCCCACGCCGGCGTCCGGTCCCATGACCAGGCATCCGTGATCCCGTCCGTATTCCTTCAGCTCCCGCTCCTCCTCCAGGGACACGTCCGCCGTGAACATGAACACGTCCATATGCCGGTCGATGGCCTTGCGCGCTTCCTTCAGCGCCGCCGCGCCGGGAAGGGAGATCTGGGCCACATCGTATTCGCCCTCCTCCAGCTCGCTCAGGTCATGGTAGGACTTCTTCCGCTCCCCGCCGCCGCTGGCGATCAGCTCCAGCGCCGCGTCGAAGGCCTTCCGGAGCGCCTCCTCCGAATCGCAGTCCAGCGCGATCATCAGGTCGCCCCGGCCAATGTCCTCCGGCAGGGCGTAGCCATCCTCCTGCAGCACATCCCGGTTCTGGCTTGTCCCCATCCCGCAGCTGGCCCTTCTGGCAAAGCCCCGGTCCTCCAGCTGCACGGCGATCCCCATCAGCATGACGGAATCCACATACCGGTTCGGTACCACAAACACTTTCTTCATTCGCTTATCCTCCGCCTGAAAACTTCCGTCCGGCCGTCTTCTGCCTTCCTGAGCAGAATTCTCTCCGGCTGTTCCGCTCTCTCCGGATAATCCGCCCGGATATGGCATCCCACGGTTTCCCGCCGTTCCCTGGCTGCCAGGAACAGGAGTTCCGCCGCCGTCAGATCGTTTCTCATGCGCAGCAGTCGGAAGTTCTCCATCTCATCCCGGCCCCGCATCTCCCAGGTCCGCCCCTCCAGGCTCTTCAGCCGGGCCAGTCCTGTGCTGAGTCCCGTCTCCGTCCGGATCACCCCGGCGTCTTCCCGCAGGATCCGCTGCATCTCCCGCCGGATTTCCTCCAGCTCCCCGGAGATGGATTCTTTCCCGCATTCGGGGATCTCCGTTTCCCTCTCCTCCGCTTCTTCGGTTCCTTCCGCCCAAGCCGCAGCGGATCTGCCCGCCCGGTGTCCGAAAACCAGCGGCTCCAGGCCGCCGCTTCCCCCCAGCCGGTTGGCGCCGTGAAGGCCGCCCGTCGCTTCGCCGCAGGCAAAAAGTCCCTCCAGGGAAGTCCGTCCCGTTTCGTCGGTCCGCAGGCCTCCCAGGGCGGTGTGGGGTGCCGGCGCCAGCTCGATCATCTGCCGCTTCAGGTCGATTCCCACATGCCGGTACCGCTCCACATACATGGCGTAATCCCGGTCCAGCACGTCCGGATCCACCCCGGTGCAGTCCATATACACGCCGCCGTGCTCCGTGCCCCGCCCTGCGGCGATCTCCTCCGCGATGCAGCGGGCCAGCACATCCTTCCCGACTCTTTCCGCGTTCTCTCCGTGCCGGAGCATGAACCGCTCCCCTGTCCCGTTGCGGAGCACGGCGCCTTCAAAGAACAGTGTCGTGATCATGCTGGTTCCGTTCAGGGCCGGAGGCCAGACGGAAGCGCTGGGCTCAAACTGGATAAACTCCAGGTCGCACAGCTCCGCCCCCGCCTCAAAGGCCATGGCGATGCCGTCCCCTCCCGAATCCCGCTTGTTGGTCGTCACGGGAAAGATTCCGCAGAATCCGCCGGTGCACAGCACCACCACCCGGGCGAAAACGGAGATCCATCTCTTTTCCCGGCCGTCAAACAGCAGGGCGCCGCAGACCCGGTTTCCTTCCTTCAGCAGCCGCAGGCCCCGGGTCCGGGAAAGCCGGACCAGGCGTCCCTCCGTCTCCTCTTCAAACCTTTTCAGGATCGCGGTCCCCGTTTCATTCCCGATGGAAATCACCCGGGGGCAGGATGCGCCGAGCGGGCGGATCGCCCGGTATTCTCCCCCGGCATCCCGGTTGAAGCCAAGGCCCTCCTTCCGGAGCTCCTCCAGCACCTTCCGGGCATCCCCGCACAGCGCCTCCGCCAGCTTCGGCTCGCTCAGTCCCTGGCCGCTCCGCAGGGTATCCTGCAGAAAAAGCTCCGGGCTGTCCCCGGGGAGCACGGGGCAGTTGAACCCGTGCACCCAGGGAGAGGCCCCGTATCCATCCTCCGCCAGGAGGACCCGAAGGTTTTTCCCCAGGGCTTCCCTGGCCGCGGTGAAGCCGGCCAGGCCGCCCCCGAGGATCAGCACATCTGTTTTCATTTAAACTTCCCAAATGCCTCCCTTTGCCATGGATCCCACATTCCGGGAGAAGAGGCGCAGATACCGCTGGTAGTCTCCGCCCGGGAATTCCCAGTGGAAATCGGCCAGCCTCTTCTTCAGCTCCTCCTCGGAGATGCACAGGTTAATGGATCTCTCCGGAATATCGATGGCGATCAGGTCATTCTCCTGCACCACCGCCAGGGGGCTTCCCAGGGCGGCCTCCGGGCTCACATACCCCACGGAAAGTCCGCTGGTTCCGCCGGAGAATCGGCCATCCGTAATGATGGCGCAGGAATGATACAGCTCCGGCTTGCCCTTCAGCTCCTCCTGGAAGGTGAAGGCGGTGGTGCCGAACCGGCCCTTCAGGCCCAGGAAGCGCAGCACGCAGGCGTCCCCTTCATGGATCTTTCCGCTCCGCAGCGCGTCCAGGGCGTCCTGCAGGCTGTCAAACACCCGGGCCGGGCCCCGGAAGCGCATCAGGTTCTCCGGCACGGCGGCGATTTTGATGATGGATCCCTCCGGCGCCAGATTGCCGTACAGCACGCCCAGGCCCGGTTCCTTCATCACCGGGTTGTCCAGGGTCCGGATGCAGTCCTCGTTGTAGACTACGGCGTGCTCCACGTTCTCCCGGACGGTCTTGCCGTTCACGGTCATGCAGTCCCCGTTCAGCCGGGGCAGCAGGTTCTTCATCAGCGCCGGCATGCCTCCCGCCAGGTCGAAGTCCTTCACGGAATACTCTCCGCCGGGCATCAGATGGCTCAACAGGGGCACCGTGTTGCTCATCTCGTCAAACACCTTCCACCAGGGCAGATCGTACCCCGCCTCCTGGGCAATGGCGGGAAGGTGCAGAATCAGGTTGGAGGATCCGGCCACCGCCATATCCACGGCGATGGCGTTGCGGATGGATTCCGGCGTGATGATCTGCCGCGCGGTGATTCCTTCCCGGACCAGCTCCATGATCCGCTTGCCGGCCCGGTAGGACAGGTTGCGGATCTCGCTGGAAACCGCGCTCATGGAGGAGTTGCCCGGCAGGGTCATGCCCATGGCCTCCGCCATCATGCACATGGAGTTGGCAGTGGTCATGGAGGTGCATCCGCCGCAGATTCCCCAGCTGTGGGAGATCAGGCCGTCATACAGCTCCGGATCGATCTTGCCCTCCGCCATGGCGCCTACCTTGTCCTGGGCCCGGATATGGGCAACCTCTTTTCCCCGGAAGGTGCCCAGCGGCATGTATCCGCCGGTGATGATGATGGTGGGGATATCCAGCCGGGCCGCCCCCATCAGATGTCCGGGAACGATGGAATCGCAGGTGGACAGCATCACCATGCCGTCGAAGAAGTTCCCGTCCACCGTCAGCTCCACCTGGTCCGCGATGGAGTTTCGGGAGGGAACCTCGATATATTTCGGATCCTTCAGCACCATGCCGTCGCAGATGGCCGTGGTCATCACTTCCAGCGGCAGGCCGCCGGCTTCGCGCACGCCCTGCTTGACTCTTTCCGCCAGCTGGTTCAGATGCACATGTCCCGGGTTGTATTCGTTCCAGCTGTCCACCACCGCGATCAGGGGGCGATGCAGTTCCTCTTCCGTATATCCCATTCCCAGCATCAGTCCCCGGCGGCATTCCGACGCTTCTCCGAATTCCCAGCAGCTGCGCATGTCCTCATACTTCTTTCCCATTCGGTTTTTTCCTTCCTTTCTCCGTCTCTCAGTATTCGTCTTCCAGCATGCAGTCGATGGCCCCGTCGATGGACTGTCCTCCGTCGATGACGATCGTCTGCCCCACGATGAAGCGGCTCTTCTCCTTGTCCGCAAGGAACTGGATCATATGCACGATGTCCTCCGGCTGGCCTCCGTGCCCCGCCGGAATTTTGCGGTTGAAGCCCTCAATGTCCCGGTCGGAATAGCGACTCATGATCTTGGTATAAATCAGCCCGGGAGCGATGCAGTTGACGTTGATGCCGTACTTGATCAGCTCCACCCCGATGGATTTGGTGAACATGTTCAGCCCCGCCTTGCCCGCGGAATAGGGCAGCGGCTTTCTCTTCACCCAGGTCACAAAGCTGTGGACGGAGGAGATGTTGATGATCGCTCCGTGGATTCCCTTCTCGATCATGTTCCGGGCCGCGATCTGACTGCAGTAGGCTGCTGCATTCAGATTCAGGTCGATCTGACTGTCCCAGTAGTCCATGGGCATGTCCACAAATCCGCCCTTGGGCATCTTCAGCGCCCCGCCCGCGTTGTTCACCAGCACGTCGATCTTCCCGTAGTGCTCCAGGAAGGCGTTCAGCATCGCCTCGCAGTCCTCCCTTTTGCTCACGTCCGCCCGGTAGATCTGGGCGTCCGCCCCGAAAGCCCTGCATTTTTCCGCGGTTTCCTCAGCGCCCTCCGGGGATTTGCAGTAGTTGATGCCCACATCATATCCGTCCCGGGCAAAGGCCTCCGCGCAGGCCGCCCCGATCCCGTGGGAGGAGCCGGTAATCAGAATCGTTTTTTTCTCCGTCACTTTTTGTCCCCTCTTTTCATGCATTCCGTAACAGTGTACATGGGTAAAAACAGGTATCCGGGCTCCTTGCCGCCCACGCTGCGGATCAGCGCCCGGGCGATCTCCGGCGCCTCCGTCCGGCCGGCGGCCATCATGCCCTCCACAAATCCTCGGTCGTGGTGATAGCAGGCCGCGCAGGCCTCCAGATACGCCCGGCTCGCTTCTCTCCCGATGGCTTCCCCGCCCAGGGGAAGATAGGGATGCCCGCAGAGGATGTTTTCAACTTCCAGTCCCATCAGCCGGTGCAGGGTCTCCCCGTAGCGGCCTGCGTCCATCAGCAGCGCGCAGCCCTGAGACACGGTTCCGTTCAGCTGCAGGGAGTCCCCGGTGATCAGCGTCCGGGTTTCTGTCTCCAGAAAGCTGCAGCTGTCCGTGTCGTGCCCCGGGGTATGCAGCAGCTGCAGCGTCCCCAGCCTGTCCCCGTCCTTCAGCAGCAGGTCCGGCTCCGCACCGTCCAGCCTGTCCGGCACCGGCGCGCTGTATCCCGGGAACCGGGCCCGGATCTCCGCGGAGTAGGCTCTGGGATTCCGCATATGCTCCAGGGATTCTTCGAATACCGCGATTTTCAGCCCCGGCGCCAGCTCCTTCAGCCTGCCGCATCCGCCCACGTGGTCTCCGTGCATATGGGTGAAGGTCAGCCAGGAAAGATCCTTCAGCGTATACCCCAGCTCCTTCAGCGCGGGAACGATGCAGGAGTCCACGGTTTCCGCGGATCCGCCGCTGTCGATCAGGATCTTCTCCCCGCCGTCAATCAGCACGGCGCCTGTCCAGCATCCCGGAAACGGAACGGCCAGCCGGTAAATATGAGGAACGTATTCCACAAATCCTTCCAATCGCGGTCCCTTCTTTCTATCTCTGGTTTTCAGGTTCGTTTTTATTGTAGAGCATCGCCGGCCGTCCCTCAACGCGAATTCGCCGCCCCGGCATGTCAAAAAAAATGGTCTTGATGGACAGATGAAAAAGGTTTATAATATATTTTTGAGATTTCATAAATAAATGCAGAGGAGGTGCGGCATGAAGGAGCCCTTTGTTCCTGTTTTTACGGATGAAAATGCCCTGTTTTCCACCCAGTACGCCTCTGCCCTGCAGGGGATCAAGTCCGCCGCCTCCCGCTGTGGCCAGCACGTTCAGCTGTTCTCCGCCCGCCAGCTGCGGCAGACGGATCTCTCCGCCGTTCCCGATGTGATGATCCTGGTCAGCATCAGCATGCCGCTGATCGAGGAGGTCCTGGCCTTCATGCGGGAAAGCCGGCGCACGGTGGTGCTCTGCGGCATCGACTGTGAGCAGTTCGGCCCGGATGTATCCTGTGCAACCCCCTCCCGGCGGGCCGAAACCCAGCAGCTGGTCAATTACCTGTATCACTGCGGAAGAGAGTCCATCGCCCTGGTGGGCTTCGGGCTCAACTCCATCAATGATAATTTCCGCTATCACGCCGCCATGTCCGCCGTCGCCGCCTGGGGCCGGCTGCTGGGGGAGAAGGACGTGTGGCTCTGGCAGCACGATCCCCACGAATGCTTCGCCGATTTCCTGACCGTCTGCCGGCGATATGACGCGGTCATCTGCCCCAATGACGTCATTGCCATCTGCCTGCTCAACGAGTGCCGGAAAAACGGGATCCGGATCCCGGAGGATCTGTACCTGGCCTCCTTCGGAAACATGTCCCTCGGGCTCTATTCCCAGCCCTCCATCACCAGCGTTTCCATGGATATGCCCTGCGTCGGGGAGCAGACCTATCAGGTCTGGCGCTTTCTCATGGCCAGCGGCAGAACGGAGCGCACCTCGCTGAAGATCACCGTTCCAAGCCGGATCCTGGTCCGGGAGTCCACGGAGATGCATCCCTCCGACGCGGGAATCCGGCCCGCCTCCGGCACCCTGAGCGCGGACCGGTTCTACAACAATCCGGTGATCTCCGCCCTGGTGGGCCTGGACTACTGTCTCTCCCAGCGGGACGAGCTGGATATGCGCATCATCCGTTCCCTTCTGGATCATGAAAGCTATGAAAAAATAGAGGAAAAATATTATATCTCCTCCAGCACCCTGCGTTACCGCCTGCATAAGATTTTCTCAGACTCCGGCGTCGCCTCCCGGAAGGAATTCGAAAAGCTGATCCACACCCATCTGGGAGAGGGAAACCCCTTCTCCTTCGTCCATTGAAAAACGCGGAGAGCCGATCTCCGCGTTTTCTTTTCCGCTTCATTCCGCCTCCGTCCGGAAAAGGAGTCCGCCCCGCTGCCGGATTCTGTCCTGCAGCTCCGGAATACATACCTGGGAAAGCGGAACCTCCTTCTCCGCCGCCATGGCCGCGGCGATGCCCGCCGCCTCGCCGGTGGCGGCGCAGGCCGGAATGACCCGGACCGCGTCCCAGGCCCATCCCTCCGCCGAGATCATCCTTCCGGCCGCCAGCAGGTTGGGGAAGTCGGGATGATACAGGCATTCAAAGGGCACCTCATACCAGTCCCCCGGCCGGTCGAAATCGCTCAGCAGCGCCACGGACCGGGCGTGATGCTGCCGGCAGTCCTCCTCCCGCAGCGTATATCCGCCGGACAGCCTGCGGATTTTCCGGAACTGGGCCTGGGACGGCAGCGCCGTCACATCCGTCCGCATCCTGTCCCGGTTCCGGATCTCCTCCAGCAGCTGTTTTCTCCCCTCCAGCAGGAATGCGGTTTCCTCCTCATTGGTGGTGCCGGCGTAATGGGGGTATCCCTCCGGATGCCCGTTTCCGAACAGGTCCGAGCCGATGGAATGCCACTTTCTCCGGCTCAGAATGTTCTGTGCCGCCTCGGTGCCCATCTCCTGCGCCACAAAGGAAAAGAAGTTGCTGCCGTCCACGCAGGGAACCCCCGCCCCGGCCAGCACGGAGGCGCTTCCCGTGGCGTCCACGATCACCTTCCCCAGGAAGGCCTGCCGCCCGGATACGCTCTCCGCCGCCACGCCGGCGCAGCATTTCCCCTCCCCCATCAGGGGCCTTGCCGCCGTCATGCACAGATGGATCCGGACACCCTCCCGCTGCAGGATCTCATCCAGCGCCAGCTGAAACAGGGTCGGGGAAAAATAGGTGGCGTACCGGCCGTATTCCTGATGATGCTTCACGGGAAGCATCTTCTTTTTATCCGCCGGCCCTCCGGGATTCTTCCAGGCCGAGGGCAGGGAGTCGGGGCCGTAGCGGAAGGACAGCCACAGCAGTTCCTCCGCAAGTCCCCGGATCAGCTGGTTCCCCTGCCCGTCGCACAGGGGCTCATACCAGCTGATCAGCCCGTTGGTAGCCAGGCCTCCGAAGAGGGCATTCTTCTCGATCAGGATCACATCCTGTCCCTGCCGGCGGGCCGCCAGCGCCGCGGCGACTCCCGCGATGCCGCCTCCGATAACCAGCACCTCCGCGCTGTCCTGAACAGCGGTTTCCAGCTTCTCCTGAATGATCTCCATTCCATCCTCCGAATCTCTCCGGAATCATCCGGCCTGCTTCGTTCCGTTTCTTTCCTCACACCACTTTCCCGGGATTCAGGATGCCCTCCGGGTCAAAGGCCTGCTTGATGCCCCGCATCAGCTGCATCTGCCGCTCCCCCACGCTCTGCTCCAGATATTTCCGCTTCGCGTGGCCGATGCCGTGTTCCCCGGAAACGGCCCCGTTCATCTTCTCCGCCTCGGCGTACAGCCGGTCCATCACCTCGGTGACCGCCTTCTTCCATTTCTCCTCGGACATGTCTTCCCTGCAGGCATAGATATGCAGGTTTCCATCTCCCGCGTGCCCGAAGGAGCGGATCGTCACCCCCGTCTCCCGCTCGATCTCCATGCTGCGCCGCACAAAGGCCGGAATCAGATCCCGGGGCACCACCACGTCGCATTCGTCCATGGTGCTGGTGGAGTTCTTGATCGCCTCCAGGAAGGCTCCCCGGGCATTCCAGATGCTTTCCTTCCGCTCGTCCGTGTCCGCCAGCAGCACATCCTTCGCCCCGATGGAAAGCAGCAGGTCCGTCAGCGTGTCCACTGAGGGTTGGATCGCCTCCCGGCTCGCTCCATCCAGCCGGATCAGCAGGTATGCGTCCGCCGAGCTGTCCGGAAACTGTTTCCCCAGGTAGGTCTCCGCGCAGGAGATCACCTCCCGCTCCATAAACTCCACCGCCGTGGGGTCGCATCCGCATCCCAGCACCTGGGGCACCGCGCTGATGCAGGCATCCAGGTCGTCAAAGGGTACCAGCAGGGAAAGGTTCATCTTCGGCTCCGGAATCAGCTTCACCGTCAGCCGGGTCAGAATCCCCAGGGTTCCCTCCGAGCCGATCATCAGATCGATCAGGCTGTATCCCGAGGAGGTCTTCACGTTCTTTCCGCCCAGCTCCAGGATGCTGCCGTCCGCCAGCACCACCTGCATGCCCAGCACGTAGTCCCGCGTCACCCCGTAGCGCACCGCCCGCATGCCGCCGGCGTTGGTCATGATGTTTCCGCCCAGGGTGGCCGTCTTCTCCCCCGGATCCGGCGGATAGAACAGCCCCGTGTCCTCCAGGTACCGGGGAAATTCCATCAGGATCACGCCCGGCTCCAGGGTGGCCGTCATGTTCCGTTGGTCGATTTCCAGCACCTTTTTCATCCGCTCCGTGCTCAGCACCACGCCGCCGTGCAGCGCCACGCAGCCTCCGCACAGCCCGGTGCCCGCTCCCCGGGGCGTCACGGCGATCCGATGCGCGTTGCAATATGCCAGCACCCGGCTGATCTCCTCCGCCGTCTCCGCCTGCAGCACCGCCTCCGGCAGGTAATGCCCGTATTCCGTCATCTCGTCATGGTCGTAATCCGTGGAGATCTCCTCCCCGGAAAAAACCCGTCCCGGCATCACTTCCCGGAAAAAATCCAGGTCCGCTTCCGTCACAGGATTGAACTTCTTCATGCCCGCGCCTCCTTCAGCCTCCTGATCAGCTCCGGAACCACCCGGTACAGATCGTCCACAATCCCGATATGCGCCGTCTCAAAGATCGGTGCGCTCCGGTCCTGATTGATGGCGATGATATGCTCGCTGCCCTTCATGCAGGAGGTGAACTGGATCGCGCCGCTGACCCCGCAGGTGATGATCAGCTTCGGCCGCACCGTGCGCCCGGAAAGCCCGATCTGCCGGTCGTTCCCGGCCCAACCCTTCTCCACCAGGGGCCGGGTGGTCGCCCAGTCGCCGCCCAGCAGGCCCGCCAGCTCCCGGATCATGCCCAGGTCCGCTTCCTTCTGCAGCCCCCGGCCGCCCACCACCAGAATCTCCGCATCCGAGATGCTCCTGGCCGGCGGCACCGCCTTCACCTCCACGCAGGTGGTCCTGCTCTTCCGGATTCTTTCCGGGATTTTCCGTACTACAACTGTCCCGGAGGCTTCCTCCTCCCGGGCCGGGCTGTTCATCACCTTGTAGCGGACCGTGGCAAACTGGGGCCGGGTATGGGTGGTGATGATCTGGGCCATGATGTTCCCGCCGAAAGCCGGCCGGATCTGCACCAGGTCCGTGTTCTCCCGCATCTCCAGGGAGGTGCAGTCCGCCGTGAGCCCCGTGCGGAACCGGGTGGCCAGCCGGGGCGCCAGGCTGCGCCCCAGGGAGGTGGCCCCCACCAGCACCACGCTGGGCCGGATGGCCCGGATGTAGTCCTCCACGCAGTCCGCGTATACATCCGCCCGGAAATAACCCAGCTCCGGATCGTCGTATACGGCAGCCTCCGCCACGCCGTAATGCCGCAGCTCCTCCGCCGTTTCCGTGATTCCGCTGCCCACCAGCACCGTCTTCACCCGGAACCCCACCGGCTCCGCCAGCTCCCGGGCCTTGCCGATCAGCTCCAGGCTCACCGGATGCAGCCGCCCGCCGCTGACCTCCGCGAAAACCAGGATATCCTTCCACTGACTCTTATCCACGCTTTCCACCCGGGTTTCCAGCCGGATGATCGCCCCGCAGGGGCAGTTCTTCACGCAGATCCCGCAGACCCTGCAGGCTTCGTTGATGTCCGGCTTCCCTTCCTTCATGGAGATCGCCCCGAAGGGGCAGCCCTCGGCGCACCGGCCGCATCCGGAGCACTTTCTCTCCAGCAACGCAATCTTCGCCATCCGCTTCCCCTCCTCAGATGAATTTCCACGCCTTCAGCCGCGCTTCCAGCCTCTCCGCGTTGTTCCCCGCTTCCCAGGTCTCATGCTCCGTCTTGTTTTCCGGCGGAAAAATCCGCTCCACCTGGGTGGCGCTGCCTGCCAGCCCGTAATGGGCTTCATCCGTGTCCAGGAAGCTGTCCAGCCCCTGGATCTGCACCGGCCGGTCCGCCACCTCCCGGGCCTTCTTGAGGCTCGGAAGCCGGGGAACGCAGATATCCTGCTCCACCGTGATCAGGCAGGGGAAGGGCATCTGCACCGTCTCAATCACGTCCTGCAGCTGCTGCTCCGCCTGCACCCCGTCCCCGCATACGGTGATCCGGGATACCCAGGCCGCATGGGGAATCCCCAGGTATTCCGCGATGGCCGGGCCCACCTGGGCCGTATCCCCGTCGGTGGTCTGCTTGCCGCAGAGGATCAGGTCAAAATCCCCCACGCTCCGGATCGCCTGGCTCAGGGTATAGGCCGTGGCCAGCACGTCCGCGCCGCCCAGCCGCCGGTCCGAAAACACATAGCCCTCATCCGCCCCCATCATGTAGGCTTCCCGGATGATGGCCGCCGCCTGGGGCGGGCCCATGGTGCCCACCGTGATCTTTCCCCCGTGCTGCTCCCGCAGCCGCAGGGCGCTTTCCAGCGCATACAGGTCAAAGGGGTTCATCTTGCCGGCCACGCCGCTCCGCTTCAGGACCCCCGTCTTTTCATCCACCTGCACCTTGTTGGTCGCCGGCACCTGCTTCAGGCATACAAAGATGTTCAAACGATCCTGCCCCCTTTTCCCTCTTCGTTTACAGAATCACGCCGACCCCGTCCGGGATCACGGCTTTTATTCTTATGGCCAGTCCACAATCGGATACACGTCAAACGGTTCGTCGTGAATGTCCGCATAGGCCATGTAGGTATGCATCCGGTCCCCCTTCAGCTTCAGGGTTCGTTTCGCACCGGGCTGAGGCTCCAGCCACTGCTCCGGATGCTCCGGATCAAAGCGGACCGTCAGCGGATTCGGCGCGCCGAGCGCCGCATACAGCAGAGGGCCGTACTCGACCGCATATCGTTCCTTATGCGGGATTTCCTCTCCGCCGGTATACCGGGTCGTCCGGAATTTCATCGGCAGATCCAATTCAAACGCGTCGCCCGCTTTAACGTCCGGATGCGTGAGATAGGTAGACCGTCCATCCTCCGACGCCCAGCGCGGCATCCTCAGCTTCAGCGTGAAAGGCCGTTCCGCTTTCGTGATCGTGACCCGGACATAGCCCTGATCGGGCAGATCGGTTTCCGTCCGGACCGATGCGCCGTTGGGAAGCTCCGCTTCGCTGTCCGCGTAAATATCCACGCAGACGGTATGATCATCAAATGTATACAGGAACTGAGGCAGCAGTCCGCACAGTCTTGTTCCGAGAGACGCGCAGCACGTCGCCCTGTCCAGATAGCGCCAGTCTTTGTTCTGCTGCAGAAAATTGAAATAGTGGAACCCGCGGTCCGCAACCTGCGCACCCAGGAGAACGTTGTACAGGGAGTTTTCCATCTCGTCCACATAATGGGTGTTCTCCGGCTCCAGCCTGTGCATTCTCTGATTCAGCAGGATCCAGAAATTTGTGGAGCACAGTTCGTTATAATGATGATCTGTCGATAACCAGTTGCATCCGGGCCAGAACACATCCTGTTCGCACATCGCGATTCCACCGCCGACATGCTGCCATTTGTCCTCATACATCCGCAGCGCATGCTTCACCGCCTGACGATATTTGTCCTTTCCGGTTGCGCGGTACAGATCGCAGTACCCTTCCAATGTCGTCAACAGGGTGGAATGCGGATGGTTCCCGGGATGATCATAGATGGCTCTCTGATCGTCCGCGATCACCTGATCCAGCCACCAGTCCTCCTGGTAATACCTGATCGCTGTCTCCATATCTTCCCATTTTCCGACGGGTGAATCATACAGCCTTGTATTGGCCAGAATTCCCTGAAATCCCAGATTCAGATCCTTTACATAGGGAAGCACTTCGCTATGATTGAAGGAATCCCCCATTCCCCGGGCCAGCCGGAAGCCTTCCTCTTCCCCGGCATAGCCCGCGTCCAGCAGGCCAAAGGTCAGCCAGGCCCGTGTATAATTCGGATACTCTTTCGTCCGGAATGTTTTCCGGTCCACCGGAAGCAGAAAACCGTCCGGCTCCTGATAATGCTTCAGCTCGTCCAGCAGTGCCCGGACCTTATCCCGCAGCTCCCGGTCTTCCTTCCACAGCAGGGCTGTACAGGCGCCCATCAGGAACTCACCCACGGTCTGCCCGTGAAGATTGTTTTCGAAATGACCGGTTCCGCTGGCATACGGAGCGCCCGGAGCATCTTTTCCCGCATGAACCCGGAACCAGTACATCATCCGGTCCGTATCAAAGCCCTTCAGAAACCGGATATTATTTTCGTAAGCTTCCGACAGCCTTCCGCTTTTCAGCGTCACCCCGCAGGAAGGAACCTGGAGTCTGTATTCCACCGCATGCTTTCCGGACATTCCGCTTCTCCCTCCCGTGATCTGCCGGTTGCAATAGCCCTGGTATAGCGCACTTTCTCTCCATCTCTCCGCGGATTGCGTGAAAGCAATGGAAGCCGCGCTGCTGATACAGATCCTGGCGTTGGCCGAACGAAAATGCTGACTCCTTTTACAGAATCACGCCGACCCCGTCCGGAATCACGGTGATGGTGGATTCTTCTCCCAGCAGCTCCGTCGCTTCCTTCAGGGCCGAGTCCGCACTCTCCGCCCATCTGAAGTGCATCTCCTCCGCCAGCTGCCGGTTTTCCTTTCCCGTGACTAGCCAGCAGATCGCCTTCTCCATAATGCGAGCCAGGATCTGTGCCTCCCACTGATCCATGATTGTCTTCTCCGGCGGAATGCCCTCGATGTCCCTGCTTACGGTTTTCGCATCCGGCCGATCTTTGAACCAGCGGTAGAAGCTTTCCCCTCCATGTCCGTCTCCCAGAGCCGCGTTCATAATGATCGCCCCGCCGGGCCGCACGCAGGCCTCCGCGGCGGTCATGCCCTTCACGCTTTGATACAGGTTCTGATCCAGCGGATATCCGCCGTTGGAGGAAATCGCAATATCCGATACCACCGGCTCCGCCCGGCTCATCTCCCCGCAGACCCGGCAGCCCTCCTCATGGGCCTTTTCCGGATCTCCGGCGAAGGCCGCGATCACCTCTTTTTTCTCGTTCAGAATCACATTCAGGATGAAGGCCAGCCCCGCCTGCCGGGCCGCGAACACCATGTCCTCATGGATCGGGTTCCCCTGCAGGGAGCCCTGCCGGGCCCGCGCATCCCGGATAAAAATGGAGTTATGGTTCCAGAGCACCGTCCGGGCGGAAGCCACCCCCGGCAGAATGCTCTTTCTGCCTCCGGAAAAGCCCGCGAAGAAATGGGGTTCAATGAATCCCTCCGACACCACCAGGTCCGCTTCCTTCACCAAACGGTTCAGCAGCAGCTTTCCTCCGGAAGGCAGGGTGCCGAAATCCGCCATCTCCTCCTCTGCCTGGGCCCGGTGTACCACGATCCGCTCCCGCTTTGCGATCTCCGGCCCGTATCGGTTCAGAATCTCCTCCGGTGTCGTCGGCCGGTGCATGCCCGTCGCGATCAGGATGGTGATTTCCGCCCGGGGATTCCTCTCCCGGATTTCCGACAGCAGCAGCGGCATGGTGATCCGGCTGGGCACCGGGCGGGTATGGTCCGAAGAGATGATCAGCACCCGGCTCTTCCCCTCGGCCAGCTCCCGGAGCCGGACGCTGCCGATGGGATTCTCCAAAGCCCGGCGTGCGATCTCCCCCTGATCCTCCCCGCTGTCTTCCGGATGCTTCGGCAGGATTACGGCCTGCAGCCGCTCCTCCGCCGCATGCAGCGTCTGAAATCCTTTCCCGTAAGGAATCCGGATGGCTTTCATGGTATCCTCCTCCGCCATGACAATTTCCACGCGTCCGCCGGCGGAAAACCTCTCCCGGCGCTTATCAAAGGTACGGGGACCCCCTCGTCAGCAATCCACGTGTTCTGATTTTCATACTCTTCTGGATAAAAGCATAGCACAGCAAACAGATGTGTACAACGGGTGGTTTTTATATAATTTTTTACAAAGATGACATAAAAGATGGGAATCTTTCCTCAATAAACTCATTTTTTAGAAAGGGACTGCTGCAGAATTTTTGACTACTGCAGCAGTC
>CAZRLU010000012.1:6599-23579 GCA_964600995.1 uncultured Oscillospiraceae bacterium | reverse complement strand
GCCTCGCCCCGCTCGCATTTGCTGATATCCGCCGCCGTCAGCTTCTCCCCCGCCGCCTTCGCCAGCTTCTCCTGGGTCAGGCCCTTTGCCGTCCTGGCCTCCCGGATCAGCTCTCCTACCTTCTTCGCCGCCATGCCGCTGTTCCTCCTTTATTGATTCCGCCCCGCCGCGGATTTTTTTCTTTCGTTCATTATAATGAAAAGCTGCCCCCGGCACAACTGTTTCTTTGCGCCGGAGGCAGCTTTTCCTTTGGGTTCAGTTTCCGTTTCCCTGGATCCGCCCGATGAGCAGGCACACCAGGAAAGCGAATATATCCACCGCCACGATGGTGGAGCCCACCGGCGTCCCGCCCACGATGGAGATCAGGATGCCCGCCAGGGCGCAGGCCACCGACAGGACCGCCGAGCAGATGGTCACCGCCTTGAAGCTGTGGAACACCCGCATGGCGGACATGGCCGGGAAGATGATCAGGGCGGAGATCAGCAGGGACCCCACCAGGTTCATGGCCAGCACGATGATCACCGCCACCACCACCGCGATCAGCAGGTTGTAGGCCTCCACCCGGGTGCCGGCGGCCCGGGCAAAATTCTCATCAAAGGTCACTGCGAAGATCTTGTTGTAGAACAGCACGAAGATCGCCACCACCGTCAGGGAAAGCCCCGCACAGAGCCAGACCTCCGCCTGGGACAGGGTCAGGATCGAGGTGGAGCCGAAGAGCGTGGAGCACACATCCCCCGCCAGGTTGCTGCCGGTGGAAAAGAGGTTCATCAGCAGGTAGCCCAGGGCCAGAGCCCCCACGGAAATCATGGCGATGGCCGCGTCCCCCTTGATTCGGGTGTTCTGCCCGGTCTTCAGCAGCAGCACCGCGCAGATCACCGTCACCGGCATCACCAGCAGCATCTCATCCGTCAGGTGCAGCACGCTGGCGATGGCGATGGCGCCGAAGGCCACATGGGACAGCCCGTCCCCGATGAAGGAAAACCGCTTCAGCACCAGGGTCACCCCCAGCAGCGAGGAGCACAGGGCGATCAGCACCCCCACGATCAGGGCATAGCGCACGAAGGGATACTGCAGATACATGGCAATGGTTTCGATCATGCCGTTTCCCCTCCCTTCCGGACCGGCAGGAACCGCCGGGCCAGCTCCGACCCCAGGTATTCCTCCGTGGTGCCGAAGAACAGGTCCATCCCCACGTGCAGGATGTGGCTGGCCTCCTGCACCGCCACGTTCAGGTCATGGGAAATCATGATCACCGTGATGCCGTCCTCCCGGTTCAGCTTCCGGATCAGGGCATACATCTCCGCCGTCACATGGGGATCCAGGCCGGAAACCGGCTCGTCCAGCACCAGCAGCTTCCGGGTGGCGCACAGAGCCCGCGCCAACAGCACCCGCTGCTGCTGGCCCCCGGAAAGGTTCCGGTAGCACCGCTTCGCCAGGTCCGTCAGCTCCATCCGCTCCATGTTTTCCCGGGCGAGCTTCCGCTCCTCCCGGCTGTAGAAGAACCGCTTTCCCATCCGGGCCTGGCAGCCGGAGAGCACAATCTCCTGCACCGTGGCGGGAAAATCCTTCTGCACCTCGGTCTGCTGGGGCAGATATCCGATCTCGTTCTGCCGCAGCCCTTCCCCGAAGGAAATGGTCCCTCCCAAGGGCTTCTGCAGCCCCAGGATCGTCTTCATCAGGGTGGTCTTCCCGCTTCCGTTCTCCCCGACGATGCAAAGATAGTCCCCGGAGCCGATCTCAAACCGGACCCCGGAGAGCACGGGATGCCCGTCGTATCCCAGAACCAGGTCCCTGCAAGCCAGCAGCGCCATAAAGCTTCCTCCGATTGTTTCCTTTGATTGTTTCCTTCTTTGATAGCCGATATCCGGATTCCGGCCGGTGGCTTTCCGCTCAGCCTTCCTCCGCCTCGTCCGCCGTCAGGCGGCTCCTGCATTCCCCGCACAGCCCGTAGAACACGGTCCTCCGGGTATCCCAGGAAAACCCGTGGTGGGCCAGCAGATGCGCCCGGATCTCCCGCAGCTCGTCGCAGTCCAGATGAATCAGCCGGCCGCACTCCTCGCACTTGCAGTGAAAGTGGCTTTCACAGGCCTCCGTGTTCTCCACAAAGGCGTAGCAGGCGCTGTCCCCGGAGCCCGTCAGGTATTTCTGAATGCGCCCGTCCTCCACAAAGTGCTCCAGCTGACGATAGATCGTGGCCGTCCCGATGGGATTCCCCTGGGCGGAAAAATGCTCCTTCAGCTCCGCCGCGGTATGGTGCACCCCCGGCGTGGACCGCAGATACGCCAGCAGCTCCTCCTGGGCCCGGGTCCGGTATCCCGTCTTCCCTGTCATCCGTCCGCACTTCCCTTCCAAATTGAGAAACGTTTTCAATTATATGCTTTTGCCTTGCGCTGTCAAGGGAAACTGAGAATTATTTTCACTTTTCTCCTCGCCGCAGCCCGGCTCCCTTCCCCGCAGGCTTCCGCCCGGAGAGCCCGTCGTTCCTTTTCACGGCCGCCGTGCATTGCTTGCAGGATGCGGGCCCCGGAAACGCCGTTCCCGGTATTTGGCAGACGCACCGCGCGTTTTGCCTTGCTACACGGCAGGATCCTGTGCTATAATAAAGAAGATCGGAGCCCTGTCCGGGGGCGGAAATCCGGATTTGATAATTTTTTCAGAAAAATCCGTTTTTTCTCTGCCATCCTTTCAGGTACCTCCGTATCAAAAGGTGCAAGGAGCAAAACAGCTCCTGCGGGCAACCACAATTTTGAAACGCCGGAAGGCGGGAAAGGAAAAATAAAATGGAAGAGAACATGATGGAAGCTGTGGAACTGAACCTGGAGGAAATGGGAGAAGCGGCCGGCGGCGCGCGGCACTTCAGCAAGCAGGCGGACAAGGCCGGCTACATCCAGCACAAGGTGGTGGCCGGGGATACCCTGATCAAGATCGCCAAGAAGTACGGCATCGGCGACTGGCGGAAGATCCGCGAGTGGAATCCCCACATTGACCACAAGACCAACATGATCATCAACGGCGAGTACCTCTGGATCCGCAAGTAAAAAAATCTGCCGGGAAATCCGGCGGACAGCTGCCAGCCTCCCCGGGAGGCACGTATCAAGGAACGGATGGAGCAAAGAAGCTCCCGCGAAACGCTGAATGAAAGGCCGCCAAAGGCGGGAAAGGGAAAGAAAATGGAAGAGCTCAAGAATGAAATGGTGGAACTGAACCTGGACGAGATGGAAGAAGCGGCCGGCGGCGCGCGGCATTTCACGAAGCAGAAGGACCGGGCTGGCTGGATCCAGCACAAGGTCGGCATCTCCGACACCCTGATCAAGATCGCCAAGCGGTACGGCATCGCCAACTGGCGGAAGATCCGGGAGTGGAACCCCCACATCGACAAGTCCACCAACATGATCCGGACCGGGGAATACCTCTGGATCAAGAAGTAAGCGGACACAGGGAAAGGGACCGGGCACAGCGCTCCGGTCCCTTTTCGTATGTCCGCTGATGCTTTGTCCTCCGCCCTTCCCGGCCGCCCGGGAGCTTCTCAGCCCCAGAGCTGCGCCAGGGCGGGCACCATCTGCTTCTTCCGGGAAACCACGCCCTTCAAGAAGACGCTGTGCTCCCCAGTCTCCGGCAGAAAGAAGGCCTGACGGATGATTTCCTTGTCTCCGGTGAAGAGCACCTCCGTCCCCTCCCGCAGCACATCCGTGATCATCAGGATGGTCATGTCGTATTTCCGTTCCTCCTGCAGGGCAGCCATCTCCTGCAGGAATTCCTCCTTCCGGCCCGTCAGCGCCGAGGCGTCCATGGTCATGATCTGGCTGATGCCCAGCCGGTGATCCGCCAGGTGGAATTCCTTGAAATCGGTCATCAGCAGGGTCTTCGCCGGCTTGTCCGCGGAGCTGGCGGAGAAAACCTCCCGCCCCAGCTCCTCCAGGTTCAGCCCCGCAATTCTCGCCAGCCGCTCCGCGATCCGGTGATCCCGGGGCGTGGTGGTGGGAGACTTGAACATGACCGTGTCGCTGATGATGGCGGCCGCCATCAGCCCCGCCAGCTTCTCTCCGGGCATCAGCCCCTGCTCCTGATACATGGTGGCGATGATGGTGGTGGTGGAGCCCACCGGCTCGTTGCGCATGAACACGGGATATCCCGTTTCCACATCTCCCAGCCGATGATGGTCAATGATCCCGATCAGCTCCGCCTGCTCCAGACCCTCGATGGCCTGGCCCCGCTCGTTGTGGTCCACCAGCACCACCCGCTTCCGCTTCGGCTGCAGCAGATGGTACCGGCTCAGGGTTCCGACCACCTTTCCCTCCTGGTCCAGCACGGGATAGCTGCGGTACCGGCTCTTCAGCACCGCCTCCCGCACGTCGTCCAGGAAGTCCTCCAGGTGGAAGCTCACGATGTTCTCGCTCTGGGCCACCCGGCTCACGGGCATGGCCTGATAGAGCATCCTCGCCGCCCGCCACACATCGCAGGGGGTGGAGATCAGACAGGTCTCCGAGGAAATCCCGTAGTATTTCTCCGCCAGGCTGCTCTGGCAGAGGATCACGCAGCCCGCCTTCTGCTCCAGGGCCCGCTCCACCACGTCCTCCTGCTGTCCGCAGAGGATCACGGATCCGGCATGGATCCGGCCCAGGGAATCCCCGGCGGCAGGCAGCATGATGGTCACCTCGCCGGAAATGCTGTCAAAAACATTCTCCTCGCAGTTCAGGATCCGGCCCTCCAGGGCGGAGAGCACGTTGAAGATCGGCGCGTCCTGCACCATGGGATCCTGAATGGACCGCATGTCGCTCTCGGCGATGCCCCCGGCGGTGATCATCCCGTACAGGGTGCCGTCCTCCCGGGTGACCGGCACGGCGCTCAGGTTCGGATTCTCCTGCATGATCTCCCAGGCCCGGCTCACCGGCACGCTCACGCTGATCCGCGGCGGCCGGTCAAAGTCGATGTCCCGCACCTGGGTCCGCACATTGGTCAGAAACAGCGGCGCCTTGAACCCGAACCGGTCCAGCAGAAACCGGCTCTCGTCGTTCAGATGCCCCAGCCGCACCGGGATATATTCATTGTCGCCCATGGCGTTCCGCAGCGCGGCATAGGCCATGGCAGATACGATGGAATCCGTGTCCGGATTCCGGTGCCCGCAAACATAGGTTGTCTCCATCTTTTTCCTTTCCATTTCCGGAACAATCCGCTCCGCTTCAGCTTTTCGGAGCCCGATCGATCATACCATGGGTTTCCGGAAAAGGCAATCCCGCTGACGGCACGTTTCTTTATTCCTCCAGCGCGCGGATGCGCCGCAGGATGCCCAGAATCTCCGCCACATCCGCCGCGATCCTCTCCCGCGGCGCGTCGTATTCCCGGCTCATGGCCTCCACAATGGCCTCCTCCGAGGTGTCCTGCTTCAGCCGGTCCACGATGAAGGCCGCGGTGGGGTTGCTGCGGACAATCCCGCTGAAGTATTCCTGTCCCACCGGCACCAGAAACTGGATGCCGTCCACCTCCTGCGTCATAAAGCTGTCCTTCAGTTTCATCCGGTTTTCCTCCTTGAGCTGCTCCTGTCATTCCTTCAGCATTCCGCTTTCTCCTCCGCCGGCTCCTCCCCGCTCCGGCCCCGGGCCAGATAGTCCCGGATCTGCTCCCTCAGCAGAAATTCCTTCGTCTCCCGGCACCGCGTATCCTGCACGGGGCAGGAGGCGAAGGGGGTGCAGGCGGGCAGAAAGGGGCAGTCCTGGCAGGCCGGCCGCACCTGGCGTGTCCCGCAGAAGGCTTCCTGCCTTTCCCCTTCCCAGGTTCCCTCCCGCAGATCGCCGATCCGGCTCTCTTCCACGCAGTGCTCGCAGCCATACAGTCCGCCCTCCGCGTCGATCACCACATCTCCCAGATCCGCCATGCAGTGAAAATTCCGCAGGTTGCCCAGGGTGAACCGGGAATCCCGGAGCCCGAAGCCGTATTCCCTCAGCAGGGGCCGCATCTCCGCGATCCGCCGGGTCATCTCTGGTGCCCGGCCGCCTTCCCGGACCTGGTTCAAAAGGCTCAGGCTCACATCCACCCCGCTCCGGTCGGGGACGGCTTCCGCCAGGTCCCGTAGGAAGTCTCCGATTCCCTCCAGATTCTTCTCGTCCACATTGCAGCGCACGTCCACCCGGATGCCCCGCTCCGCCAGCATCCGGATTCCCCGCAGCGCCGCATGATAGGCGTCCGTCTCCCGCAGGTAGCGCTTCCGGGCGATGTAATCCGCTTCGTTTCCGTCCATGGAAACCTGGGCGTGCTTCAGATTCCACCGGGTGCGCATCCGGTCCGCCAGCTCCTCCCGCAGCAGGCTGCCGTTGGTGGTGATGCCGCTGGCAAAGGGGATGCCCTCCTCCCGGAGCCGGCCGCACAGGCTGTCGATGAGGTCTGCCGCCAGCAGCGGTTCTCCCCCGAACCACCGGATTCCGATCTCTCCATCCGCGCGGGTCCGCCGAATGAATTCGACGGTCCGGTCCAGGATCTCCTGTGTCATGGCGACCTGTCTCCGCCCCCGCTCAAAGCAGTACACGCACCGGGCGTTGCAGGCGGAGGTGGGCAGGATGGTGTAGCTCCGGACGCCCTTTTTGCGGATCAGCGCGTGCAGGATCTGATAAACTCCAAGATAAAACCCGGTCTCATCCTTGTCCTCCGGCACAAGAAAATATCCCTCCGCCAGCCGCTTCCTCTCCTCGTCCTGCAAAAGCTCCGCCCCGGAAATGCTTTCCGGCATCTCCCGGGACAGGGAAACCATCTGCCGCGTCAGCAGATGAAACCAGACGCCTTCCGCCGGAAAGGCAAACCGGGAAGGAATAAACTTCTTCTCCGGGTCAATTTTCCCCGGAGGCAGGATCTTCCGCAGAGCCGGATCCTGTTCCCGCAGCTCCTTCATGCTGAATCCTCAAGCCTCCTCCTGCCCTGTGCGGCTGATTTCCTGATCCTCCGGGGCATCCTCCCGCGGATGGCTTCCGGGAAGCAGTTTTGTTCCCGTCACGCCTTCCCAGGCCACCCGGACCGCCTCCGGGTCCATGTTGCACCACAGCCGGTAGAAGGGTATTTCCCGGCAAAGCTCCTTCTCCGCTGCGAACACCCTTGCCCGGGTTTCCGGTCTCTCCGACAAAAATCCCTGCCGGGCGCAGACAACGAAGGCCTCCGCCGGGCTGATCCGCTCGATCCGGTTGGCCCGGCTTCGCCGCACCTCCAGGATCGCCCGCAGCGGCGCCGAAGCATTCCGGCTCAGATGGTGCTTCCCGTCCCAGGGCGTCCCAAAGGCCCGTACCCGGCCCTCCGTCCTGCGCAGCAGCGGCTTGTCGTCGTTGATCATCCAGACCCGGTCCCCCAGGGTCTCCCGCCACAGCCGGGCCTGGGTGCTTTTCCCCGTACCGCTGGGCGCGGTGAAGAGGATGGCCTCCCCGTCGGCGCACAGGGCGGACCCGTGGAACAGCAGCGTCCCGAACTCCGCCGCCAGCTTCTCGCAGATCAGGGCATGCAGCGCATTGTTCTCCACAAACCGGTCCGCGAACCGGGCCCCCGGGATTCCTTCCTTCTCCTTCTGCCTTTTCAGCGCCTCCCGGGCCCGGATAAGGTCCTCCTCCCCGGGCTCCACGGAAAAGGCCGGCGCCCGGTCCGTCCGGTACGCCGCCAGGAACGCCGCATTTTCCTCATGCCGGCAGGTCACTTCCATCGCCACCCCGGCCAGCTCCACCGTCAGCTTCATTTTCCCGGTCACCCTTCATCCTGTCTGTTGCTCTTCCCGTTTTTCTCTTCCGGGGGAAGCATTCCCAGGGAAGCCTTCACCTGCATGGCCAGCTTTTTCCGGCGGAAGAACACACCCCGGGCCAGCCGCCCCACCCAGAAAACCGGATACAACACCGGCGCCTTCCGCAGCAGGGGAAACTCCTCCAGCATCTTTTCCTTCGGCATGGTCAGCCGGGACAGGAAGTATTTCCCCCGTCCCAGCTCCGCCACCTGTTCCCGGACGGGATTCTCCCAGCTTCCGAAGGCCCCGTCCCGCAGGAACCGGTCCAGCATCCGCTGCTGCGCCTCCGTCAACGGTTTCTCTTCGAAAAGCGCAAAGGCCAGCTCCCGGTTTTCCCGTTCAAAATCCCCCAGGCCCATCTTCTCCGCTTCCCGGCGGACGACGTCCAGATCCACCCGGGTCTTCCGGAGATATACGAAAACATCCAGCAGGGATCGGATTCCCGTCCCGTCCTCCGCGTAATGCTTGTATTCATGGACAACCTGATACAGGTAGAAATCCTCCGGTGAAAAGCGCCGGCCGTATCCGCCGTTCCCGTCGGGGATCATCCGCCCCACTGCTTCCCGCCCCCAGGCCCGCAGATCCGCCCCCGGATGCCAGCCGAAGAGCTCCCGGTGCATCTCCACAAAGCTGACCGGCAGCCGGGAATACTGATCATCCGGGCCTGTTCCGAAGGATTCCACCCGGAAGCCCAGCTCCTTCATGATGGTTCGCACCTCCGCAGCCCGGCTCCGGTCAAACAGGATGTCGATATCCGCCATCTCCCGCATGGCAAAACGGGGATACACCGTCTTCAGCACGGAGCCCTTCAGCGGCATGTACCAGATGCCCGCCTTCTCCAGCGCTGCCGTCACCCGCCGCTGATCCCGGTCCAGCAGAAGGGTTTTCCGCTGCGCCTCCGCGATCGCCCTGCGAAAGCCGGGGTCCGAAACCCCGGCGGATTCCAGCGCCATCCCCGCGGCGGCCGCAATCAGATGCGTCCCCGCCGCCTGGCAGACCTCCGTCAGGTTCATCCCGGAGATCCGCTCCGTCTCCGGGATTTCCCCCTTCACTGCCCGCCCGGCCAGATAGGCCGCGTCCAGCGCCGCCCTGCGAAATTCCGTCTTCGTCATGCCTGCCGCCCTCTCCCTTTCCGGAGCCTCCGACGGATTCCTCTGATCAGCCCCCGGGCCCGCAGCGCCGCGGCCCGCAGATAAAACCCGTCGCACCACACATGCGCATACAGCCGGGCCGGGAGGCTCCCCATCGGAACTTCCTTTCCCTCCCGGATCACCGCCGTCAGGATCCCGAGGATCTGATCCTCCCGGATTCCATATTCCGGTCGCCACTGGTGATCCCCGCAGAGAACATATCCGTCCCCCCGTTTTCTCAGGATCCGGTGCAGCACGTATTCCCCGTTGTCCCGCCGGTACAGGATCACGTCATATCTTTTCGGCTGCTGCCGGATGCGTTCCACCACGATCAGGTCTCTTCCCTCCCGGATCAGGGGCTTCATGCTGTCCCCCCGGTTGGTATAGACAAGCTTTCCGTCCCGCGCCAGCAGCTCCCGAAAGTTCATCCCGTTCCCCGTCCTTCCGCTCATTCCAGGTTGATCCACCAGACCTGCCGGGCCCAGGCCCGCCGCGTGCCGTACCGGATTCTGCGCTGGACGTCGCTTGGCTCCCCTTCCCGGTCCCCGTACCAGGTTCCCAGCAGGGTGGCTTCCGGCAGGGCCGCGTCCTCCCCGGCCAGCATCCGCAGCAGCATGCTGTCGCAAAGCCGCTCCGTGCACAAGATGCCGCAGTATCTTCCGTTCTCCCGGATCAGCACCGCCGCCAGGCCCTCCGTGCCGTCCGCCCTGTCCTGCACCCGGACGCCGTCCTCCCAGACCACCGTCCGGCAGGGCGTCCGCGGATCCTCTCCGTCCTTCACATACTCCGCCTGGATCTCCTCGTCTTCCTCCCGCAGCCGCAGGGTGTATCCCTTTCTGTTCATGGCCAGCTCCGCCCCTCCCTCCTCCGGGGCGGCGGAAGCGGTGGACGCGATGCAAACAGACATCTCTCCCGGGCTTCGGGTCACCGGATCCCAACCGGCAAAATAGGACAGCGCCTGGATCTTTCCCAAAAGGTCCGTTCCCAGGACCAGCAGGATTTCATTGGAATCCGCCGGATGCGTCCTTTCCGCCAGCACCGGATCCAGTCCTTCCTCCTCCAGGATTCTTTCCGCCGCCGCCCGGTCCTCCCTTACGATCCGCAGCAGCAGCTCCGCCGCCGCTCCCTGCTCCATGCCCGCCGCCGTCAGGGCGTCCAGCGCCTCCGTTCCGCTCTCGTTCAGCATCCGGGCAATCCCCGTCATCGTTCGCGGATCCTCCGTCAGCAGGGCTTTTGCCAGAAACCAGTTCAGGGCCCCGCTGTCCGATCCCCCGTCCGCCAGGGTGCGCCGGCCGGCCCGCTGCTCCATGAAATACCCGTAGTCCCACCAGCTGAGGATCGCCGCGTCCTTCGGCGTCTCCTGCCGGATATAATCCATGGCCCCCGCGGTGCTGTCCGTCACCATGGGCGCAAAGGACTTTGCCGCCTTTCCGGCGCTGTGCAGCGTCGGGAAAAGCGACGCAGCCAGCAGGCATCCGCAGGCCGCCAGGGCCGCCCGTCTTCCCCATGCCGGCTTCACCTTCCCGGCTGTCCAGAACAGTCTTCCCACGGCCAGCCCCGCCAGCAGCCCCGTGGGAAGCGCCGCGATCTCCCCGAACCGGATTCCGGTGGAGGCCAGATAAATCCCTGCCGCGGCCCAGCCGCCCAGGAAGCAGATCTCCGCGATGATCGGCACCGGGTCTCCGCCCAGCCCCGCCCCGTCCGCCGGCCTGTCCCGCGGCTCTCCGGGCTCCACGGCTTCCGCTTCCGGCATTTCTTCCCGTGCGGCTTTCCCGCGGCGTGCCCGCGCCGCCACGATTCCCAGCGGGATCGCCAGGGCAGCCAGCAGGGCCGGGATTCCCCCGCCGATCATGCCCAGCACGGAGTTGAGGTTCGCCTTCAGCAGGTTCACCGGGGAGCCTCCGGGCAGCAGCGGGCTGGCCTTCAGCTCGGAGATGTAGGCATAAACGGAGGGCATGGCGTCCGTCTTCCCACGAAGGGAAAGAAAAAGCCCCGCCGCCCCGGAGAGATCCCCCAGGATTTCCCCACCGCCAAGGATCAGCAACAGGACGGCCGTGGCGCCCGCCGCCAGAGCCCCGCCCCGCAGGACCTCCGTTTTCCGGTTCTCCCCTGCGTTCCGAAGAAAGCGTCCGGGCATCCCGCAGACCAGCCCCGCCGTCAGCGCCGTGCCGGCCATCCCCGCCAGCGCGTAGGCATAATACACGCTCCAGCAAAGGTACAGCCCGCCGAAGGCCAAAGCGCTTCCCAGCGCGTATCCCGCCTGCCGCCTCCGGTCCCTTTCCTCCAGGCACCGGATCATCCCCGTCACCGCCGCCAGCGGCAGCAGGGCCAGCACCAGATCCGTGTCAAAGAAGCCCGCGTGGGTGCGATACACGAAGGGAATCGCGCATCCCGCCAGCACGCCGGCCGCGATCCCCCCGAAGAGGTTGGTCCTCCTTTTTACAAAGCAGAAGGCGGGAACCACCGCCAGGCTGCCCACTGCTGGTCCCAGCCAGATGGCCACCCGGGTCAGGGTGACCCCCGGAATCCATCTCAGGATTCTCCAGACGGCCCAGGCCAGAACGGAAAGCCCGAGGGGGTTGCGGGAGCCTTCGGCGGTCCCTCCCCGCGGACCGTTCAGGGGATCCTCCCCCCGCCGGACCGACCAGGTGATTTTCCCCGTCTCCTTCATTTCCTCCGCGTGGCGCAAATAAAAATAGGAGTCCATCTCCCGAAGGTATGGATCTCCTGCTTCATCCTGGAAAAAAGCCCGTTCCCGGGGCTGCAGCGCGGGCAGACCCCAGGCCGCGGCCCTCACTAAAAAGGCAACAGCAAACAACGCCGCCAGCACTATCGCCGGGAGCACACAGCTGCGGGAGGAAGTCCGGACAGGCTTCCCGCCGTTTTTTTCCATTTCAGTCTTCACCCCGCGCAGCAGAGAATCAGAACTTCGGGCTGCAGCGGAAGCTCAGCAGAGAATATCGATCGATGTCATATTGCCGTCCGCTGCAGTCGCGTTCATGGTGCCGTCCACTTTTTCATCGCCGGACGTCAGGATCGCGTCGTTCTCCAGCTCAATGACTTCCATCTCGGGCTTCTCATAGGTCTTCATTTTTTCTTCCTCCTTCGGTATGTGGCTTTCCGGGAAAATCACAAACCTCACATCTTCCCGCGCCTGTTTTTCCGTCGCTCGAAATCGGATAAATCTATTTTACGCTGTTTCTTCGGCAAAAGCAAGAATTCTTTTGGTTTTTTTATTGCTTTCCCCGCTGTTTTTCTCCCATTTCTCAATTCGCCTGCCGCAAGGCCGGAGGCCGCTTCAGGCTCGGAGGGAAGCTGAGTCCGGTCCTTTGCCGCTGTTCTTTTTCCCGTGAAAATGATATAATTTCCCCAATCTCCGGAAGGGCGGGGCAGCGCGCCCGGAAAATCTTCCGGAATATCATGGACCCGGGCGGAAAGGAGGAGGCGGAGCATGGAGCGTCTGCGGTGCGTGGTGGAGCGCATCACTTTCCGGAACGAGGAAAACGGCTATTCCGTCCTCCGGTGCCGGGCTGCGGGCTTTGCCGATCTGGTCACCGCCGTAGGCCCCATGGCGGATGTGCATGTGGGCTCCGTCCTGTCCCTGGGCGGCGCCTGGAAGCTGGACGCGAAGTACGGCCGGCAGTTCGCCGTGGAAACCTGCGAGGAAACCCTGCCGGCCACCGTCTACGGGATCGAGAAGTATCTCGGCTCCGGGCTGATCCGGGGCATCGGTCCGAAGTACGCCAGGCGCATCGTCCAGACCTTCGGCGCCGACACCCTGACGGTGATCGACGAGCGTCCGGAGGAGCTGATTCGCGTTCCCGGCATCGGAAAAGCCCGGGTGGAGCAGATCATCCGGTCCTGGGCGGAGCAGAAGGAAATCCGGAATATCATGCTCTTCCTGCAGAGCCACGACGTCAGCACGGCCCACGCGGCGAAGATCTTCCGGCAGTACGGCGCCGAAAGCATCCGGGTGGTGCAGGAGAATCCCTATCGCCTCGCCGACGACATCTGGGGCATTGGGTTTAAAACCGCGGACACCATCGCGGAGAAGCTCGGCTTTGAAAAGGAAAAATTCGTCCGGCTGCGCAGCGGCCTGATGTATACCCTGAACCGGCTGGCTGAGGAGGGACACTGCTACGCGGAGAGCGGACAGCTGATCGAAACCGGCGCAAAGCTGCTGGAGGTGGATCCGGACCTGCTGACCGACGCTCTGAACGAGATGATCCAGGCGGAGGACGTGATCCTGGTCCAGATCCCGGATACCCGGGATTACGCCATCTATCTTCCCCCGTTCTTCTATTCCGAGGCCGGCATCCACAACCGGCTGCGGAAGATTCAGGCCGCCCCGGCCGGAAAACCCCTCCGGGAGCAGCTGCGGATGGAGGAAGGCATCGAATACGATGAAGCCCAGCTGCAGGCGATCCGCACGGCGCAGGAAAGCAAGATCATGGTCCTGACCGGCGGGCCCGGCACCGGCAAGAGCACCACCACCCTCGGCATCATCCATGCCTTCTCCGGCATGAACATCCTGCTGGCGGCCCCCACCGGGCGGGCGGCCAAGCGGCTTTCCGAGGTCACGGGCATGGAGGCCAAGACCATTCACCGGCTGCTGGAGTTCAAGCCGCCGGAAGGCTACAAGCGGAACGAGGAGCATCCTCTGGAGGGAGACGTGCTCATCGTGGACGAATGCTCCATGGTGGACGTGATGCTGATGTACGCCCTCCTGCGCGCCGTGCCGGACGCCATGCGGGTCATCCTGGTGGGCGACGTGGACCAGCTCCCCTCCGTGGGGCCGGGAAACGTGCTGCGGGACATCATCGAAAGCGCCGTCTTTCCCGTCATCACCCTGACGCGGATCTTCCGGCAGGCCGCCGCCAGCCGGATCATCACCAACGCCCACCGCATCAACCGGGGAGAGTTCCCGGATCTGTCCAATGCCAGGGGCACGGATTTCTTCTTTCAGAGCGTGGAGGAGCCGGAAAAAGCCGCGGAGCTCATCGTGAGCCTGGTGCAGGAGAGACTTCCGAAATACTACGGGGTGGAGCCCCGGGCCATTCAGGTGCTCACGCCCATGCAGCGCGGAGCCGCAGGCGCCGCCAGCCTGAATCAGGCGCTGCAGGCGGCGGTGAACCCTCCTGCCCGGGACAGCCGCAGCCCGGCCCCGGAACTCCGGCGGGCCGGCTTCACCTTCCGGGCCGGGGACAAGGTGATGCAGATCCGGAACAACTACGACAAGGAGGTCTTCAACGGGGATATCGGGGTCATCCAAAGCATCGATCCGGAGAACCGCACCCTGCAGATTCTCTTCGACGACCGCCTTGTGGATTACGACGCCGACGAGCTGGATGAAATCACCCTGGCCTACGCCACTACGGTCCACAAGGCCCAGGGCGCGGAATATCCCATCGTGGTCATGCCTGTCATGATGGCCCACTTCATGATGCTGCAGCGGAATCTGCTCTACACCGGGGTGACCCGGGCCAAAAAGGCGCTGGTGCTGGTGGGACAGAAGAAAGCCATCAGCTGCTGCGTCCGGAATGTGACGGTGGACAGGCGGAACACCCTGCTGGCCGAAAGGCTGTCCGGGAAGCTGGTCAGCGCCTCCCGCTCCGGCGCGCCCGGGCCCGGCCCGGTCGCCGGCCGCTACGTCTGCTTTGACGTGGAAACGCCCAATGCCCGGAACGACCGGATGAGCGCCATCGGCATTTCCGTGGTGGAAAACGGGAAGGTGACCGGAGAGTTCTTCAGCTATGTCAATCCGGAGGAGCCCTTTGATCCCTTCAACACCGAGCTGACGGGGATCTGCGCGGAAACGGTGGCCGCCGCTCCCACCTTCCGGGAATTGTGGCCGAAGATCGAGCCCCTGATGTCCTCCGGCGTCCTGGCGGCCCACAATGCGCCCTTTGACCTGGGGGTGCTGAAAAAATGCCTGAATGATTACGGCATCTCCTGGAAGGCCAGCGTTCCCTATGTCTGCACCGTCCGGATCGGCCGGAAGGAGCTGCCGGAGATCAGCCATAAGCTGAACGAGATGTGCCGTTACTATGAGATCGATCTGGATCATCATCAGGCCGACAGCGACAGCCATGCCTGCGCCGAAATTCTGATCCGGTACATGCGCTCCGGCGTGCGGATTTCCGATTACAAAAAAGCCTGGTGGATGAAGCCCGACCGGAAAGTCTGAGATCCGGGGCGGCTCCCGGGCCGAAGGAAAACAAAAGGCCGGCAGGCCTTCCGGGCATCGGAGGATGCGGCGGAAACCTGCCGGCTTTTCCGTTTTGGATTGAATCTTACTTGACGATGATCTGAACCTGCGCGTAGCGGGTCATGGGGGCGTCGGCCGCGTCCCGGGCCCGGAGGGTCAGCAGGAAGCTGTCGCCGCTCTGGGCGTCCGCGGGCACCGTGAAGGTGGCTTCCGCCGTCTCGGCGGTCCATCCGTACATCGTCAGATCCTCGCTGTGATACACCCCGCCGGTGGGATCAATGGTCCAGCGGCAGCTTACCTCGTTGCTGTCGGGATCGCTGACTGCGGCGGCGAAGGTCACGCTTTCACCCGGCGCGGCCGTGAAGTCCTTTTCCGCCATCTCCACCACGGGGGCGTGGTTGCACTCGGCATAGGGCTTCACGCACCAGTCGGCCCGGGCGGCCCACTCCAGCTGGAAGTCCAGCAGATAGGGGTTGTACTTCTCGATGCTGTTGGTGACGGGGTTCACATAGAGTCCCGGCACCACGCCGCCCGGCAGCGTGCAGAGATAGCCCGCGTCCTCCCCGTTCGCCTTGACGAATCTACTCCGGCCCGCGTAGGAATCAAGGGCGCCGTTCTCCAGCCCCCGGAGCCCCGTGTTGGCGATCAGGCCGATGAAGTGGGTGCTGTCGCCCTCGGCGATGTAGTCGAAGTCGTTGTATTCCTTGTCATAGATGATGTTCGTTTCGCCAAACTGATACTTGTCTTCCTCGCCGTCGATATGCTGGCCGTCGTTGACGGTCTTGTAATAGGCCATCAGGCTGCCGTGATTGAACTTGATGTTTTCCTTGAGCCATTCCGCCTGGAAGGTGTAGCGGCAGTCCTCCTGCACGTTCAGCGCCGCGGAGTATCCGGGATAGCCGCAGTTGGGCATCATCAGCACCAGATCCGGATAGATGGGCTTGATGAAGTCCTCATAGGTCCAGTCCTGGCCGTTCCCCATGATGATGGCCTTGTTACACACCTTGTCATAGATTTCCTGCCACCGGTCCGTCGCGCCGAATTCCTCATGGATGGACAGCAGCGCCCGGGCCACCGTGTTGAAGCCGCCCCAGGTGACGATGAACAGATTGCGGTCGTCCTCATCCAACAGGCAGGCCTTGATCCAGTCGGAGCCCTCCGTGTCAAACCGCACATCGCCTTCGAACTGCACATTGCCGATCCTGGTGATGCTGGTCAGGTATTCCGGAGTGGGATATCCCTCGGCGTTCTGGGAAAGGAAGGCATAGGCTTCCGCGTACTGGTTGTTCCACAGGTTGGGCAGCCAGTCCAGGGGCTGAGGCCGTAAGGACTTCATCTCCGCCGCCCCCTCCTCGCGGTTCTGGATGTGCTCCATCACTTCCTTCTGCATATGCTCGCCGTCGCCGGTGAAGTGGCAGAAGGAGCCGGACACCACGATGCCCGCCAGATCCACCTCGTTGAAGAAGAGGCTCTGGTGAATGAAGGAGTTCATATCGTCGATCTCAAGGTCCGAAGTGATGATCATTCTCGGCCTGCCGTCCTCCCCCAGGCGGAGAGTCTTTTCCTGGGGCGTTTCAACCACAGCCCGCTTGGCCAGCACCTCGGGGATGGGCTTCACCCGCTTGGCAGCCAGGGCGGAATTGGCGCAGAGCGCCATCACCAGGCACATGATCAGCAGCATCGTCCGTTTTTTCATTTTCGCTTTCCTGTCCTTTTCTTTTCACTTTTCCCGGGGAAATGGTTACAACCCTTCGTAAAATCCTATCACGAAAGCCCTTCCCCTGCAACAGGAAAATCAGGCTTTCTCCCGCTCTCGCAGATCCTGTGCGTCAGCGGGGCTCCTCCGGCTCTCCGGCCAGCTTTTCCATTTCCGCGGCGAACCGGGCCCGATACTC
>CAZRLU010000012.1:0-6499 GCA_964600995.1 uncultured Oscillospiraceae bacterium | reverse complement strand
GCTCCGCGTTCTGTGCTGATTGCTTCCCTCAGCCCTCTCCGTTGATCATGTCCTCCAGCTTCTCATCATCATACTCCACTTCATTCGAGAAGCTTCTGGCCCGCTCGATGAGCGTCTCCGGATCCCCGTCCCATCCGTCGGAAATCCGATGGAACGCCCGGTCTGTAAACCGGAGCCTTTCCTCCACCCTTCCGTCATACAGCGCGTCCGCCAGGTGCCGGTAGAGGAGGTACTCCCTCAGCCGGGCCAGGGGCCCCGCTTCCCGGACGGAGGCGATCAGGCTGTCTCTGTACCGGCGCAGCGCGGTTTCCTCTTCGGAAGGCGTTTCTTCCTCTTCCTCATCCTCCCCCACGGGGATCAGCCGCAGCGGTCCAGGGGATGTGAGGATGATCCGCGCCGCTTCCTCGCAGGCCAGCCCCAGTCCCATCTCCACCCTGTCGGACCAGTAGTTCCGGAACCGGGGATGATCCGCGCAGATCTGGCAGAGGGGAAGCCCCTGCAGAATCAGTTCGCACAGGTTCCGGTCCGTCAGAAACGGACAGCGTTCCCCGGCGCTCAGGATGAAATGCGGTTCGGGGGAAAGGGCAATGCTCTCTCTGAGCTTCTGCCCGGTCTCCCCGCCGGTTTTCCGGTATTGGGCCAGCGTCCCGGGGTCAATATCGATCTCCCACCCCACGCAGCAGGTGTGGCGGCATCTGTCCGCGATGCAGCGGAACCGGGGATAGGAGTCCGGCGCATAGATTTTCATACGGTTCCCTTCTCCTTCCCCCGGGCCGGCGCCTTCAGGCTCTTCAGATACGCCTTCTGCTCCGGCCTGATCCGGAAGCTTTCCACGCTCTTCTGAATGGCCTTGTTATGGGTCCACTCCTCCAGCCTTCTCTCCTCCAGGAAGGGAAGGACCGCCTCATACCGCTCCGCCAGCGCCGTGGCAAAGTACCAGGCGACCATCATGCGGATGTAGTATTCCTCCGACCTGACGGAAACCACCATTTCCGGATAAGCCATGGAAAAATGCTCCTTCAGGAAGTAGCGCATCAGCATCCCGATGGCAAACCGCACCGTATAGGTTTTCTCCGACCGGATCCATTTCCGGATATACGGCAGCAGCTTCTCCGGGTTCTTTCCGAACACCTTGGGAGAAAGCTGATCACAGGTCGCCCAGTTGTCGATATACGGCAGAAATGCCTCCAGCATCCGGAGGCAGACTTCATAGTCCTTCTCCTCCGAGATCACAAAGGCGTGCAGCTGATCCTCCTCAAAGTATCGATGCGGCGTCTGCGCCAGAAAAGCATCCCGGTCTTCGTCCCGGTAAAGCTCCTTCGCCAGCGCCCGGAGCGCCGGGGTCCGGACGCCGATGATCCGGTTCGCCTCCACCGTGGGGATGATTTTAACCTGCATGGCCGCATACTCCGCATCCCGCAGCAGAAGCAACCGCTCCCTGATCTCTGTCTGATTCATTGTTTCTCTCTCCGTTTTCTGAATCTGTCCCTTCTGTCCCGGTCCTGCAGGCTTGAGCATCACTCCTTGCGGAATGTGTATGAACCCTGCTCTCTCAGCACCGACCAGACCTCAGCCAGCCGCTCCGGCTTCCATTGGGCATTGGCCGGGCTGGTGGACGGCAGGCATTCCGCCTTTCGTCCGGTGACCGGTTCAATCAGGCGGGTATAGATCTCATGGGACTTCCGTCCGTTGCAATAGATGCGCCCGATCCGGGCCTGGTCCAGAATCAGCTGCAGATCATTGGGAATGACGCTGCGGATGCTTGCGTCGGAGGATCCGGTGACCTCGCAGAAAGCAATGGAGTCCCAGAGCGCCAGATGATTTCCGAGGATCAGCTGTTTCTTTTCCGGAATGGTCTCCGGAACGGGCTCCCCGAACACAGCGGAAACGACCCGCCAGAAGCGGTTCTGCGGATGCCCGTAGAAGAACCTGTTCTCCCGGGATTTTACGGACGGGAATGATCCCAGGATCAGGATGCGGCTGTTCTCATCAAAAAGCGGCGGGAAGGGATGGGAGATCACGTGGCTCAGTTCCTTTTCCAGGCAAAGAAAATGCTGATTATACATATCGCATTCCCCAACCTGTTCAAAATGAAAAAAGCCATAGGTCCGGATCGCCGGGATATTCTTCGCGTTCACCAGCAGATGAATGCTCCGGTATCCCCGTTCCTTCAGCGCCTGCATCGCACCCGCGACGATCCGCCGGCCCAGTCCCCGGTTCTGAAAGGCCGGGTGAACCGCCAGCCGGGCAATCTCCCCTGCGGGCGTGAGTCCCGGATTCCAGCATGGAAGCCCATCCACCTCCTCGTCCCGGTCAATGGAAACCGTGGCGAGAATCCGGCCTCCCTGATTTTTCATCACCAGCAAAGCATCCCGGGACAGGTCCTCCTCCACGTTTTCCGGGGCGGGATATTCTTCTGTCCAGAAGCAAAAGGGCCTTCCCTTCTGAAGCATATAAAGACGCATCAGCTCTTCCCGGTCCTGCGCTCCTGCGGGTTCGATCATCACCACAGCTTCACCCCATCCGTCATCTCTCCGTACCCATCCTTATTTTAGCAGGTAAATCAAATCTCCGTGCTATTATATTTCCACTGAAGTCATAAGGCAATTGTTTTCATTTCAGCAAAATTTCCCGGAGCACGAAGCTCCGGGGAATCTGTTTCACCTATCCCTCTTCAGGGACCCGGGAGTCCTTTCGGCTGTTCCCTGCCTACGGACCCGGGCACTGCCCTGCAGTACCGCTGCGGAATCGGATCCGTTACCAGATGGAATTGAACCAACCTGCTTTTCACTTCCCGCGAGCCGGCACTCTCAGGCTCTTCAGATACGCCTTCTGCTCCGCAATGATCCGGAAGCTTTCCACGCTCTTCTGAATGGCCTTGTTATGAGTCCAGTCCTCCAGGTCCATACCGCCATGCACAGAGGCGTTCAGCTCAGCAAGGTATCCAGATAGGCCTTGATCAGACAGATCGCGGCGCCGGGCGCGGCCGAATCCTCCGGATATGCGCTCATTCTGATTTTGACATTTCTTGTCTCGAAAGGGCTTTCAGCGTCCACAAACTGCTGAAGCGTGTTGATATCCTCCGGAAGAATATAGCGCAGCATATGACCTGCAATAATATATTCCGTATCCATCAGCATGCGCATATTGTTAATGGCAATCGCCAGATTCCGGAGGTACTCTTCCCAGATCTTTCCCGCGCCGGCGTCTCCGGCGCGGAGCTTTTCAAAGAAGCTGTCCAGCGGCTCTCCCGCATTTCTTTTCAGCGCATAGGCGGAGCAATAGGATTCTATGCAGCCTTTTTTCCCGCAATAGCACTTGATCCCGCCCGGATACAGCGTCATATGCTCCAGGATGCTGCTGGGCAGCTCGCATCCCTGATAGATTCTTCCGTGAATAATCACCGCCCCGCCGAAATACCGGTTCAGATACAGAATCACCGCATCGCTGATATCCCTCTGCGCCCACAATTCCGCCATGGCCGCGGCTTCCGTGTCATGGATCATGGCACAGGGATATTTGATCCTCTGCTGTATCATCTCCAGCAGCGGAAACTGATCCGTTTCAAGTATTTTTCCGTAAACAAACTGCTTTCCGTCCGTTGAAACCAGGCCCTGCACGGCGATCTTGACGCCCAGGATCTGTTCATCCTGCAGCTTCATTGTTCTGACCATCAGCATCATTTCGGAAACCAGGGTCTGATAATATTCCTCTTCCTTTGAAAAGGGGACATGAAAGAATCTGCTGAAAAGGGTGCGCCCGTACAGATCCACCAAGGTGATATGGTAGAATTCTTTCAGAATGGACACTCCGATGGCCACCTTCAGCGTGGACGCGATATGATACCCGTAGGCCTTTCTGCCTCCGGTGGATTCAAACTGGCCGGTTTTTTCCACAATTCCCAGCTCTTCCCATCGGTTGATATTCTGGGTTACCGTCGGAAGGCTCATGGCGAGATCATGGGAGATTCCCTGTTTTGAGACAGAGCCGTGGTCATAAATATACTTCAAAAGGCGTTTCGCGTTTTTTTCCCGTACGTCCGTTGAAGATAAGGAATCCTGTTTCAATACAACTCACCATCTTTTAAAAAATACTTTTATAAATGATACCATAGAGCCATAGCTGCGCGCAAGAGAGCCCGGGCGTTTCTTTTTTCCTGTTTTTGACCTTTTGTTGATACCGGGAGAAAAGTTGTTTGTTTTTTACAAAAAAATATTCAAAAAGAATTGACATTCACGGGAGAATATGCTAAGATCCAATTAGTTAAAGCACTTTTATTAAAGCTATTTTATTAACTCGCTTGGATCACGAATATTTTTAACGGAGGATATCCACATGCTTCAACAGGTTATGACGGCACCCGGAGAAATCATTTTCAGAGAAATCCCCAAGCCTGAACCCGCGTCCGATGAGGTTGTGGTGAAAATCATGAAAATCGGGGTATGCGGAAGCGATATCCATGTTTATCATGGAAAACATCCTTTCACAAAATACCCTGTGACGCAGGGCCACGAAGTATCCGGACGCGTCGTGTCCGTTGGCTCCGATGTTCATGATCTGTCTGTCGGCCAGAAGGTAACCATTGAGCCGCAGGTTTATTGCGGAAAGTGCTACCCCTGCCGGCATGGCAAATACAACCTTTGCGAAGAGCTGAAAGTCATGGGCTTCCAGACCACCGGTACCGCCAGTGAATACTTTGCGGTAAAGGCTTCCAAGGTGACGCCGATTCCGGAAAGCATGACCTATAATGAAGGAGCCATGATCGAGCCGCTGGCCGTGACGGTTCATGCCGCCAGGAGGGCCGGAGACCTTACCGGCCAGAAGGTGGTCATCCTCGGGGCCGGGCCCATCGGCATTCTGCTGGCGCAAAGCGTAAAGGCTTTCGGCGCCTCGGAAGTGATGATCACGGATGTCAGTGATTATCGTCTGCGTCTCGCTTCCGAATGCGGCGCCGATTATACCATCAATACCCGGGAGACCGATTTTAATGAAGCGATGCTCCGTGCCTTTGGGCCGGATAAAGCAGACGTCATTTATGACTGTGCCGGAAATGACACCACCATCAACCAGGCCATCCGTTATGCCCGGAAAGGCAGCCTGATCATTCTGGTTGCGGTATTTGCAGACATGGCAAAGGCGGACCTGGCCGTGCTGAATGATCATGAGCTCGATCTGAACACCAGCATGATGTACAGGCACGAAGACTATCTGGATGCCATTCGGTTTGTAAGCGAAGGGAAAGTGCAGCTGAAGCCTCTGATGAGCAAGCATTTTGACTTTGCAGACTATCTGGCGGCTTATCGTTATATTGATGCAAACCGTGAAACAACAATGAAAGTTTTGATTGACGTAGACGGAAGCGAAGAATAAACCGGATTTGATGCATCGTTTGCCTGCTGCGTCAAAACAGCAAAAACTTCTATAAAGATGTTTTATAAATAAAATAAAAAAAAGAGATTGACATTAGATCCCCTGCATGATACTTTACAGATAAGATGAAATAAATCAACACTTTTCTGACCGTCACAAATCTGATGTTTTACATTCGAAGACAATATTCTGCCAAAGCGGCAACAACCTGACTGAATTTAATATCGTGTTACGATATTAAAAATAATATGTTGGGAGGAAACCATCATGAAGAAACTAGTTGCTCTGTTACTCGCAGCGATCATGGTGCTGTCCGTTGCTTCCCTCAGTTTCGGCGAAGCAACCGCCACGATCCGCATGTGGACCTTCCTGGATCCCACCAATACCAGCAACGGACGTTCCATTGCCCTGCAGAAAATGATCGACCGCTTTGAAGCAGAGAATCCCGGCGCGAAGGTCGTTGTCGAACCGCAGCAATGGGATACCATGACCGGCAAATTCATGGCCGCCGCATCCACCGGCGAAGCCCCCGATATTATGTGGTGCGCCCGTGATGAACTGTTTGGCGTCCTGAATGCCGGCCTGCTTGAGCCCCTGGAGAATCTTTTCATGGGAGATTGGACGGAAGAACAGATCGCGGATGTGGACGACGGATTCTTCCGCTTTGGCGAACGTGACGGAAAGCATTATACGCTGTGCCTGAACAAAAACTGCACCGGCTTCTTCTACCGCGAAGACCTGCTGAAGGCTGCCGGTCTGGAGGTGCCCACCACCTTTGATCAGCTCTATGATGCCGCAGCTGCCCTGACCCAGGAAATCAACGGTCAGAAAGTCTATGGCCTTGGAATGAGCTTCTCCACCGAGAGCAACGACGCTCAGGCGATCGTAAACTGGCTCCTGGATAAGCAGGGTGGACTGTTCAACGAGGACGGCACCGCCAAATGGGCAAACGAAAACGGTGTCGCCGCATTGGAATGGATCAAGAAGTGTGTGGATAACGGCTATACTCCCGCCGATGCCGTAAACAAAACCATTGAAGACATTTATACCGAGTTTGCTTCCGGAAAGTATGCCATGACCATTGCTTCCGCCGTGCGTCTTGGAACTTCCCGCGCCAATGCTTCCTTTG
>CAZRLU010000011.1:0-24008 GCA_964600995.1 uncultured Oscillospiraceae bacterium | reverse complement strand
GTCCGCAGCAGGCTCCGCCGCGGGAGCTTCGGGCTGCTCCGTCGCCGTTTCCGCGGCGGCAGCGTCAGCTGCGGCGGCGGCAGCTTCTTCTTCATCGGGAGAGGCGGTCATTGCCACGTCCGGCAGATAGAATTCGTGACAGGCAACGGCAGCATTCGCTCCCGCCGTTGTATAAGCGCCGGCATCCACCTCTTTTGCGTCCTCCGCCAGCACATACCCGGTCTTCTTCACGCCGTCCCTGGCATAAGAAACCTTCCAGACAAGGCCCTTGTCTGTTGTCATTTCTTCTTCGGCATAGACAACCGCGTCTTCAGTCAGGCGATGTCCCTGACGGTTATAGCAGGTCGCGGCGTCGTAAATCGCCTTCCCTGCCTTCAGCAGCGCAAGATGGGGCTGAAAAACGCTCTTTGCGGCTTCCTCCGCTGCGATTCGGGCAGCTTCCTCTTCCGCAGCGATTCGCGCGGCCTCTTCCTCAGCCGCCTTCCGGGCAGCCTCTTCCTCAGCCGCCTTCCGGGCAGCCTCTTCCTCAGCCGCTTTCCGGGCGGCTTCCTCTTCAGCAGCCTTCCTGGCAGCCTCTTCCTCAGCAGCCTTCCGGGCAGCTTCCTCTTCGGCAGCAATTCTGGCAGCCTCTTCCTCAGCAGCCTTCCGGGCGGCTTCCTCTTCGGCGGCAATTCTGGCAGCTTCCTCCGCGGCAGCCTGTGCAGCAGCAGCTTCCGCAGCGGCCTGTGCAGCAGCGGCTTCCGCGGCAGCCTGTGCAGCAGCTTCTGCCTCAGCCTGAGCAGCAGCCTCCGCAGCGGCCGTATCCGTCACGGCTGCCTCAATTGCCGGGTCTACCTCGCCAGCAAATGCAACTGATCCAATACTCTGAATCAGCAGACACATCGCCAGCAATACAGCAAGTTTCCTTTTCACTTCTGACTCCCCCCTCTGATTTTACTAGTAGCTTGTATCTCTTCCGCGCCGAGCGGGAAATACCATCGTTTGCATACAGGTCAGTTACTGCTCATCCGGCCTGTTTTTTGCAGCTCACGGCAGATTTCTTCAAACCGTTTCCGCATCTTCTCTCCGCACTGCTCCGGACTCAATTCTTTCCGAATCCATGCGCGTGCTTCTTCTGCCATCTTCCTTCCCTTTTCAGGATTCTCCTGCAGCATCCTCAGATATGCCGCCGCCTGATCCACATCCGGATCTGCCCAGCGATGATGCGTCTCCCCCCATTGATAAGCATCCCCCACCGGGATAAGGGTCGCATTCACCCTGCAGGTACAATCTTCCGGCATGAATTCTGCGTTTGCAGACCAAGCCGTCGCGACCACCGGCACCCCAAGGCTCATGGCTTCCGCCACCACCAGGCCGAATCCCTCGCTGCGATGGAGGCTCAGAAATACATCGCAGCAGCCAATCATAGCGTTAAGCTTGGGCTTCTCATATCGCTCCGTGATCAGCTGGTAACGGATTCCGCTCTTCGCCAGCCTTTCCCGAAGCGCCCGGAGTTCCTCCTCCTTCCCGTTGGCCAGCTTCAACACCAGCCGGGCCGGTACGTCCCTGCCGCCGAAAGCCTTCTCAAAGGCCCGGATCGCTCCTTCCGGATTTTTCCGGCTGGCATAGCTGTTGGAGTCATACATGGCCAGCACCAGGAATTCTCCCTCCGGCAAGCCGAAATCCGCACGCACACAGCTGTCCACCGGTGTATCAATCCCATAGTGAATCGCCTGCACCGGCTTATCTGTTTCCTTTCGAACCGCGTCCGCGATAAACCGGGAGGGCACCCACAGCTCATCCACATAATCCAGCTTCGGCTTCCAGGAGGCAGGCAGGGTCTCAAGCTCCCACAGCCATACGCCGATGTTGTAATGATCATCGAATTCCCGGTGTGGGAAAGGTCTGCAGGCTTCCTCCAGCTGATCCGGGTTGATATGGATCAGATTGATGGCATACTTCCCGCCGGGCGTCAGCCATTGATCCCAGCTATGATCATCCTGGGCCAGCCAGTCGATAAAATCTGTGTTCACCAAGGTAAATGGGATGCCGGATTCCTTCAGCGCCCGGGCATACAGCTTCGCACCCTGAGCCAGACCATTCTGGGCGCGAAAGAAACCGTATTCGTTGATTCCCGGCGGCTGTTTGATTCTTCCGCTCTGGATCGGAGGCCGATACGGGCGCAGTTTCCCCGGAGTTGTAACGGCAATCAGCCAGTCCCGGACGATCCGGCGTGGCTTTTCCGGAATAAAGTGGGAAACCTTGGCCACCTTGGCCAGCCCGAGATTCATCGCCGTCTTGATCTGTCTTACCTTTCGATGAATCTGCCAACCCCATCCCATTTCTTTTCCCGCCGTCCTTGTTCTCTAATTCTTCGCCCGATACCAGGCCAGTGTATCCGCGAGGATCTCCTCCAGAGAATGCTGCGGCATCCAGCCTGTATCCCGGATCAGCTTCGCATTGTTGCACCGGATCACCGGTGTATCGCTTGGCCGCATCCGGGATGGATCCTCTTCCACCGGAACCGGAACCGCTGCCATGCTCCGCAGCTGATCCAGGATTTCCTGCACCTGCCGGATCCTGCCGGAGCCAACATTGTATATCTCACCGCTCCTGCCAGTCTCCATCAGCAGGCGATAGGCCCGAACGATATCCTTCACGTGGGTGAAATCCCGCCAGGCAGCCAGATTGCCAACCTTCAGAACCTGTGCCTCACCTCGTTCAACCTGCACGATACCAGCTGCAAAATCCGGGATCATGAAGCCCTGCCGCTGCCCGGCCCCTCCATGGTTGAAGGAGCGTGTTGCCATCACGCGCATTCCGTAAGCCGACGCATACAGCATGCCAAGCTCTTCCTGCGCCTTTTTTGAGATGGCATAGGGGCTTTGCGGCTTCGTCGGCGTCTCCTCGGAGACATCCTGCCCCTTCTCTCCAAGCCTCCCATACTGATCGGCGGATCCCACCAGCAGCAGGGATGCTTCAGGAGCTTCCGTCCGCAGCGTCTCCAACAGGTTTGCCGCTCCCAGCGTATTGATCCGCAGGGTTTCCACCGGAAGCTTCCAGGATTTGCCGACATCCGCCTGACCTGCCAGGTGATAGACCTCCTGGGGCCTGCTCTCCCGGATGACCCGGGACAGGGCTGCCGCGTCGTTCAGGTCGCACTGCACACAGTCCGGAGCCTGGATCCGGTCCATTCCCATCACCAGCCGACCGTTCATTTCCAGCTCCGTCCGCAGATATTTTCCTACGAAGCCCTCGCTGCCGGTGATCAGGGCACGGATCATGCCTTGGCTTTCTCCTTCTTTGCCAGTTCCCGGTCATACCTGGCCATAATCGCGCAGAGCTCTTCATAGCTGGTCTTCTGCGGATTCCAGCCGAGCACCGTCCGGGCTTTGGTCGGATCGCCCCACAGATTATCCACGTCCGTCGGACGATACCAGGCAGGATTGACCCTCACCAGTGTTTTCCCTGTTTTTTCATCGATACCCCGCTCTTCCAGCCCCTTGCCTTCCCAGCGCAGCTGAATGCCGTTCGCCTCAAACGCCAGCGTTGTAAACTCGCGTACGGTATGCTGCACGCCCGTGGCAATCACGAAATCATCCGGCTGTTCCTGCTGAAGAATCAGCCACATGCATTCCACATAATCCTTTGCGTAACCCCAGTCGCGCCGGCTGTCCATGTTTCCCAGCTCCAGCACATCCTGCAGGCCTTCCGCAATCCGCCCCGCCGCCCGGGTGATCTTCCGGGTGACGAAGTTCTCACCCCTGCGTTCGGATTCGTGGTTGAACAGAATCCCGTTTGCCGCAAAAATCCCATATGCCTCTCTGTATTCCTTCACCATCCAGTATGCATACTGCTTGGCCACAGCATAGGGGCTGTAGGGGTGAAACGGCGTCGTTTCCCGCTGAGGAACCTCCTCCACCTTGCCGTAGAGCTCGGAAGTGGAGGCCTGATAGAACCTGGTTTTCTTTTCCAGTCCCAGAATATGAATGGCTTCCAGCATGCGCAACACGCCGAGAGCGTCCACATCCCCGGTATATTCAGGCACATCAAAGCTGACCTGCACATGGCTCTGAGCCGCAAGATTATACACTTCATCCGGCTGGATCTTCCGCATCATGGCCAGAATGCTGCTAGAATCCGCCATGTCTCCATCGTGAAGCTGGATTTTCCCCAGCAGGTGGGAGATTCTTTCCGTGTTCACGGTGGAAGCTCTGCGAACCATGCCATGGACCTCATAGCCCTTCTCCAGCAGCAGCTCCGCCAGATAGGATCCATCCTGGCCAGTAATTCCCGTAATCAGTGCCTTCTTCATTCCTCGTTCTCCTTCCGGCTCTCAGAGCACGCAACCGTACATTTCCGTAGAATCTTAACATATTTGAAATAATTAGTCAATACTTTATTCATGTTTCGGCTTCGCATTTTAGGCTTTTTATTGCAGACTTGCATGATAGGCGTCACAAACCTCGTCCGTCGGTCCGATCATATGGACCTCTCCGTGGCTCAGCCAGACCACGCGGCTGCACATGGAACGGATCTGATCCAGATGGTGGCTGACCATCAGCACCGTTGTACCGCCCTGCATCAGCTGCATCATCCGCTCAAAGCTCTTTTTCTGGAAGCGTTCGTCCCCCACCGCCAGAATCTCGTCCACAATCAGGATCTCCGGATTCACCAGGGTCGCCACCGAGAAGGCGAGTCTCATCATCATACCGGAAGAATAAGTTTTGATCGGCTGATTAATGAATTCTCCCAGTTCAGAGAAGGCCACAATCTCCTCGTACTGGCTCTTCAGAAACTCCTCGCTGTAGCCCATGATCGCGCCGTTGAGAAAAATATTCTCTCTTCCGGAAAGCTCGTAGTCAAATCCGCTTCCCAGCTCCAGCATCGGGGCTACACGTCCGGCTGTGACCACCGTGCCGCTGGTCGGCCGGTAGATACCGGAGATACATTTCAGCAGCGTGGATTTCCCGGACCCGTTGGTCCCGATCACCCCGATGACCTCTCCCCGCTCCACCTGAAAGCTTACATCGTGAAGCGCATAAAAATCCTGATACTCCAGTTTCCCTTTCAGACGGGCAATCACCCATTCCTTCATACTCGTCGTATGATTGGTATTCATGCGGAAGTTCATGCTCACATGATCTACCCGAATTATCTCTCCCATCTTATCGTATAAACCCCTCCCGCCGATAAACCTGTGTATTCCCGGGACTCCATCACAAATCTTTAAGAATATTGATTATAGCATCATTCATTGGTTTATGCAAAAATGGATTCAGCCTTTCCCTTCAGCTGTGTGCTGCCACCCGGCTGTAACCCGCCGCGTATCCGCTGTCAAGTCATTTTCATGGCCTACTGGATATCGATGATCATCACCGCTGGCATCAGCGCCGGGATCGTCCCAACTGCTCCAGGTCGAAAGTGATGAAGTGCTGCAGCTGCGATCGTCATCAGCAGACTCTTTTTATTCCTTAGCATATAAGTTTGCTCTTCACTCCGTTCATCCCTCCCGCGGAATCTGTTTTTGCCTTTTCGCATTTGTATGGTCTTCACAGTATCTGCGGCTTCATATCCCTTCCCGGCAGCAAAAAGGCGAGCCGTTTCCGGACTCACCTATTATGCTTCGGCTGCTCCGTCAGAGATCGGCTTCAGATGCAGACAATTACAGCCGGTTTTCATCACCAGGCAGATAGCTTTACTCTGATCTATTGATTATCTTTTCCAATTCAGCCGTGATATAGCTCTCCTGTTGCTCCGCTTCAGATGCGCCAGCCGCAATAACAGAGATATAAATCTTCAGTTTGGGTTCCGTTCCGCTCGGTCGTATCACAAGGGACCCCCGCTCTTTTCCGACAGCAAAACAGAACTTCATCATGTCCGCTTTGGGAAGTCCGTTGAGCCCGGAACTGTAATCCTCTGTTCCTGTCAGTTTCAGTCCCGGGATACCAGGTCCGTTTCTCCGGAAGCATTCCATCAAAGCGCCCATTTTTTCCAATCCGGAGCTACCCGGGAATTCATAGCTGTGCAAAGTATTCATGCAATAGCCATATTGTTTATAGATTTCCTCCAACCTTTGCGTCAGGCTGATTCCCCGCGTTTTATAATAGGCAAACATCTCGCAGATCATGAAGGCAGCATCCACCGCATCCTTGTCCCGGACATAGGATCCGGTCAGATATCCATAGCTCTCCTCGAATCCCAGGATGAAGTCATGCTCATTCTCCATTTTTCCGATAACTTCGCCGATGAATTTAAAACCGGTCAGCACATTCACCGTTTCCACACCATAATGCTCGGCAATCTTCGCCGCCAGATCCATCGTGACGATGGTCTTCACAAAAACCGGATGCGGGGGCATCTTCTGATGTTTCGTCCGCTGGGCACAGATATAGTCCAGCAGCAGCAGGCCGACTTCGTTTCCGGTCAGTAGCTGATAGCCCTGCTTTCCTTTAACGGCAATTCCGCACCGATCGCAGTCCGGATCCGTAGCCAGCAGCAGATCCGCTCCGGTTCGGGCACAATCACGGAGTCCGAGCTCCATCGCTTCCCTGATTTCCGGATTTGGATACGGGCAGGTCGGAAAGTCGCCATCCGGGTTCCGCTGTTCTTCCACGACCGTAATCCCGGAAAACCCGCTTTCCTCAAGCGCTCTGACCACCGGAATCAGCCCGGTTCCATTCAGGGGCGAATACACGATTTTTACATCCCGGTCAATCGCATCCCCGAACAACACAGACTGCGCCTTTACATTTTCAATGAAATGTGTCAGCACAGAATCCGGAATAAACTGAATCAGACCGCTCCTCAGTCCATCCTCAAATGCGGGCGCTGGTACATCTTCAAAAATATTCAGTGCGTCAATCCTGCGCAGAATGGCTTCTGCCGCCTCGGTCGTAATCTGACAGCCGTCCCGGCCGTAGACCTTGTATCCATTGTACCTGCTTGGATTATGGGAGGCGGTGATCATCACACCGGCTGCCGCTCCAAGTTCACGCACCGCAAAGGAAACCGTAGGAACTGGCAGCAAGTGAGGCCAGATATGCACCCGAATCCCATTCTTTGCAAAAATCCCGGCAGCCGTTTTCGCGAATTCCTCGCTCTTATGCCGGCTGTCATATCCGATCACAACCGAAGGATTCGGTTCTGTGTGAAGCAGATAATTGGCAAGCCCCTGTGTAGCTTTCCCGACGACATAAACGTTCATCCGGTTGGTTCCTGCGCCGAGAATGCCTCTGAGGCCACCCGTTCCGAATGCCAGATCCCGGTAAAAGGCATCTTCCACCTCCACGCTGTCCATCCGCAGCAGTTCATCCCTGATTTCCCCATCCGTATTGGTCAGCCACCGGGTATATTCATCCTTATAATTCATCCTGACTCCAATCCCATTCCAGTCTTTCAATATCTTCTTCTGTCAGTTCATCGCCGACCTGCACCTCAATGATGTGAAGCTCGCTGCTTTCCGCCTTGATGGCATGCCTGACGCCCGCCTGTATGTAAGCCGTATCTCCCCGGCTCACCTTTGTCACCTTCCCGTCCAGAATCAACTTTCCTGTTCCGTCCACAAAGGTCCAGATTTCAGTGCGGTGTCTGTGCCGCTGATAGGAAATATGCTGTCCCGGGCTGATAACAAGGTGCTTGGTCAGGAAATTCTGGCCGTCGCTTTGGATACGGTAATCAAGCACCTGGTATTCCCCCCAGATCCGCTTTTCATACATGGGGCGCTGGTCCGTCACATACTCCTTCAGCATGGCGCTCTGCTGCTTGTCTGCAACCAGAATTCCATCCGGCGTGGCAGCGATTGCCAGCTCCTTCGTTCCGAGGGCAATCAGTGGAATCTGCAGCTCGTTGATCACATGCGTATTCTCGCATTCCACAGCCACCGCGTTTCCCGCAACCCCATCGTGCATGACTTCCGTAAAGGAGTTCCAGTCTCCAAGATGCTTCCATTCCCCGGAAAAACGCATAACCTGAATTTTCGGTTCTCTCTCCACCACCGCGTAATCAAAGGAAATCGGAGGGAGATCCGCGTACCGCTCTGACAACTCCTGATACTTTGCCGTTCCAAATGCCGCCGCAGCGAGATGCAGCACATATTTCAGCTTGTAAGCAAATACGCCGGCATTCCAGAGAGCTCCCTGCTTCAGATATCCCTCCGCAGCGGAAGCATCCGGCTTCTCCTTGAATTCCTTTACAAAGGAAAGCGGCTCCCCTGTTTGGGGAATGATATACCCGTATTTATCACTTGGGTAAGTCGGCTCAACGCCCATCAGAACCAGATTTGCCTCCCCTTTTCCAGCCTGCCGGTCCAGTTCTGTCAGCTTCTGAAAATAGGGTGCGTCCGCATAGGAATCCACCGGGCAGACCACCGCCGTCTCCTCCTCGCTGATTCCCTTCACGTCATGGAGATAAGCAGAAGCAAGGGCAATCGCCGGAAAAGTATCCTTTCTGTCAGGTTCAATGGAAATGCCCGGTTTTTCCCCCAGCTGCGCCTTCACGGAAGCCGCCTGAGACTGCGAGGTGGCAAAGGTTATTTCCGCATTCTGGTCCGCTTCAAGAATCATGCGGTGCATTCTCTGCACCATGGATTCATGGCTGCCGTCTTCTTTTCTCAGAATTTTAAGAAACTGTTTTGATCTGACTTCGTTGGATAAGGGCCATAACCGCTTTCCGGATCCACCGGAAAGAAGAATAATCTGCATCTGCATTCACTCCGTTTCAGTAATGTTTCTGATCTGCCAGGATCGGTTTACGCTGTCTTTCGCCCGTCTTCATCATCCAAAAAAGGCTCAGACAATTGATTATACATCAGAAACATCCCGAATGGAATATCACAGAAAGAAAGCAAATCTCACTCTCAGCTTTTCTGCCTCTCTTTGTAAAAAAAGCTACCCAAAACCGTAACAATGTGGTAAATTTTTATATTAGGGTGAATTCTGCTCCGAAAGATTTCAGCGATTGTCCGGTGTGGAATTCCTGTCCGATCCCAAAAGGAGAAAAACGATGAATCAGATTGCAGGAATCCGAAAAATGCTTGGACTGGTTGCCCTGTGCCTTTCCCTGGCGTTGGAAGGCTCTTTCGCCGGTGCGGAGCCGGCAGAACCCATGTCGGCATCTCCCGTCGAAACGGCCCACGCCGCCGCTGTCACTGGCTGTCCGGATGCGACAAACGGCGACTGTTCTCTGTCGGATACGGACGAAGAGATCAACGCGGCCACAGAGATTGTTCCTTATGCTCCGGAAAGCATTCAGTTTGGTGAAGATCTTTCTGTATCCGTCATTTGGCCGGAAGGCTGGCAGCGCGCCGAAATCCATCTGAAGAAGGCAGGAGGCATCATGCTGGATCAGTTATACTGCAGCTATGATGCGGACCTTCCGACCAATTCTTCATCCTGGACCGTCCATGGAAATACCATTCTCTCCGCCAGGCTGGCGCCCGAATCTACGATCTATCTCGAGTTTTTCTGGTATGATTCGGAAAATCATGAATCTCAGCATTTGACCGTACCCGTTCAGGTTACCGGGGAAATACCTGAAGAACCGACCGTCCACGAAGCGCCTGTCGCTGTGTGCCCGGGAGAAAACATCCATCTTGCCGGCAATGCCGGGAGCGCAGACCGGATCACACTTGTATGGTCTGATGGCGATCCTTCCGATTGGATTGACCTTCCCGTTCAGAACGGAACTTGGTCCTGGGACGGATCCTGTACCCGGACGCAGTCGTTCTCCTTCGAAATTCACGGGCATAAAGGAACCCTGTCCACCGGCATGAAAAGTCTGAGCATATATGTATATGATCCGGATACGGCGCCACCCGCACCTGTCCTTGAACTTCCCGATGTAATTGATTCCTCTTACGTAAGGATACACCTGATTCCCGGGATGCCTCCGGAATCATCCGAATCTCCATCAATGGATTGGCATATTCTTGAGCTGCGCCGGAATGAAGACGCTGCTTTCTCCTCTGTCACCTCCTACCGGGAAGACGGCAGCCTGTTCCGGAATCTATGGTACGATTACGCGGAAGAAGTCACCCTGTCGGTCATCTATCTAATCAACGATGTTCCCTCTATGCCCACAACAGTAAGCTATTCTGTGCCCGGGCCTCCCCGGCCCGTAAACGGTCCCATCCCGATGAACCTCGAAATTCCGGAAACCTGGCCGGCTGGTCAGGATCTGACCATCTGCTGGAAACCTGTGGCAGAAGGACAGCAGCTGAGTCTGGATTTTTACAATTCTTCGCGCCGGATCCTCAGCACTACCGTAACAAATGGAGAAAGCATCCTAATTCCCGGCCGCTATCTGACCCCGGATCAATACACGCTGATCTTCTGGTCCTATGCCGATCTGTATGAGGACTCCTCTGCCAGGTATTCTTTCCAGGTCAGTGCCAATTCCAGTCAGCCAATGGGACCGGCCATGACCCTGGATCCCCCGGCGCCCAACAACACGAACCATATCACTTTTATCATGGATCAGGTATATGATGAGTTGGTGGTGGAGCTCTATCAGGTATACGGAGACTACATGTATTACCCCAAGGCTACTCTCACCGGCAGTCATACGGACAGGGTTGCCTTTCAGGATACCCTGACCGCCGGAGACTGGAACGCAAGAATCCTTGCAAAGCTCGGCAGCATCTGGCATCAGACCACCACCGTGCGTTTCTCCGTGGAGGAAGCCGTTTCCGTCGGGCCTATCGGGCTGGACCGGGAAATTCCGGAGATTAACACATACTGGCCCTTCTCCATCCGCCTGCAGCCTTCACAGAACGCCACCTGGTATTCCGTTTCTCTGATGTATCAAGCCGAGGAAGAGGACGGAACCTCCTGCAGCGGGGAGGCAGTACATGTCCGGCTGGAGCTGAATCAGCCGGCGGTGGAACCGATCAACCTGACCTTAAAAGACTGGGTGAACGAGGTACCGGCCGGAGCAGCTTATTGGCTGTGGGTGGAAGCCGGTGCGGATGGCTTTGTCACCAGCAGCAGGGGATACTATAATCTGACAGTGCATGATGTTCCTCCCCCCAATCCGGCCCCCATCAGTCTGGTTGTTCCGGCCACCTGGCCCGCCGGCGTGGATCTGCCCCTGAAATGGGCTCCCCTGGAGAATACTGGGCGTCAGCAGGCAACCCTTCAGATCGACCGACTCGACGCCGTAACGGACGACCGGGCACACTGGTATACAGGCAGCTATACACGCGCGGAGGAGGAGACTTCCATCACTGTCAGCGGCTATATTCTCGAGGAAGGCCAGTATATCCTGACTGCCGTGCTGGAAGCAGATACCTATGATCCCAATGAGGTCACCTTTTCCCTGACGGTTACCGCCAACCCGGATCAGCCGGCGAAACCGGTCCCGGTCCTAGCCTCCGATCACCTGTATGTCCACATCCCCGGCTGGATCAATCTGAAGCAGGAATATGACGAAATCTATTTCAAGTATGTTTCCACCGAGGGCAGCTTTAGCCGCAGCCTGCTCTCCTCCGGAGATTATTTCAGCATTTTGGCCGAAGAAGCCCTGACTTACCAGGTCTACGTCAGTGGTCGGATTGATAACGTCTGGTCTCCCGTGAGCAGGCTGATTGTCACCGCGGAGCCGGTCCCAAAGCACACCGGAATCGAGGTGCTGCGTGCTCCGGAAACCTTCCGGGCGGGAAAAAGCATGATGTTGGCAGTGCTTTGGCCGGACGGCTGGCAAGAAGCATCCATTACATTGGAGCGCGTAGGCTTCTGCATCCTGTACACGGAAATCCGCGGGCAGGACATTCATTCGCCCTCCCCCTATAGCTACTTCAGCATCCAGCCGGAAGCGTTGAGTCATAACGTAGTGTTGCCCGGTGACACGCTGAAGTTGACTTTGGCCTGCCTGGACGGGGACAGCAGCGAACTTGATTCCATCATCCTGCAGATCCCCGTGGAAGGGAAGGAAGCCCGGATTCTGACGCCGCCGGCGTCCCTGACGGAGCTCGGAGCAGAAGCCTTCGCAGGCACGAATGCTCAGCGGATCGTGATCCCAACCTCCTGCGCCGCGGTGGGTTCTAAGGCCTTCGCAGAAAGCAGCTCCCTGGTGGAAGTCATTATCCAAGGCGCTGCCACCGTGATTCCGGCGGACGCCTTTGAAGGCTGCGATCAGACGGTCACCCTGTGGCTTCCCGACGGCAATCCTTCAGCAGCAGCCTTCGGGAGTAACCCGAATGTGGTTGTCGCCATTCTGAGCAACTGAGAATAATAATATATCTCAAAATAAACCCGGAGCTGTTTTGTTCTGATCTGTAGAAGATTTACAGTGAAGGGGCGATACCTTACCCTCGGAGTATTTTGGAAACGGAAACCTTATCCGGCAGATATTTGATTGTCCTGGATATTGAGCAATCAAAGGCTATTCAAACCTCAAACCGCATGATATACCATAAGGGTCTTAGTTTTTCCTCTGTTCTCTTCCAGCTACACAGAATCTTAATCCAGCTTTTCTTCCAGCTCCTCCAGTATCAACACTTCAAAGCCCTCCGTCTTGCCCTTCAGCCGCACGCTGTCTCCCAGGGAACGGGTTCTGGCCCGGTCTCCCAGGGCGTCGGCCACAGCCCGGCTGATGTAAACCGTATCCGCCGGAGCATTGGCCTCCAGCCTTGCGGCGGTGTTCACCGTATCGCCAATGGCCGTGTAATCCATCCGTCGCTCCGAGCCCATGTTGCCCACAACGGCGGGGCCGTAATGCACGCCCACGCCCACCCGCAGGGTCTCGCCGGTTTCGCTCCGCAGCTGCTCCGACAGCTCCGCCGTCTCCCGGCGGATCTCCAGAGCGGTTTTCGCTGCGGCATACACCGGATCCTCCGATTCCACCGGTGCGCCCCAGAAGGCCATGGTGGCGTCCCCCACAAACTTGTCCAGGGTGCCCCGGTTCCGCGCCACGCACCCGCTGGTCATGGCCAGATACCGGTTCAGAATCTGCACCACCCGCTCCGGATCCAGCCGCTCAGACATGCTGGTGAAGCCCCGGATGTCCACGAAGAGCACCGCGATCTGCCGCAGGCTGCCGCCCAGCCGCAGGCCTTCCTGCCCTTCCTTCAGGATCTCCTGCACGATCTCCGGCGCCACATACCGTTCAAAGGTCCGGGTCACCCGCTGCCGCTCCGCGGCTGCCAGCACAGAATGCCGGACAACTGTCACAGCCAGCAGCACCAGGCCAGCGCCGGGCAGCCACAGGGCATGGGTCACGAGGCCCGCCGCGTACAGCCCCAGGGAGATCCCCGCGCCGAGGACCACCGCCCCCGCCGCGGCCATCGCGGCCCGGCTCACCCGCAGCCGCAGAAGGAGCATTCCCAGCCCCAGGGAAAGCAGTAACAGCGCCGCGATCTGCGGCCACTCCGGAGCCTCCGCCTTGAAGTTTTCCTCCAGGAAGCTCTGGATCACGTTGGCCTGGACCTCCACCCCGTACATCTGCCGGGACCGGCTGATGGAGGGGTAATAGGCGTCCTGCAGGCCCGAGGCCCAGGGGCCGATCAGCACGATCTTTCCCGCCCAGATCTCCGGATCCATCTCCCCCCGGATCAGCTCCGCCAGGGACCAGCCGTCGGAAAAGGCTTCCGGCAGCCCGGTATAGGGCACGTAGAAGCGACCCCGCGTATCGGTCTCCGGCTCCCGGATGGTCCTGCCCCGGCTCTCCAGATACAGCCGGGCCGTTTCCCGGGCCATGGACCAGACCCGGCCCTCCTCAGGGGTCTCCACATACAGAATTCCGTGGCGCAGAATGCCGTCGGAATCATACATGGCGTTGATGTGCCCCATACAGGCCGCCTGCCGCAGGGCGGAATAAGGGGTGTCAAACCCGGTCACCGCATAGGTGTCCGCCGTGACGCCGCCGTCCTCCGTCCAGGTATAGGCGGTGCCGAATTCCGCCGCAGCCGCCGTGACCATGGCCGGCAGGGCTTTGGCTGCCGCCGCCAGCCGGGCGTCCGCTGCCGGATCGCTCTCCCCGGCGTACAGGGTATCCACCGCCGTCACCGCCGGCATCCTTTCCGGGTCCGCCCCCAGCCGTTCCAGGGCTGAGGCCATGATCTCCCGGCTCCAGGTATGATAGGGCCCCAGCTCCTCCAGTGCCCGGTCGTCGATACCGATGATCACGATCTCCGGGGAGGCGGCGCCGGGCCGCTGGAACAGCAGATCCTGGGCCCACCGGTCCGCCCGCCCCAGGATTCCGCTGCCGAAGAGCAGCGTCACCGCCGCCGCAGCCGCCATGGCGATCAGAAAGTTCGTCCGTGCTTTTTTCATCCGGTCCGCCTCCTTCCGTCGGATTTCTGAAGAACTCCCGGATATTCTCGTCTAAGGTGCTTTACTCTCTCTCACGGCCGCAGCGCGTGCAGTAAACCATTCCGAAGTCGTTCATTACATATTCATGCCCCAGGGCAGGCAGGTATTCTCCCCGGGAGAGCACGGCTCCGCAGCCGTTGCACACCGTATCCCCGGAATAGCCCCTGCCCGTGCAGGTAGAGGCGCTGGCGTTCCGCACCGAAGTGCCGCCTGTATGGCTGGAGTTCTTCGGAATGGCGCTTCCTCCGCCCAGCACCGCGCCGCAGCCGTTGCACACCCTGTCCCCGGTATAGCCCTCCGCGGCGCAGGTGGCGGCCCGCTGGTTCCGGACGGAAGTGCCTCCCGTGTGATTGCCCGGGTTCCGGTTGATGGCCGTACCCCTGGCGATCACTTCCCCGCAGTCCAGGCATACCGTGTTTCCTGAATAGCCCTCCGCCGCACAGGTGGCCCCGAACCGGTTCCGGACCTCCGTCTCCCCCGCGTGATGGGTCGGATCGATGGGCAGGGTCTTCCGGATCACCTCGCCGCAGATGTCGCAGGTGAAGGTTTCCTCCCCTTCCGCCACGCAGGTGGCCTCCCGGATCTCCGTCTTTCCCGAGGGATGGGTGCATTCCGTCACCGTCAGGGTGCCCAGTTCCTCCGTCAGGGTATAGTTGGCAGGGTTCTCCCCGCCCCAGTCGATTTCATAGGTATTGTCGCTGCTGCCGGTCTCGGTCCGGCTGCCCGTCGCCCGCACGGTGATGCCCTCGCCTGCCCGGATCTCCGTGATGCGGGCCTCCGGCGGCGTCAGCGCGGCGCCGCCGCGGCTGCCGGCAGAGGTGTTTTCCACCTCGATGCGGATCTGCGCGGTTTCCCGGATCAGCGGATCCTCCGCCTCCCCGTTCTCCGCCATCGTGGCTTCCCCGGCGCTCCGGTCCGAAACCGCCGCCGGATCCCAGCCCGTTTTTTCGCACAGAGCGGCCAGCAGCTCCGGCCGTTCCGCCAGGAACCAGGCCAGCTCCGCCGGAATCTCCTCCGCCTTCATGGGCTCCAGGATCAGCTCAATACCCTGCCTGGTTTCATGCTCAAACAGCCGCACCCGCAGCACCTGGCCCGCGGCCACATCCGCCTCCGCGGTCTCCCCGGTCACGGGGTCGCAGGCATAGGCCCGCACCGTGCCCTGCAGGCCATACAGAGCGCTGGCGCCGCCTGCATCCTCCGCGGCGTAGGCCAGGCTCTCCTCTCCCGTTTCCCCGGCTCCCCGGATCAGAATCCAGGCCTCCGGAGCGGTCAGCTCCGTGCCGTCGTAAACCTTCTCCGCGCTGCCGGTACCCACCGTCAGCGGCGCCGGCATCACCGTCAGGGTGCCGTCCGCCGTTTCCACGGCGGGGAAGTGATCCGTCACTTCTTCGCCCCAGGTGTTCCGGATCACATATCCCGTCACCCGGTTCGGGCTGCTGCCGGCATCGGTCTGGCTGCCCTCCACCGTATATTCCAGAGTGAAGTCCGCCGGCAGGCCCCGCACCGTGGCGGTCTCCCGCACCAGAGGCTCCCCGTCATAGACCTTGCTGGCGCTCCGGGCCACGATCAGCACCGGGGCCGTTTCCTCCCAGTCTCCCGCTGCCGCGAAGGGCGCCAGGGTGGGCGTGGGCTCCGGCGTGGGCGTCGGAGTCGGTGTCGGTGTAGGTGTTGGCGTAGGTGTGGGCGTGGGTGTCGGAGTAGGAGTTGGTGTAGGTGTAGGTGTCGGCGTAGGCGTAGGCGTCGGAGTAGGCGTCGGGGTCGCCGTTGGGGTTGCCGTGGGGGTGGCCGTCGGTGTCGGCGTGGGTTCCTCCGTCGGTGTCGCTGTCGGTTCCGTCGTCGGTGTAGCCGTGGGCTCCTCCGTGGGCGTCGCTGTCGGTTCCGCAGTCGGCGTGGCCGTGGGCTCCGCCGTAGGTGTGGCCGTCGGCTCTTCCGTGGGCGTCGCTGTAGGTTCCGCGGTCGGCGTGGCCGTGGGCTTCTCCGTAGGCGTGGCTGTCGGCTCTTCCGTGGGTGTCGCTGTGGGCTCCTCTGTCGGCGTGGCCGTGGGTTCTTCCGTCGGCGTGGCGGTCGGTTCCGCCGTCGGGGTCACCGTGGGCAGGTTCTCCGGATCCAGCCCCCGCAGGGTCCAGCCCGTATCCGCCTCCACCTTTGCCATCAGCTCCGGATCCGCCAGAATCTGCCGCAGGATCTCCGGCGGCACGTCCTCCGGCTGAATCTCCTTCATTTCAAAAAGAATGGTCTCCGTCTCCCGGTCATTGAACAGATATACGGTGGCCTGCTGCCCGGCGGAAACCTCCGTCTCCAGGGTTTCTCCGGTCACCGGATTGGTGCCCGTTACCTTCACATGCCCGTCGGTCACGGCCATGCTCTCCGTACCGTCGGCGGAAACCGTCACATATCCGCTGGTTCCCCGGATGCCCACCACCATGTCCGAGGTGGTGATATCGAAGGTCTCGTCCTCTCCCAGGGGCTTGGTCACCTGGAAGAACACGGTTCCCTCCCGCAGCTGCAGCCGCAGCCATTTCGCCTGCTTCCGGATCTCCGCCAGGCTCTCCGCCTGCAGGGTCACGATCTTCGTGTCGTCCAGGCCCACGGAAACCAGGCTCTTCTCCTCCGTAGCCAGCCCGTCCCCGTCCTGCAGCCGCAGGTTGTCCCGAAGGGCCTTTTCCTTTCCCTCCTGGGTCAGCCGCACCGTGCCTTCCATCCGGAGGACCCGCATGGTGGCCGCCATATACCTGCTCCAGGACAGCCCCGCAATCACGGCTCCCGCGATCAGCACCGCGGCCGCCGCCAGGATCAGAATCAGGGCCTTCTTCGAAAGTTTTTTCTTCTCTTTACGGGACGTGCTCATGTTCAGCTTCCTCTCAGCGCAGCCTTCTCAGGACTGCTGTCCGCCGCCTTCCGCGGAACTGCCCGGAAACCGGGCTGCCAACTTCCCTCCGGAGCCGTCACAGCAGGATTTCTTCCCCCTGCCGGGCAAAACGCGCTCCCGTCTCCTTTTCCATCTCCCGCAGCATCCCGTCCGTATGGTCCGGATCATGATGGATGATCCGCAGCTCCCGGGCGCCGCTTTCCCGCAGCACCCGCAGCCCCATCCGGGCCACGGAGTGGCCGAAGCCCCGGCGGGCCGGATATTCCTCCTCGGTATACTGCCCGTCATAGAAAATCAGATCCGCCCCGGCCGCAAAGGCTGCCAGCTCCCGGAGCTTCTCCTCCGTATGCTCAAAATCCGTCGCATAGACCAGGCTTTTCCCTCCGGCCTCGATCCGGTAGATCCGGCTTCCGCCCGGATGGTTCGAGGCCATGGCCCGCACCCGGAAAATCCCGACCTGCGCCGTAAAATCCCGCTCCAGGCACCGGACCTCCGCCGGATAATCCGCCAGCCGCAGAGGCCACAGGGGCGGGCTGATCAGCCGTTCCAGCCGGGCCGTCATATCCATGCCATCCTCCCGGGGCCCGTGGATTTCCACCAGGCCTCCCGGCCGGACCAGCCCGGAGAACATCGTAAGCCCCATCACATGGTCCATATGCCAATGGCTCAGCAGAATCCGTACGGTTCCCTCCCCGGCCTGCGCATGCCGCAGCCCGGTGCCCGCGTCCAGAAACAGGGTTTCCCCCGCCGCCTCCACCCGGTAGCAGGAGGTCTCCCCGCCGAATTCCGTCCGGTCCGCCCCCGGGGCAGGGATGGATCCCCTGCAGCCCAGCACTGTAATCCGCATGCTTTCCGGCGCCTCCTTCCGTTCTCTTCCCGGTGGCACATCAGGGACTGTCCCTTATGTACCATTTTCCCGGCTTTGGTACATTAGGGACTGTCCCTTTTGTACCATTTCCCCACTCCCTGGATCAGTAGATATTCACGATCTCTGAGGAATACCTTTCCACGTATTCCGCCAGCAGATAATCCGGCTGGCAGTCATCCAGGAGCCATGGCGCGTAGGCGTCCCGGGCTACCACATACACATCCCGGAACTGCTCCCTCAGAGCCGGCACCATCGCTGCCCGGAAGGAATCCCCCACAACGAGGACCGTGGCCTGGTTCACCGCGCTTTCATTGGTAAAATGAGAGGTCTCGTAATTATTCTGCTCCGCTTCGAAGGTGGCCCAGTCCATGGACGCCGTTCCTTCAATCTCATATTCCGGTTCGTCAGACAGGACGGACCGCAGATCCGCCAGGAAAGCCAGATCATCCTTCGCGCAGAAATGGTAGTTGTCCTTCAGCGGTTTAGATACAATCTTCCGGGCCTTCAGCTCCGGCATATCCAGACCCCAGGACCGGAGGACCTCCCGGACGCCGACATAGCCTCCCAGCTGATTCCAGTGGGTGTCATAATAATAATACAGCTGGAAGCTTTCGTGAAGGGCCAGCAGCTCCGCCTTGGGAGAAACCGCGTTGATTCCCTTCTCCCGAAGGAATTCCATCAGCCGGTCCGTTCCGGATTTTTCCGCATGGGTATAATTGTCCGGCATATATTCCGGGTATACATTTTCCTTGCTGGGCGCCACCATCAGGGCATATCGGATTCCCCGGCTTTCCGCGTTTTCCTGAACGTACCTCACCGCTTCCGCCATTTCTTCCATTTCCTGCCCGGAATAAGTATGCGTTCCCTCAAAATCCCCGATGGGATCCCCGTCGCCCACGCCCCGGTAAAACAGCCATTTTTCCTTCCCGGCAATCACCTGCGTGGAGGACAGCTCCCCGGTGCCGAAATAGGTCAGCGTCTGGTCGATTTTGCTCAGCTCCGGCTCCTGCCAGACAGTCCATTCGGAATCCACCATGCGGATGGCGGGCTGAATCAGGTTTTCCGGCGGATCCGCTTCTTCCTCCACGATCTCCGCCGTGCCTGTCAGCCAGCCCCAAAGAACCGAGCCGGTCTTCTGGGCAAAGTTGATCCAGGCTCCCAGCGAAAGCGCCAGCACCGCCGCAATCATGAGGAGAATATGCCATTTCAGCTTTATGTTTTTCAATCCACGCATGTCCATTCTCCTCCTTAAAAATTGCCGTAGATATAGGGAACATAGGAAGCATTCACTACGGCGCTCAGGGCCAGCACCAGCAGGATCAGGAGGAGAAGGCCCCGCAGGATGGAAAACCATTTTTTCCCGGAGAAGCCGGACAGCCAGCGGCCCCACGGCAGGCAGAGCACAGCCGCCAGCGCCAGAAGGGGAATGAAGCGCAGCGCCTTGTATTCCAGCGCGCCGCTGCCGCCGCCGAACATACCCGCGACATATCTTCCGAAAACGGCCAGGCTGGGAGATCTGAAAAGCACCCAGAGGAGATTGACGAAGATCAGGGTATAGATATGCCCGAGAAGCTTTCCGCCCTTTCCCTGCGGAAGAGGCAGGTATTTCTCCGCGGACAGCAGCACGAAATAGCCCAGCCCCCACAGAACAAAGGTCCACCCGGCTCCGTGCCAAAGCCCGGTCAGCAGCCAGACGACCAGCATGTTAAACAGATGCCGGGCCGGGGCGCACCGGTTTCCTCCCAGCGGAATATAAACATAATCCCGGAACCACTGGGTCAGGGACATGTGCCATCTGCGCCAGAATTCCGTGAGGCTGCCCGCCAGATACGGCCGGTTGAAATTCTCCCGGATCCGGAACCCTAAAAGCTGCCCGATACCCACCGCCATGTCCGAGTAGCCGGAGAAGTCATAATACAGCTGCAGGGAATAGGCAACGGACCCGATCCACAGGCCGGGAACCGAGAAGCTGTTCCCCAGGCCGACGCCGGTAAAATAATACTCCGTCAGGGCCGCGATTTTGTCCGCGACCAGCACCTTTTTGCACAGTCCGATGAGGATTCTTTCCATCCCGGCGGAAAGATCGCCGGGGCCGGCCTCCTGATTCAGGCCGGCCAAAAACTCCTGATATCGGAGAATGGGGCCGGAGGTGACCGTCGGAAAAAAAGTGAGATACAGGCAGACCTGCAGCAGATTCGGCGCTCCCTGGATCCTGCCCTTCCGGACATCCGCCAGCAGGGACAGGGCCTGAAAAGTAACAAAGGAAATGCCCAGGGGAACGATCAGGGAAGGCGCGGCCAGGCTGCAGCCCAGCACCGCGTTGAGAGTATCCGTCAGAAAAGCCGTATATTTGATCGCCACAAGCGGAGCCGCCTCCGCCGCCACCGCCAGGGCAAAAACCCATTTTTTTCCGGCACGGGAAACCAGGGCGGTCCATCCCCAGGCCAGCACAATATAGGCCAGCAGCACCAGAAATGCTCCCACCCCGCCCCAGATCAGGAACAGCACATCCGTCACCAGAAGAAGCGCCTTCCGGACGCCCGGTTTTTTCCCTCCCCATCTGTACAGTAAAACAAACAGGGGAAGAATTCCCAGCAGGAAAAAGCTGGAAGTAAACGTCATTCGCATGTCCTCCTACGCCCGCCCCGGATCCAACCCGGAAGCCTTTATCACCCGCTCATTCGGGAATGCCCGGCCTCCGGCGGTCCCAAGCCGCCCTTCATCCTTCTCCGCGGCGCCGCTTTACAAAGCTCCGCCCGTTCCGGAGCTCGGCTCCACGATCTCATATTCCACCCAGGTTTTGATCATCTGCTTATTGAAGGGAATCTCGATCTGCATCCGGGAGTGCCGGTGATCCACCTTCAGGATCCTGCTTTCCAAGCCCTCGAAGGCCCCCTCCGCAATGCGGATCCGGTCCCCCTCCTGATAGACCCGGGTCTTGCCAAGAACCCCGTCTTTCTTCAAAAGCGCCAGGGCGAAGGCCTCGTCATCTCCCGTCAGCTCATATCTTTTCTCCGTGTCCGACAGGCACCGGATCACTCCGTTCAGCCTGCGGAAGGCCGGGCCCTCCTGCTTTTCCGTTTCAAAGTAAAGAAAGACATAGCCAGGCAGCAGATCGTGATACCGGTCCACCATGCTCCCCTTGGACCAGGTATGCTGCACCTGCTTGGGAGAAATCGCCCGGCAGGGAAAGAAAAGCTCCGCGCTTCGGGCCACCGCGTCGCATTTCTCTGTTTCGCAGAACAGGCAGTAGATGAACATGTTCTCCCCTCCGGGCCCATTTTATCATAGCCAAGGCAAAAGGAACAATCCCTTTCCCGAAATCAAATCGCTCGTTTTTAGAAAAGAAAACCTCCAATCCGGATACATAAGGCACGTTCCCACACAAATACAGATAACGACAGAAGCCATAATAAAAAGAGACTGATACAGAATCATCAAAATCTGCAGCAGCCTCTATTTAGGATAATCAGAAAAGCAGGAGTACAAACCATATTATTGACTGTTTTCCAATTCCGCTTCACAAAAGCGACGCAATGAGGGAATATCCCCCTTCACAATCTCCCAGGCTGTTTCCGCATCCACAACACCATAGTTATGAGCGATAATGTTTCGGATTGCCTTCATTTGCCGCCAGGGCATTTCGGAATGTGAGTTACGGTATTCCTCTGTCAGATGGCCGGCAAGCTCACCAATCTGCAGAATGCACATGGCCACGGCATTCTGAAACACAGCATCGGAATAGAACAACTGCTCATCATCGCCGAAACGGAGGATCGCCTCATCGATTTGGTCACAGTAACGTATCATATGCGAGAGTATGTTGATATCGCGATCATGGGTGCTCATACATCAGCATCTCCTCATTCTTGATAGACTGCAAAAAGCTGGCATCCAACGCAGAAGTGGACAGCAGGTCTACGGGCATTTTCAGCGCATCCTCCAGATCAGACAGGAGAAAGGCCATCTGCATACCCCGAACACTGCCTTTGTCTATCCGCAGATCAATATCACTGTCAGGGGTGTTTTCACCCCGCGCATAGGAGCCGAAAAGGTATAATCTGCGGACACCGTATCTGGCAGCGATGGGCGAGACAATGCGCTGAATCTCCGCGGTGCTGTACATGGCATTTCACCTCCGATTGACTGCATTGTAGCATAATTCAATGCAGTATTCAATCCGCCCGATCATTCCGCCAGGTCCAGGATCAAAACAATTTTCTCTTCATGCTCCGTCTCCTCCTTTAATGGGGATTCCGTTCCCGGCACGGCGGTCCTCCCGTGCGGCCAGGCTGTATTTTCCTTCCAAACGCGTCCTCTCCCGGAAAGGATCTGCGTATCTCTCCATTTATATTGTAGAGGATCCGGGGGCGTCCTGTCATGGGCCGAACGGCCCATTTTTGCGGAGGATTCTGATCTTTTTTTCAGAAAAGAACCAATTAGAAAAAGATACGACAGAAGCCGGGGTATTCGCCCCGGCTTCCTCTTATACATTGAAGGCTGATCCCAATGTGCCACGCCAAAAAACCAGCCGTTTTCAGATACTCCAGTCCTCATACTTCAGGCCTGGAACCCTTGAAAGCTCCCTTGTATTGTTTGTAACCACCGTATACCCCAAAGACCTTGCATGGGCGGCAATCATGGTATCCCGGTCGCTGATCCGCATGTGCTTCATCTCCAGGTCGCCATAGATATCCCCGAAATGTCTGGCTGCGTCCGCATCAAAAGGTAGCACACGGATTCCGGCGAGAAACTGATAAACGCCGAATCTGGTACGGATGGGATCGCGGCTTTTTTTGATGCCGTATTCCAGCTCTCCCAGTGTAATGGCGGAGATGCACAGATCCAGCCCCACATGCTGCTCCAGCCTTGAAACAATGGGCCACTCCGGATGCCTGATCCCCATGATTACGGCATTGGTATCAAGCATATACATTTACAGTTCCTCTCTGACAGCCGGGATTTCATCCGGCCTGCCCTCAGCCATGAAATCCTCAGAAACCATGGCTGCCCCTTCCCTCAGGGTGTGTACAAGAGCAGACCTGGGCGTCAGCATCAGGGTGTCTCCGATTTTATTGATATACAGTTCCTCTTCCTCGAAGCGAAACTCCGCCGGGATTCGTACCGCCTGGCTTCGGCCGTTCATGAACACTTTGGTGGTCTGAATTGCTTCGGATGTCTGCACGCGGATACCTCCTTTTCTGGCATGAGTATATATCATGTGATGTATCACCGTCAAGTCATCGTTCCCTATTTGGTACAGAAAAGCAGAAATATATGAAAAAAAAATCCTGAAAGGCCATCTTTGGCCCAAAAAAAGGCTACCCAAAACCAGAACAATGTGATAAATTATTTTATTAAGAAGAATTCTGCTCCGAAAGGAATATACGGTGGTCCCGGTATGGAGTTCATGTCTGACCTCGGGAGGAGAGAAAAAGATGAATCAGAACGCAGGAATCCGGAATAAGCTGATCGTTTGGGGCCTGTGCCTTTGCCTGGCCCTGGGCGCCGCCTTCGCGGTTGCCGAGCCGGCGGTGACCGTGACGGAAGCCCCCGTGCAGGCGGCGGAGGCCATCACCCCGGCTGTCAACGATACGCAGGCCGCGGCCGGGTTTATCACCCAGGTCATGACAGGCCGGAAGCTGACGCCTCCGAAGCCCCGGGGAACCGTGAGCGGAGACCAGCTGACCGGCCGGGAGGCGCTGCTCTATGCCCTCCTGAATGCAAAGATTCAGCAGGCCGCAAAGGGGCAGCTGGAAAGCACCCAGTTCCAGATTCCGCTGAAGGATATCTATGAGAATGTCCATTATACCGCGGAACAGCTGGGCGTGGATTATATCTACGACTATGACACCGGCAGTTGGAATGACGCCGCCTTTGACGCCTTCAATGCGCTCAACGCCTTTGATTTCGAGCGGCTGAACAGAGCCCTGCTGTACGATCTGCCCTATGATCTGTACTGGTATGACAAAACAGCGGGAAG
>CAZRLU010000010.1:0-24526 GCA_964600995.1 uncultured Oscillospiraceae bacterium | reverse complement strand
ATCAGGAGATTTCCACCCGCAGATGCTCGATGGCGGTATGACGGTGCATATAGATCACGTGCAGCAGGCCGTCGGGACCCTTGCACATGGCGGGCTGGCACTTGTTGCCGGGGGCGGGGGCCAGGTCCAGCAGCTTCTCCCAGGTTTTTCCCTCGTCCGTGGTGCGGGCCAGGGAGAGGGGACTGCGCTCGTGCCAGTCGGCGACGGGGGTGTCGTTGTAGGCCATGAGGATGTTCTCCTCATCCCAGGACAGGGCGTCGATTTTCGACTCGTTGTTGACGATGCCGGCAGGCACGGGGGTGGTCCAGGTTCTGCCTCCGTCCCGGCTCTCGGCGGTATAGCTGGAAAGGGAACGGATGCCCGCGCCCCAGCCGGTGTTTCCGGGGCAGGTGCGGGTGAACATGCGCAGGACGCCGCCGGGCCGCAGCACCAGGGCCGGCTCCCGGATCAGGTTGCCGTCCTCCGCCGCCAGGATGGGCCCCTTCTCCCAGGTTTCCCCGTCGTCATGGGAGAGATAGACCCGGACGGCGCCGAAGTATTTGTCCGGGAGCTCGCTGCTGGTGGAGGCCAGGACCAGGGTGCCGTCGGGCAGGAGGACGCTGTCGTTGGAGGCATGGCCGGAGGTGATGCCGGCGGGGCGGGCGGGCTCCCAGGTGAAGCCGCCGTCCCGGGTCTTCCGGGTCCAGAGCTCATCCCGGCCGTTGCACCAGGTGGCAAAGTTGACCTCCGTATCCAGGAACTTGGCAAAGAGGAGGATGATCTCCCCCTTCCGGTTCTTGATGAAGACCGGATCATGGCAGCAGTAGCGGATATCGCAGCCCACGGCATCCGGCTCGGACCATTTTTCCGCCCCGGGGGTCAGCACGGACACCCAGTCCTTGGCGTCCCGGCCCATGGGATCCCCGTTCCACTGGAGGAAGCCGCCGTTCCACACGGCCAGCAGGTTTCCGTTGTCCGCCAGGGTGAGGCTGGGCATGTGATAGCACTGCCGCTCGTCAAACCATTCCACCACCCACCGGCGGTCCACAATACGCGCTTTCATATTCTTCAGTCCTCCGTTCTGTCCAGCCGGATCAGCATGGCTTCCATGGCGGGAAGGCAGATGTCCAGGGAAAATTCGTTCAGGGGAACCGCAGCGGCGCCTTCGCAGGAGGCCTCCACGGTGACCGGGCCCCGGAGGGGGGCGGGCAGGGAGAGGACCCTGTGGACCGCGTCGTCCAGGGAGCCGTTGACCAGATATACCCAGCGGGCGGCTTCGGTCTCAAAGGCATAGGGCACCAGGAAGGGGGCCTTTTCCGCCAGGGGCAGGGGAGCGCCGGCGCAGCGGAGCATATGCTGCAGGATCTCCTGCCGGGCGGCGCCCAGCAGCATGGGGGGGAGCTCCAGGAAGGAATCCCACCGGCCGAAGGGGAAGAGCAGCACCTTTCCGTCGATCAGGGTCTGACCGGGGGCCGCGGGGTTGCGGAAGGAATCGTACAGGACCGTGAAGGGACGGACTTCCGCCTCCGGCAGCCAGTCCACCGCCACCGCGTCGCAGGCGGAGATAATTGCGGAGGCCCGGACCCGCTCCCGGCCCCGGTAGGCCGTGCCGGGCACGGATTCCTCATAGGCGTATTCCCCGGAATTCTGGCGCATCCAGCGCAGGGAGCGGATGCCCGCGAGACGGCCCAGGCCCATCTCCGTGAGCACCTCGGCGGCGTCGCCGGAGAGCAGGATCCGGTTGCGGGCGAAGAGACCTTCGATCTGCTCCGGCGTATAGTTCCGCAGCACCTGGCCGGCCACCGCCACGGTTTCCCCGGAGAGATCCGGGGAGGTTTCATAGGCGAAGGGAATGCCCAGGGCGGGGAGCAGGCCGCCGAAGAAGGCGTCCGCGGGATAGAGCTCCTCCATGGCTTTGCCCTCCCGGGTATGGAGGGTGTAGCTGCTGTCGGGGCTGACCAGCACCCTGACTCCCAGTCGGCGGCCAGCGAAGGCGCCGGATTCCTGCATCCGGTTCAGGAAGGGCTTCACCTTCCGCAGCATGCCCTCATAGCCGTCCTCCGGCACGATGCCGCTGCCGTTCAGGTCATAGAAATCCAGGGTCATGCCCCGCAGATTCAGGGGCAGGGAGGAAAGCAGCTGGAAGCGGGTGAACCGGAGGGATTTGGAGAAGAGGGAATAGGGATAATTCTCCAGCTCCGGATAAATCTCGGTCCCCTGCGGCAGCAGGGCGGCGCAGAGCATGGACACCAGGTTGAAGCGGGTCAGATAGGCTCCGGGGGCCATCTCCTGATAGGCGGGGAGATGCACCCGGCAGACCGGGGGCCGGCCGGAGGCCAGGGTATTCAGCAGCAGGGGCCAGCTGCGCCCCTCGGCCGCGTGGACCTGGGGAACGCTGCTCATGAGGCCGATCTGCACCCCGGGGTTGACCCGGCGCACGGCGCCGGCAATGGCCCGGGCGGCGGAGAGCATGGTTTCCCGGGCGGTATCCAGCCAGATCTTCCGGTAGGGATGGGGCTCCCCGGGCTGCAGCACCCCGGCGACGAATTCTTCCCGGGTCAGGGGCTTCCCGGCCTTTTCGGAATAGATCCGCATGTGCTCGTCGCAGAAGCAGCCACCCCAGACCAGGGGATCGTGGTTGTGAAGGCGGAAATCATCCTCCACCCAGAGGATGGAGGCGTCCAGCCGGGCATAGCGGGCATAGAGGCCGCCGATGTAGGCCTGCCATTCTTCGCAGAGGGGGCAGACGCAGAGGGAGGCCTTTCGGCCCCAGGGATCCACCATGGGCCGGAAGGGCTGGTGGGGCGGCAGGGACTTGCCCAGGTCCGCGTGCATGACGCTGTGCCACTGATTGACGGAGAGGGTGACCCCCAGGGGCTTCAGCCGGCGGGAGAGATCCTCCATGAGGCGGAGCCAGGTTTCCTGCTCGTCATAGGTCATATGGCCGGTGTTCAGCTCCTGGACATTGGCGAAGACGCAGACGTCGTCGATTTCCGCCTCCCGCACCAGGCGCAGCAGGGCTTCGGTTTCCTGGGGCCCGTTGAAGTCCGGATCGCAGCAGAAGCGGAAGATATACCGGAAGGAATCGCTCATTCAGGCCTCCGTGACGGGGAAGTCGTACCAGGAGAGGACGGGCAGGCGCATGCAGTCGCAGGGGATGGCGGCGCCGGGATCCATGCGCCACATGCCGTGAACCCGGGCGCCCAGCTCCAGGGGCCGGGCGAAGGTGACGGTCAGGGAATCGGTGCCCACGGTATAGGAGACGGGGGGGACCAGGCCCTTCGCGTCCTCGGCGTCGACGGGCAGGCGGCTTCCCTCCACGTCGTAGGGGTTGATCCAGTTGCGGATGCGGGAGAAGCGGAGCAGCACGGTATCCGGCGCGGTGCGGAGGGCGGATTCGATCTCCGGGGCCTTCCAGTCGTAGCTTTTTCCGAAATATTCCGTCAGCACGGCCCGGGCGCAGCGCTCCCCGATGACCAGGTTCCCCTGGGAGGAATTATGGATGAAATCATAGAGCGCCACATCGGCGGAGGGCACCAGGAGCACATTTTCCAGCTCGTGCCAGGCCCGGCGCTGGGCCTCCCGGACGATGCCCCACTGCCGGTCCAGCTTTTCGGTGGTTTCGGTCATGCAGCGGTTGATCTGCACGGTGACGAAGGGCAGGCCGGGCTGATCCAGGGCCTCCCGGACGGAATCCACGAAGCGGGAGAACCGGTCCAGATAGGTTTCCGCGCTGTCCTCAAAGCCCTCGGCTTCCCCCTGGACCCAGAGGACGCCCCGGGGATGAATGCCGTATTCCCCCAGCATGTCCAGCATGTTCCGCAGCAGGGCCCCGTTTTCCTCCGGGTTCCACCAGCGCAGGGGCGCGCCGCCGTAGGCGCAGGGCACCAGGCCCACGGGCCGGCCCAGCTCCCGGGTGAGGCGCTTGGCGAAATGCAGCCAGGGGCTGTGGCCCGGATTGTGGTTCTCATAATGGCCCACATGCTTCGCGCCGGTGGTTTCCCCCAGGGGATGGGTGGCCAGATCCCACTCCCCGCTGGAGCGCAGCAGGTGGACGTTCAGGTCCGGGGCGTCCTCCACCGGGCCCTTGGCCCGGCCGGCGGCGTTGCTCTGGCCGGCGATGACCCAGATATCCCCCACGCCGATGTGGTGGATCATATCCCCCCGGGTGCAGGAAAGGCCGTCCCAGCCCTCATATTCCATATAGGTCTCGATCCGGTAGGGGCCGCCGGAGGGCACATGGGGGAAGCGGATCTCCCAGCCCTCGTCGGTGAAATCGCAGAGGGTCCAGGGGATGATATCCTCCCCGGTGGCCTCCAGGGCGATCCGGGCCTTCACCGCGGTGACGGGCCGGTCCTCCATGGGCTGAAAGGAAAGAGGCAGCTCCTGGGACAGGCGGACCCGGGCACAGCGGCCCTTCAGATGAATGGGGGCGGTGCCGTCCACGCCCTGCTGGAAGATCTGCCAGGGCTTTGCGCCGGAGGTGATCGTTACGCCGAAATCCATGGAAAACGCTCCTTTATCAGATATATTCGTCCCCGGAAAGCATGGGCAGCACCTGATCCAGACCCCGGGAGGCATGGACGGCATGAATCCAGCGGCAGGCGCCCTCCGGATCCCGCCGCAGCACCCCGGCGGCCTCCAGCCTTTCCAGGGCCGGGGGAGGAAGGGTTCCCTCCGGGAGAAGCTCCTGCCCTTCCACGGCCCGGAGCCTGTCCAGGCTGCCCGGGAAATCCGCCAGGAAGGCGGGGGAGAGGAACAGGGTTCCCTCGGCGAAATAGGCGTCATGGGGGAAGGGCCGGTTCCGGGCCGGCGTCAGGGCCAGCACCGTCATGGAGGGGCCGGTGACGGGGGCGATATCCCCGTCCCCGGGGAAGAGGACGTCGATCCGGTAGGCCAGATGGATGTCCCCGAGATGATCAAACCAGGGGATCCGGACCCGGGCCCGGCCGTCGGCGCCGGTTTCCGCCTCGAGGAAGAGATCGGTCTCCTCCAGGGAGCGGGTGTTCACGGTGCCGTCGGCATGCCAGAAGGGCTGGACCCGGAAGCGGAGCTTCTTGCCGGCGACCTTTCCGCCGGGGCAGGAGAGCTCAGCCTCGAAAACGTTGAGATACTGGGTCCGGTCTTCGTTCATGCACCGGCGCAGCCCCAGGGAAGCCCCCCGGGGAAGCCGGCGGGCGCAGTCGGGGCGCAGCACCTGGCCCCAGATGCACATCTCCCGCTGGCCGAAGGCGATATCCCCGCCCACGTGGCCGTAGGTGGCGATCTCTCCGGACTGCAGGCGAAGCATCACGGGCTGATACAGCCGGGGAACCCCCTTCTCCGGATCCGTGCGCACCCAGGAGGCGCCCCGGTCGGCGGAAAGGGAATAGCCCTGGTTGCGCCGGTAGCCGAGGATGCAGCCGGAGGCTTCATCCCAGACCAGGGTTTCCGGCACGAAGCCGCCCTGGGGATTCTTCCGGGGATGCTCCGGCGCCCCCTTCCCGATGGGCAGCAGGGGGCCGTTGATCCAGCCGTCGGGGGTGAGGCGCACCTCCTGGCGGCCCACCGGCGTGCCCTGGACGTCGCCGGCGATGAAGAGGAGGCAGTTCTCCTCCGGCTCGCAGACATCGTACTCATGGGCGCCGATGCCGGGCAGGATGTAATGGGGGCCGGAAAAGTGAAGGCCGTCCCGGGTGGTCATGAAGCAGGCCTGAATCCGGTTCAGCGGGGTTTCGCCGGGAAAGGCGGTATGGCGGGTGGACCGGTCCCGGCCCACGCCCCAGGGAGAGCCCTGGAGGCTGAGGAGCAGCAGGATGGTGCCGTCCCGCAGGGTCCGGACCCGCCACATATAGGGGGTGGTTCCCTGCAGCAGGCGGCGCTCCTCCGTCCAGGTGGAGCCTCCGTCCCGGCTTCGCTGCACCCGGAGCCAGTCGGCCCAGGCGGTGCCGTCGTCGTTGCGGCGGGGCACGTCAAAGCCCAGCAGGCTGCCGTCCGGCAGGGCGGCGCAGCAGTAGGCGCTGCGGGCCCGCAGGCAGCGGCCGGTTTCCGTGAAATGGAGCCCGTCGGAGGAACGCAGAAAAACCCGCCAGGAGGTCTGGTCCGGGGCGCCGCATTCCACGGAGCCGTAGGAAACCGGGACGCAGGCGGCTTCCGCCATTTCCAGCCGGGTTTTCTGAAAGATGGGATTGGGAGCCCGCAGGGTCTCGTCGAGACTGAGCCCCACGTCGCCGCCGGGCCAGGTGAAGACGGTGACCCAGGCCGTGAAGCCGGGCTTCTCCGAGGGAACGTAGACGGGAAGGGCCCGGAAGGGGCCCTCCCAGGGAATTTGCCTTGTCATTGCAGCTCCTCAGGGCAGCGCTTCCGCCGCCTCCTTGATCTGGGATTCCCGCTTCACGCCGATCAGGGCGCTGACCACGGCCGGCTGGGCAAGCGCCCAGCGGAGGGCGTGCTGGGTCATGGTGACGCCTTCCTCCCGGGCCCGGAGCCGGGCTTCCTCCACGACGCGCCAGTCCGGATCCTCCATGGGCTTCATCCAGCCGGGCTTTTCCGCCATGCGGCTGCCGGCAGGGGCGGCGGTCTCCCGGGTGTACTTGCCGGTCAGATACCCGCCGTGGAGCACCTGATAGGGTACGACCCCGAGGCCTTCCTTTTCGCACAGGGGCAGCAGATCCCGCAGGGCCCCCTGGGAGAGCAGGCTCAGCTGGGGCTGGCAGAGGACGGGAAGGGGCACGCCCTCCTCCTTCGCCGCGGCCAGCAGGGCCGAGAGCTGCTCCGCCGTATAATTGCTGACAGCCCAGGCCCGGATCAGCCCCGCCTTCAGCTCGTCGCCCATGGCCCGGGCGATCCGGTGGGGATCGGTTTCGGGATCAAAGCGGTGCAGGTAATAGAGATCCACATAATCGGTGTTCATCCGCTTCAGGCTGCGCCGCAGCTGGACGCGGATGGCTTCGGGGGAGGTCATGTCGTCCTCCGGGGCGGGGCCCACCTTCATGCCCAGCTTGGTGGCGATCACAAAATCGCCCCGGCGGCCGGCCACGGCTTTGCCCACGATTTCCTCGGCCACGCCGCCGGCGCTGCCGGGGGCCCGGGCGTAGCCCTCATACATGTTGGCGGTGTCGATGAAATTGATGCCATACTGATCCCGGGCGGCGGCGACGAGCCGCAGGGCCTCCGCCTCCGGCACCGGGGTGCCGAAGGTCATGGTGCCCAGGCACAGGCGGCTGACCTGAATCTCCGTGCGGGGAATGAGCGCGTACTGCATGGGAACCTCCCTATCCGTTTTATTTTACAGGGCGCCGACCAGGGCGTCAATGGCCTCCATCCGGCCCAGCAGGTCGGACAGGGCGGCCTCGGGAATCTTGCCGGGATTCCAGGAGGAGGGGCGCCGGAAGCAGCGCTCCGCCCAGCCCTTCGCCCGCATCAGCTCCTCGAAGGTATCCAGGATGCCGTATCTCCAGCCCGCCGCCAGGAAGGCGGTGAAGGCGTCGCTCAGGGGGCGGGCTTCCTCGGCCCGGCCCTCCCGGACCAGCCGGTACACGGCGGCATAGAGGTCAGGCAGCAGGTTTTCCCAGGTGCCGATGCAGCCGTCGGCGCCGTAGAGCAGGCCGGGGAGCAGCATCTCGTCGAAGCCGGAATAGACGATCTTCTCCGGATATTCCAGCTTCACCTGGCGCAGCAGGAACACGTTCCAGTCGCTGAGCTTGAGCCCCGCCACGCCGGGGATGTCCAGCAGCATCCGCAGCTCCGCCATGCCGGGGGTCATGCCGGTGACGCCGGGAATGTCATAGACAAAGACCGGGGCGCCGGTGGCGGCCAGGGCCCGGTAATAGTCCGCGATCTGGTCCCAGGACTTGCGGGGCGGGATGCTGGCCACGGCGTCGGCGCCGTGGGCCATGGCATGCTCCGCCAGGGCCACGGCCTGGCGGGTGGTGGTCTGGCCCACATGGACGATGGCGCAGCGGCCGGCCTGCTTCAGGGAGGGCAGCAGCAGCTCCGCCGCCCGCTCCCTTTCCTCCCGGGTGAGCTGGGCGGCGTCACCGGTGCCGCCGTTGATATACAGCCCCCGGACGGGGGCGGCCAGGAGCCGCTCATGGTTTTCCAGCAGCTTTGCCTCGTCCAGGCCGTCCGAGGGATCGCAGGGGTTCACGATGGGGACGACAACGCCCCGAAAATGATCCAGGTTCATGCTTGTCCGCCTTCCTTTCAAAACCGTTTTCCGGGCCGGCAGGTTGGGAAGAACGGGCCGGTCCTCCGGGATTCCTTCTGCCGCAGCGCCTTATCCGGGCCGGCAGGGGTGAAAAAGGGGCAGCGGCTTCCGGCCGCTGCCCCCGGGAAGCTTCCGAAAAAGCCGGGGAGCGAAGGCTGGGACCTCAGCCCCGCAGCTCCGCCACGGCAGCCTTCAGGCCTTCGCACATGATGCGCATGCTCTCGTCGTCGATGCCGCACCACCAGGGGAAGGAGAAGCTGTTGTCCCACCAGGCGTCCAGCACGGGGCAGTCATAGGCGCCCATGCCCTTCTTCTGGAACAGGGGATAGCGATAGAGGGGATAATACTGCACGATGCAGCGCACGCCGTATTTCTGCGTCATCAGATCCAGCAGGTCATCCCGGGTCTTTCCGCTCCTGCTGCCGTCATAGTGCATGATGTACTGATGCACCACGTAGCGGCCGCCCTCCACGATGGCGGGGAAGGAGATTTCCGGCACATCCTTCAGCCATTCCCGGATCCGCCGGTCCTGTTCGATGAGGATCTCGTTGTTGGCGATAACCGACTTCAGCTGCACGGAGCCCAGGGCGCACTGGGCCTCGCCGATGCAGAAATTCTGGGGCCAGCGGTCCTCCAGGAACTCGTCCACGTTGCTCATGGCCGGCTTCCAGAACCGCTCCCGGGGCCCCTGGAACCCGCAAAGGCCGTTGTGGCGGATGCCGGGGACCTGATGGGCGATCTCGTCATTCTCGCAGACGAACATGCCGCCCTCGCCCAGGGTGGTCATGGTTTTGGCGGCGTGGAAGCTGAAGCATCCGAAATCGCCGAAGGTGCCCACATGCTGCCCGTCGATGCGGCAGTCCAGGGCCTGGGCGCAGTCCTCCACCACCTTGATGCCGTGGCGCCGGGCGATGGCCACGATCCGCTTCATGTCGCAGGGGATGCCCAGCAGATGGACGGCCACGACGGCCTTGGTTTTTTCCGTGATCTTCCGTTCGAAGTCATCGGGATCGATGGTCCAGGTGTCCCTGTTGATATCCGCCCAGACGATCTTCGCCCCCAGGTCCCCGAAGGGAATGGCGGAGGCGCAGTAGGTGTAGGCGGGAATGATCACCTCATCCCCGGGCTTGATGTGGCAGAAGATGGCGGCCAGCTTCAGGGCGTTGGTGCAGTTGTTGACGCCGAAGGCGTGCTTCGCGCCGACAAAGGCGGCAAAGTCCTGCTCGAACTTCTCCAGGTACTTGCCCTGGGTCTGGCCTTCCGCGTTGCGCATCACGTGCACCACGGCTTCAATCTCTTCCTCGGTATAGGGATGCTGCATCTGGGGAAAGATCACCTTGTAGCCGTCCACCCGGCCGCGGCCGGAGGGATCGGAGAGCTTGACTTCCTGAGGCATGGGTTATTCCTCCTTTGAAAAGTTGAAAGATTCGGAAAGATGGATGTGCCCTCCCCGGCGTCGCGCCGGCGGGGAAGGCATAAGGGGAGAGGGACGCGGGGTCCCTCTCCCGGAAAGGGTTTCAGCAGAAGGGATTATTCGGCCCGGGCGGCGGCGATGGCTTCGTTGACCATCTGCTCCAGCTTCGCGGCGCCGGCGGCTTCATATTCCGCCTGATACTTGGCCCAGCCTTCCTCGATATCCAGCTGACCGCCGATCATCTGGGTCAGATACTGGTTGGTGATCTCGGTGAGCTTGGCGCGGATGTCGCCCGCCTCGGCGGGCAGCTGGACCCGGGTGTAATACTGGGGCAGATCCACGATCAGGTCGCCCACGAAGGTATTGGTCACGGACAGGGAATAATCGATCAGCTGCTTCCGCTCCTCGGTCTCCCAGAAACGGCTGTTGTCGATGGGATGGGTGGAGGCGTCCCACCACTCCCGGTTGGTGAAGTCCACTTCATACTCGCCGCCGGCGAACATGGGGGTGAACCACACATACTTGCAGCGGCCGTCGGTGCCGTAGCCGTAGGCCTTGTTGACTTCGTTCCAGAAGTCGGGGCCCTGATCCTCACGGAAGACGTAGTTGGTCGTGTTGTGGATCAGATCCTGTCCGGCGGCGGAGGCCAGGAACTCAACCAGGTCCAGCACCCGGTCCGGATAGGTGCAGCTGGTGGGAATGAAGTACTGATAGCTCATCCAGTTCAGCAGGGAGTAGACATCGCCGTACTTGCCGTCCACGGTCAGCGCGGTGCCCAGCACCAGATCCTGGGTGGTGGCGTCGGGATGGGCCAGCTTCCAGGGGTTGCCGTAGAAGTCCGCGAACTGGGTGGGGAAGCCGAAGCCGAAGTCGGTGGCGGCAATCTTGCCGGCGGAGAAATCGGAGTAGGCGTCGTCAAAGTCGCCCTTGATGCCCAGGTTCTTGTCCAGGGCGCCGGCGGCGTACAGATCCGCCAGGAGCTTCACGACTTCCTTGCTCTTCTCGCTGACAGTGGCCAGCTCCCACTTCTCGGAGTCGGTTCCCAGCTCGCCGGTCTGCACGAAGCCGGTCCACACATCGCCCGCGGGGGCCATGATGGAGGTGCCCATGGGCACGCCGAAGGTATAGTTGAAGTAGGTCCAGTCGGTCAGCTTGCTGTTGCGGGGCCAGTAGCCCACATAGCCCTTCTCGGCACAGGCCTTCATGAAGGCGGTGAACTCATCCAGGGTGGCGGGCACCTTGCCGCCGTTCACCTCGTCCAGAATCGCCTTGTTGTAGGCGGGGACGCCGCCGAAGATGGGGTTGGCGAAGGAGAAGATGGAATAGATGGCATAGGCCTTCTCCGGATCGCCGGTGTAGAGCTTGTTGTAGGCCTTGTATTCCGGGGCGGCCATGATTTTGGCCAGGGTGGGATACCGGGCGGGATCTGCGTTCACGATGGCGCCCAGGTCATAGACCAGCTCTTCTTCCACATAGCGCTTGATCTTCTCGGGCTCGCCGAAGGTGCAGAAGAGCTCCGCGGCGCCGCCGGTGAACAGCTCGGTCTCCATGCGGTCAATGAAGCCGTCGGTGCCGGTGTCGTATTCCAGATCCACGTTCACGGCGTCCTCAATCGCCTTCTTGATGGGATCCTTCTCCATGCCTTCCACATCGTCGGTGCTGTTGCCGAACTGGGCGTAACGGATGGACACCCGCTCCCGTGCGGCGTTGCCCTCCGCCATGGCGGGAAGCGCCATGGACAGCGCCAGCATCAGCGCGAGGAGAACCAACAGGGTCTTTTTCATAATGGGAACCTCCTTTTTTTATTTCCTGCTCCGTCGGAACGGAGGGATAATCAAACGGGACGGGGGCTTATTCCTTGACGGCCCCCAGGGTGATGCCGCTGGTGAAATACCGCTGCAGGAAGGGATAGACGCACATGATGGGCACCATGGCGCAGATGATGGTGGACATGCGCAGGGCCATGGGGGGCGGCGGCTGGCTGCCCAGGCTCATGGCGCCCTTGCGGACCTGGTTCATCATGGTCTGATCCACCAGCATCCGGCGCAGGATCCAGGCAAAGGGCTGCAGGTTGGTCTTGTTGCCGATGAACATCATGTAGCTGTAATAGTCGTTCCAGTTGAGGACCGCGATGAACAGGGCGATGGCGGCCAGCATGCTGCGGCTGATGGGGGTGACCACCCGGAAGAAGGTGCCCACCTCGGTGCAGCCGTCCAGCAGCGCTGCCTCCTCCAGGGATTTGGGAATCGAGTAGGAGTAGTAGTTCCGCATGATGATGAAATAGGTGATGTTCAGCACCCCGGGCAGCACCATGACCCAGTAGCTGCGGATCAGCCCCAGATCCCGGTAGAGCATGTACTGGGGAATCAGCCCGCCGGAGAAGAAGAGGTTGAAGACCACCAGGGCGTTGAGGAGCTTCATGCCCTTGACGTGGACCTTGCTGACCCCGTAGGCCATGGCCGCCGTCACCATGACGCTGGCCACGGTGGAGAGCACGGTCTTGCTAGCGGAGATCCACATGCTGTTGACGAAGGAACGGGTGGTGAAGATGGCGCGGTAGTACTGCAGATCCACGCCGCCGGTGGGCCAGAGCATCAGACCGCCCTTGACGAATTCGCTGTAGGGCGTCACCGAGGCGACCAGCACGTACCACATGGGGTAGACACAGATCAGCGCGAAGAGGGTGACGAAGAGAAAAACGAACACATCGTAGAAATTGAAGCCCAGCTTGCGCAGCATGCTGCTGCGGTGAATCCGGTCATCCGGGTTCCGTGTCATTCTGATGCCGCCTCCCTTCTCAGAAGATCCCCTGGACGTCCAGCTTGGAAACGTACCGGTTGGTGACCCCCACCACGATCAGGCCCATGACGTTCATGATCAGGTTCATGGCGGTGGAGAGCTCGAAGTCCGTTCCGCCGCCGCCCAGGCTGATGCGGTAGATATAGGTGGAAAGCACGTCGCCGGTGGAGAGCACGTAGTTGTTGTAGAGGTTGTAGACCTGGTCGAAGTTGGAGAGGAAGAGGCCCGAGAGCTGCAGGATCAGCATGATCATCACGCTGGGCAGGATCCGGGGGAAGGTGATGTGGAGCAGGGCGTCCTTCCGGTTGGCCCCGTCGATGGCGGCGCTTTCATACAGGGCCGGATCGATGCCGGCGATGGCCGCCAGGTACACGATGGTGGAATAGCCGGAGCTCTTGATGATATTGCTGATCACCAGGATGCCGCGGAAGAGCTCCGGACGCTTCAGGAAATCCACCGGCTGGCCGCCGGCGGCGACAATGAGCTGATTCACCAGGCCGCCGCTGTCCTGGGAGCCGGGGGACTCCAGGAACACCTGCACCAGGCCGGAGAAGATGACCCAGGAAAGGAAGTAGGGAAGATAGACGCAGGTCTGCATCACCGACTTGTATCTCCGCAGGCGCAGCTCGTTGAGCATCAGGGCCAGGAAGACGTTGAAGGTGAAGCCGAAGATCAGATGATAGATGTTGATGATGATGGTGTTCCTGAAGGCCCGGAGGAAATTGGGATCCGCCACCATGCGGCGGAAATTGTCCAGCCCGATCCAGGAGCTGCCCCAGACGCCGGCCTTGGGGGAGTACTTCTTGAAGGCCAGCTGGATGCCGTACATGGGCCCGTAATCGAATACGATCATGAAGACGAGCCCGGGCAGCACCAGCATGTACAGGAACCAGTACTTCCGGAGGTAGGCGATGAACCCGGTTTTCTGCTTTCGCAGATCCGGCTGCGCAACGGCGCCCGCCTGCTGGGTCATGGAAGCATTCCTCCTTTCCCTGGGGAATATTTATTAGTAATAAATACAAAATCCGGGGATTTTCCGCTCCCGGACTGCCGGAAAGGGGCGGCGGCGATCCGGAGAGCTTTCTTGACTTTCGCGTACTTGCATGTCATAATATATATGATTTATTTCCGGATTCAATATATCAGCTTTACGGCGGTGTGTCAAGGGCTGCGGGGAAGAAAGCGCAGATCCCTTCAAAATTATTACTAATAATCAGCAGAAAGAGGGATTCCCGTGAAGAAAATCGGTTTTATCGGCTACGGGCTCCGGTCTGAAACCATGATGAAGGCCTTCCGGGCCCTGGAGGCGGAGATCCGGGTGGCGGCGGTGGCGGATCCGGCCCGGGAGCGCATCGCGCCGAAGGTCCGGGAGGATCCTTATTTTGCCGGAACCGCCTGGTATGACAGCGGGGAGGAAATGCTGCGGAGGGAGGAGCTGGACGGGGTCTTCATCGGCACCCGCTGCTCCCTGCACACGGAGTATGCCTGCCTGGTGCTGCGGGCGGGGCTGCCCCTCTTCCTGGAGAAGCCGGTGTGCATCAGCCGGGAGCAGTATGACCGGCTGCGGGAGGCGGGGCGCGGCCGGGAGAGCAGCGTGGTGGTCTCCTTCCCCCTGCGGGTGAGCCCCATCGTGGAGGAGATGAAGCGCATCGCGGACAGCGGCCTCCTGGGAAAAATCACCATGGCCCAGGCGGTGAACAACGTGCCCTACGGCAGCGTGTACTATCACAGCTGGTACCGGGATCCGAAGGAAACCGGGGGCCTCTTTCTGCAGAAGGCCACCCATGACGTGGACTACATCCGCTACCTGATGGGGGAGCGGCCCGTATCCGTCTGCGCGAAGACGGCCAAGCTCCATTTCCGGGGGGACCGGCCCGCGGGGCTGACCTGCCCGGAATGCCCGGAATATCACAGCTGCCGGGAGAGCAGCTATATGGTGGAGCACATTTATAAGGAAGAGGTGCAGGGGGACCGGTGCTGCTTTGCGGTGGACACCGGGAACGAGGACGCCGCCGCCATGATCCTGCAGACGGAGAGCGGCGCCCTGATCACCTACAGCCAGATCTTCATGGTGAAGAAGGGGGCCGCCCGGCGGGGCGTCCGGCTGATCGGCACCGAGGCCAGCGCGGAGTTTGACTTCAACACCGGAGTGATCCGGGAGGACCGGTATGACACCCCACAGACGGTGACCCATACCTTCCAGTTTGCCTCGGGCCAGCATTTCGGCGGGGATGAGGCCCTGGCCCGGGACTTCCTGCGGGTGCTGGAGGGAGAGAAGGCCCGGTCCGACCTGAAGGCCGGGCTGGAAAGTGCGGCCATATGCCTGACGGCCAGGGAGGCGGACGGGGCCGGCCGCTTCCTGCCGATCATCTATTGACGGGAGGAAAGCCGGATGGCTGGAATACTGGCCCTGGACGTGGGCACCACGGCGGTGAAGGTCTGCCTCTTTTCCTCCGGGCTTTTCCCGGAGCGGCGGAGCGTCCGGGAATACGGGCTGCGGACGGAAGGAAACCGGGTGGAATGTGATGGGGAGACCTACCTGGAGGCGATCCGGGAGGGAATCCGGGAGGTCCTCCGGGAGGGGGAGATCCCGGAGGCCGTGGGGCTGACCACCCAGGGGGAAACCCTGACGGTGGCCGGCGGGGACGGGGCGCCGCTGCGGCCCTTCCTGGTCTGGCTGGACCAGCGGGCGGAGGCGGAGGCGGAGCTGCTCCGGGCGGATTTTCCGGAGGCGCGCTTCTACCGGGAGACCGGGCTGCCCGGGGTGACGGGGGCCCTGCCCCTGGCCAAGGTGATGTGGCTGAAGAAGCGGGAGCCGGAGCTCTTCGGCCCCGGAAGGCGGATCCTGCTGCTGGAGGACTGGCTGCTGCACTTTCTGACGGGGCGCTTCGTGACAGAGAAAACCCTGCAGACCTCCACGGGCTGGTTCAGCCTGGGGCGGGACGGCTGGTGGCCCGAAGCGATGCAGGCGGCCGGGCTGCGGGAGGAGGAGCTTCCGGAGCTGAGGGAGAGCGGCAGCCGGGCCGGGGAGGTGACCGGGCCTGCCGCGGAGGCCCTGGGGCTGCCCCGGGGGACGCCGGTGTATACCGGCGCCATGGATCAGGTCGCCGCCTCCTATGCCATGGACCGGCTGCGGCCCGGCGCGGTGACGGAGACCACGGGCACGGCGCTGACGGTGGCGGCGGTGCTGCCGGACCTGGGAAGCCTGGGAAGGCCGGACCTGCCCCGGACCACGGTGTACCGCCACGCGCTTGAGGGAAAATATCTGCTGCTGCCCATCGGGAACACCGGCGGCATGTGCCTGACCTGGTTCCGGAACCGGTTCTGGCCGGAGAAGGATTACGAGGCCCTGAACCGGGCGGCGGAGAAGGTGGCCCCCGGCGCGGAGGGGCTGCTGTTTCTGCCCTTCCTGGACGGGTCGGTGGACCCGGATTTCTGCCCGGAGGCCCGGGGTGTGTTCTTCGGGGCCGGCCTGAACACGGGCAGGGAGCATTTTACCCGGGCGGTGATGGAGGGCGTGGCCCATCTGCTGGCGGAGATGCTGGCGATCCCGGAGAAATGGGGGGTGCCCGCCGGAGAGGTCTGCTCCCTGGGCGGGGGCGCGGCGAGTCCCCTGTGGCAGCAGATCAAGGCGGATCTTTGCGGCCGGGAGTTCCTGGCGCCGCCCTGCGGAGAGGCCGCGGCCCTGGGGGCCGCCATGCTGGCGGGGCTGGAGCCGGAGAAGGCGGCCCGGGAGATGGAAAAGGCGGCGCGGTACGCGCCGGATCCGGGAAACCGGGTGGTTTACGCGAAAGCCCATGAAAAATACCGGGCCCTCTGGCGAGCGGTCCGGCCGATGTGGTAAGGAGGGAGCATGCGAATGGAAAAGCCGCGTCTGGGAATTCTGGCCCTGATGCTGGAGGGCTATGAGCCGCTGTTTCCCGGGATCACCCGGGCCCAGGAGGAATATGTGCGGTCCGTCTGCGAGGGGCTGGCGGGGGAGGCGGAATGCCTGTTTCCCCGGGTAGCCCTGAACCGGCAGGACATCGAGGAGCTGACCCGGCAGTACAACCGGGAGGAGCTGGACGGGATCCTGATCTTCCTGTGCAGCTATTCCCAGGGGCAGTACCTGGTGCGGGCCATGCAGGAGAACCGCCTGCCCCTGGCCCTGGCCCTGATTCAGCCGGATGAGACCGTGGGAGAGGACTTCGAGGAATGGGAGCTGACGGTGAACCAGGGGATCCACGGCTCCCAGGACAACGCCAACTGCCTGATGCGGGCGGGGATCCCCTGCGTGTATTTCGCCGGAAGCCGGCTGAACGGGGAGCTGAACCGCTTCGTGGCGGACTTCGGTGCCGCGGCCCGGGCGGCCCGGTTCCTGCGGCGGATGCGCATCGGCGTCATCGGCAAGCTGCCGGGGATGGGAGACGTGATCACCGACGACATGGCGGTGTACCGCCATCTGGGGGCGGAATTCGTCTATGACTCCATCGGCACGGTGCAAAGCCGCTGCGCCGCGGTGACGGAGGAGGCGGTCCGGGAGCGGACAGCGCTGGAGCGGGAGCTCTTTGAGGTGGATCCCACCATGCGGCCGGGGCAGCACGAGGAGGCCGTGCGCATGTACCTGGGGATCCGGCAGTATCTGGAGGACATGGGCTACGACGGCTACACGCTCCATTTTGAGGAATGCGGGGCGGACGGGCGCTTCACCCAGCTGCCGCTGCTGGCGGCCTCCAGCCTGATGGCCGACGGATACGGCTACGCCGCCGAGGGGGACGCCTCCGCCGCCATGATGGTAGCGCTGATGCACCGGCTGTGCGGGGAGGCCAACTTCAGCGAGATGTACATGATGGACCTGAAGCGGGAGGCGATCCTGCTGTGCCATGCCGGAGAGGGGAACTGGAAGACCTGCCGGAGGGACCGGAAGCCCTTCCTGATGAACCGGGTCATGGCGGAGGGGGGCTTGGACAATCCGCCCACCCCCATCTTCGCGCCCCGGCCCGGAAGGGCCCAGGTGATGAGCCTGGTGCACGTGGAGGGAACCCGGTTCCGCCTGGTGTGCGCGGAGGGGGAAATCCTGGACGAGTGCGGGCTGAAAAAGATCGACATGCCCTACATGTTCTTCCGGCCGGACTCCGGGGTCCGCTCCTGCGTCCGGGCCTGGCTGGAGGCGGGGGGAACCCACCATGAAACCGTGGTGCTGGGGGACTTCGGAGCGCGGATCCGCATGCTCTGCCGCATGCTGGGAATCGAGTACTGCCCGGTGTGAAGCCCGGCGGGCAAGGAGGAAATATGCTGAAGAATCTTCGGATTTCCCTGGCGGACCTGCTGGGGGAGGAATATGTATCCGCGGTCTGCGAAGCCCGGGCTTTCCTGACCGGGGAGAGCGGGGACGCCCTGCGGGCGGCGGCGGAGGAAAAAATTGAGTGCTGGCCGGAGAGCTTCGCGGCCCGCCAGGAGGCGCTGATGGACCGGGTGGGAACCCGGGCGGTTTCCGCCTTTGCGGACCGGGAGACCGGCGCGCCGACCCGGGCCTACGGGGCGGCGCAGCACACCTCCGCCGCGCCGCTCAGCGGCCTGGGGGCCTACCGGCTGGGGGAGGACGGACGGCTGTATTTCGCCGGAAAGAGCGAGCACTACCAGCTGCCCCTGGGGCATTCCTTCCCGGGGTACAGGCTGATTGAAAACGCGAAGCGGCTGGGCATTCCCAACGCGACCCACAACAATACCCGGGGGTTTATCACCCGCCGGCTGGAGCGGGCGCTGATCGCCGCGGCCAACGGGCTGGAGCCCGACGCCCCGGAGATGGAAGAGGTGCTGCGGGAGCGGAAGCCCGGGGTGCTGAACACGGTGATCAACCTGGAGACCGGATCCCTGGCGGTGGAGGCCGCCCTGAAGATGATGCTGACCCGGTTTTATTCCCTGGAAGGCCGGGAGGAGCCCCGGTATGCGGGGAGGATTCCGGTTTTCCTGGTGATGGGGGACTTGGGCGGCGGGCTGACGGGAAACTATCACGGCACCACCGTCCTGGCCCAGACCCTGCGGGGGCTGTGGCCCCGGGCGTATGCCCAGGCGGAGGCGGCGTCCCTCTACCGGGTGGTCCCGGTGCCCATCGGGGATGCGGATGCCTTTGAAAGCCTGCTGCGGCAGTACAATCAGGGCCCCTTCAAAACGGCGGGCTTCTGCCACGAGATCATCCTGATGAACTACGGCGGCATCCGGCTGGAGGAGGATTACCTGCGGCGGGCCTACGAACTGTGCCGGGAGACGGACACGCCGGTGCTCTGCGACGAGATTCAGTCCTGCGCCTGGTACGACGGGCTGTTCCTGTTCCGGAAATACGGGCTGAAGCCGGACTTTGTTTCCGTGGGCAAGGGCTTCCCCGGCGGGGAGTATCCCGCCAGCCGGGTGCTGGCCAGCGGCGCCTTTGACGCCATGAGCCAGTTCGGGGCGCTGGTGACCAACGGCCAGGAGGAGCTGGCCAGCCTGGCCTACCTGATCACCATGGCCTTCATCCGGGAGAACGGGCCGGAGATGGAGCGGGTGGGCCGGATCTATCACGAGGGGCTGCGGACCCTGGCGGAGAAGAATCCGGAGCTGTGCGACGGGGCGACGGGGGACGGGCATATGAGCGCCTTGTCCTTCCGGAGCATGGAGGACGCGGCGGCCTTCTGTAGGGTGCTGAACGGAGAGATGTGCGTGGACGCCAGCGCCCAGACCTACAAGATCAGCTGCCCGCCGGTGGTGCTGACCAAGCTGCCCCTGATCACCTCGGAGGGCATGGTGAAGGCACTGCTGGCCCGGATGGCGCAGGCGCTGGAAAAGATCCGGAACCGGGAGGAAGGGACATGAGAGACACGGTTGCCTTCGGCGTCATCGGCTGCGGGCTGATGGGCCGGGAATTCGCCAGCGCCTCCCTGCGCTGGGCGCATCTGGCGGGGGAGATCCCCCGGCCCCGGATCCTGGCGGCCTGCGATACCCGGGAGGAGAACCTGCGCTGGTTTGAGCGGGACCCGGACACCCGGTTCTTTTACACGGACTGGCGGGAAATGCTGCGGAACCCGGAGATCGAGGCGGTGTACTGCGCGGTGCCCCACTTTCTGCATGAACAGATCTACAGCGAGGTGATCCGCGCCGGGAAGCACCTGCTGGGGGAGAAGCCCTTCGGCATGGACCGGGAGGCCTTCCGGGGCATCGAAAAAGCCATGGAGGAGCACCCAGAATCCTTCGTGCGCTGCACCAGCGAGTTTCCCTACTATCCCGCCGTGCAGCAGATGGTGTCCTGGTTCCGGGAGGGAAGGTTCGGGCGGATCATCGAGGCCCGGTTTGCCATCCGGCATTCCTCGGACATGGACTTGAACAAGCCCATCAACTGGAAGCGGACCCTGGCGGCCAACGGCGCCTACGGCTGCATGGGGGATCTGGGGATCCACGTGCAGCACCTGCCCTTCCGGCTGGGGCTGGAGCCGCGGAGGGTGAACGCCGTGCTGGCCAACCTGGTGCGGGAGCGGCGGGACGCGGAGACCGGGGAGATGCGCCCCTGCGAGACCTGGGACAACGCCCTGCTGCTGTGCGAGGGGGAGAGCCGGGAAGGGGACCGGTTCCCCATGACCTTCGAGATGAAGCGGATGGCGCCGGGATGCGGAAACACGGTGGAATATGAAATCTACGGGATGAACATGTCGGCGAAATTCTCCACCGAGGATCCCAACGCCCTGCACTACACGGTGTCCCACGGGCAGGCCCAGGCCTGGGCCCGGCTGCCGGTGGGGCAGAAGACCCTGTATCCGGTGATCACCGGGGGCATCTTCGAGTTCGGGTTCTCCGACTCGCTGCTGCAGATGTTCGCGGCCTATGTGAGCGAAATGAAGGGGATGCCCTGCTCCTTCGGCTGCTTCACCCCGGAGGAGGCAAAAAAAAGCCATGAGCTGCTGACGGCGGCGCTCACGGCGTATGAAGAGGGAAGGACGGTCACTCTGCCCTGACGGGCACCGGGCCGGTGGTCCGGCGGATTACCAGCCGGGGGGCATATTCAATCTTGTGGGGCGCGGGCAGAGGACTGCCGCTGCGCTGGGCCAGGATCATGCTGACGGCCTCCCGGCAGCGCAGGGCCATCTGGTGGTCGATGGTGGTGAGCCCCAGGGTTTCCAGCCGGGAAGGAAAGATATTGTCGAAGCCGCAGACGGAGAAGTCCTCCGGGACCCGCAGGCCCCGGGAGCGCAGCTCGTCCAGGATGCCCAGGGCGGTCATGTCGTTGACGCCGATGAGGGCGGTGGCTTCGGTGCCCCGGTCCAGGAGGCCGGCGGTGAGCTGCCGGCCCACGGAATACTCATAGGGCATGTCATCCTGCCGGTCCGCCTCCCGGGAGGGCTCCTCGGCCAGGACCTCCAGGGAATCCTTCAGCCCGGCCTCGGAAAGCTGCTGCCGGATGCCCTCCAGCCGCTGGCCCCGGGCCAGGGTCAGCTGGTTGAAGGGGGTGGAGATGAAAACCATCTTCCGATGCCCCAGGTCCAGCAGATGCCGGGCCAGCAGGGAGCCGGCCAGGACGTTGCTCAGCTCGATGGAGCAGATCTCCAGGGAGCTGTGCTTCTCCCCGATGATCACCGTGGGAACCCGGCGGGACAGAAGGTCCGCCTCCCGGGGAAAGCTGGGCAGGAAGGTATAGATGACGCCGGCCGCCATGGAATCGGTAAAGGTTTCCAGATACTGCCTTTCCAGCTCCGGGCGGCGGAAGGTGTTGCAGACCACCACCTGGAAGTTTAAAGATTCCGCATAGTCTTCCACCAGGCGGGCCAGATCGGTATAATACTGGTTGGTCAGGGTGGGCACCAGGAGCAGCAGCATGCGGCTGCCTCCCCGGGGAACCCCGCTTTTCCGGCGGGCCGGCAGGCGATAGCCCAGCTCTTCGGCAGCCCGGATGACCCGCTCCCGGGTTTCCTCGGGAATGGAGGAATTCAGATGACCGCCCAGCACCAGGGAGACCGTGGTCTGGGATACGCCCGCCAGCCGGGCGACGTCCGTGGAGGTTGGCTTTTTCATCATTGTCACCGTCCGAAAGGATTTGCTTTATCCTAATCCTTTTTTCAGGCCGTGTCAAACGGAGCCGAAGGGGCGAAAAACCGAAAAGAGAGGGATACTGAATGGATACGGGAATGCGGTCAGCCAATCCCGGGGGAAAGATTCTGGCGCTGGGCGAGCTGCTGGTGGATCTGATTCCGGTGGAGGAGGGGATGCGGATCCGGGATACGGGGCCGATCCTGAAAACCGCCAGCGGCTCCGCGGGGATCTTCGCCTGCGCCGCGGCCCGGCTGGGAGCCCCGGTGGGGTTCATCGGCAAGGTGGGGCGCGACGAGCTTTCCGCCATGGTGACGGAGGCCATCCGGGCGGAGGGCGTGGATACCCGGTGCCTGGCGGTTTCCGACGAGGGCCAGATCGGCCTGGCCTTTCTGGAATACACGGAGAAGGGGCGGAACTACCAGTATTACCGCCGGGACTCCGTGGGCAGCCGGCTCTGCGGCGCGGACGTGCGGGAGGAATGCGTGGCCGGCGCCTTCGCGGTTCATTTTCCCGGGATGCTGCTGGAGCTGAGCGAGAGCATGCGGGAGGCCTGCCTGCGGGCGGCGGACCTGGCGAAGAAGCACGGGGTGCTGCTGTCCTTTGACCCGAACATCCGGCGGGAGATGATGGGGGAGAAGGCGGCCCAGCGGCGGATGCTGGAGACGGTGAGCCGGGCGGACGTGGTGACCCCGACCCTGGAGGAGGGCCGGCAGCTGACGGGCCGCCAGAGCCCGGGAGAGGTGCTGCGGGCGCTGCGGGACATGGGACCGAAGCTGATCGCCCTGACCCTGGACCGGGAGGGAGCCCTCCTGTGCGCCGGGGAGCGGGTGATCCGGGCCTGGCCCGCGGCGGTGCGGGAATGCGACCCCACCGGCGCCGGGGACACCTTTGCCGCGGCCCTTTGCACCGGGCTGCGGGAAAACATGGATCCGGCGGAGCTGGCCAGGTTCTGCAACGCAGCGGGGGCCCTGGCGGTGACGAAGCGGGGGGCCATCGGCATGGCGTTGCCGGACCGGGCGGAGGTGGACGCCCTGCTGGCGTCCGGCGCCTGCCGGGTGGAGGAGATCACCCTGGCGGCTATGGCGTGAAGGCGATCAACCGGCCGGAAACGGCCGAAAAAAAAGCATGAAAACGGGAGGAAAACCATGAACGATCTGAAAAAACGGCTGAGAGCGGGCGAGGGGCTGCTGGGCACCATGATCACCACCTTCGCCAGCCCGGACCTGGTGAAAATCCTGAAGAACTGCGGCTTTGACTTCTGCATGGTGGACTGCGAGCACGGCTCCTTCACCACCCGGGAGGTCTCCGACATGATCGGCGCCGGCCGGGGCTTCGGCATGCCGGTGCTGGTGCGCATTCCGGAGATCCGGCGGGAGCATGTGCTGCACTACATGGAGATGGGGGCGGCGGGGCTGCTGCTGCCCAACACGGAGAGCGCGGACATGGCGGAGAAGCTGGTGGACTATGCCAAGTACGCTCCCCTGGGCCACCGGGGCGTCTCCCTTTCCAGGCCCCATACGGACTTCCGGAAGGTGAACGGGCCGGAATACATGGCGGAGGCCAACGAGGAAGGCATCCTGATGTGCCAGATCGAGAGCCGGGCGGGGGTGGACCATGTGGAGGAGATCCTGGATGTGCCGGGGATCGACGCCGCCCTGATCGGCCCCAACGACATGAGCCAGGACTTCGGCATCCTGGGGCAGTACGGACATCCGATGATGACGGAGGCCTTTGAGCGGGTGAAGGCCGCGGCGGAGGCCCGGGGCAAGTGGTGCGGCGCCCACTTCGGCGGGGCGGCGCCCCTGAAGCCCTGGATTGCAAAGGGCATGACGCTGAACATGTGGAACAGCGACGCGGGTCTCCTGTCCCTGGGGGCAAAGGCCATGGCGGAGCTGCGGGAGGTAGTGAAATGAAGATCGTGGTGCTGGACGGATACACGGAGAACCCCGGCGATCTGAGCTGGGCGGGGCTGGAGGCCCTGGGCAGCCTGACGGTGTATGACCGGACCCCCTTCACCGAAGGGACGGAGGAAATCCTGCGGCGGGCTGAGGGCGCGGAGATTCTGATCACCAACAAGACGCCCCTGAGCGGGGAGACCCTCCGGGCGCTTTCCGGAAGCCTCCGGTATATCGGGGTGCTGGCCACGGGCTACAATGTGGTGGACACCGGGGCGGCGAAGGAGCTGGGGATCCCGGTGTGCAACATTCCCACCTACGGGACCACGGCGGTGGCCCAGTTCACCATGGCCCTGCTGCTGGAGCTGTGCCACCACGTGGGGGACCACAGCCGGAGGGTCCGGGAGGGGGCCTGGAGCCGGTGCCCGGACTTCTGCTTCTGGGATTATCCCCTGACGGAGCTGGCGGGAAAGACCATGGGGCTGATCGGCTACGGGCGGATCGGGAAGACCGTGGGCGCCCTGGCCCGGGCCTTCGGGATGCGGGTGCTCTTCTTTGACGAGCGGGTCCCGGAGGAGGAAGGCGCGGAGAAGGTGAGCCTGAAGGAGCTGTACGCCCGGAGCGACGTGATCTCCCTGCACTGCCCCCTGTTCCCGGAGAACACGGGGATGATCAACGGCGACGCCATTGCCGGAATGAAGGACGGGGTTCTGATCCTGAACACCGCCCGGGGCCCGCTGATCCGGGAGGAGGACCTGGCGGCCGCCCTGAAATCCGGCAAGGTGGGCGGCGCGGCGGTGGATGTGCTGTCCCGGGAGCCTGCCGCGGCGGACAATCCCCTGCTTTCCGCCCCGAACTGCCTGGTGACGCCCCACATCGCCTGGGCGCCGAAGGAGAGCAGGCAACGGCTGATGGACATCGCGGTGGACAACGTGCGGGCCTTCCTGGAGGGCCGGCCCCGGAACGTGGTGAACGCGTAAGGAACAGGAAAAAGCCATACATCCTGTGAAAAGCTGTTCCGGCGGAGCGAAATGCTCCGCCGGAATAGCTTTTCTGGTCTCTTTATTGCCCCGGCCAAAAATAAATGCTTTCCGGGGAATTGACTCTTTTTCCGCTTCCGCATATCATGTGCGGGAAGACGGGACGGAGGCTCCGGTTTCCCCTCCCGTCTCGGAAAGGAAATTTCCACATGGCTCGTATTTTCCGGCGCCGGGG
>CAZRLU010000009.1:20417-25234 GCA_964600995.1 uncultured Oscillospiraceae bacterium | reverse complement strand
AGCATTTCCGCAGGGCCGGATGTACGCTCTTCACCTGAACCGGCTTTGAGAAGCATATAAAAAGGACCGCCTCCGGAGAATCCGGGAAGGGAATTCCTTCCGGTTCTCCGGAGACGGTTTTTTTGCGCCCCGCAGGGACGGGCATGAAAAAGGAGGGACGTGCGGGCAGCATGTCCCTCCCGGGGGTTCCTGAGAAGAAGGGTGTGTCAAAAGGGAATGCCCCTTTCGTCTCCTCTGCAGGTTTTTTATTCGCGGATCAGATGCAGCTGGAAGGCCTTGTAGTCGCCCCAGGGATAGGGGAAGGCATAGCCGCCATGCATGAGGGCGGCGCCGGTGAAGCGCTGGTCGGCGCCCTCCAGGCGGTAGATGGCATCGGGCTGCAGCCCCTGCAGCCGGACCCAGGGGAAGGCACTGTTGGCCCGCAGATGGGTGACCACCAGGCTGACGAGGGCCTCCGACTGATCCGGCGCCACAAACATCCAGGCGGAAGCGTCGGCCATGTCCTCCAGATCGTTCAGCCGGTAGTAATCCCCGTGGGCAATCAGCCTGGCATATTTCTTATAGTCCGCGATCTGCTGCCGGATCTCCTGCTTCTCCTCCTCGGAGAGGAGGCCTACGTTCAGCTCGTAGCCGAAGGTGCCGGACTGGGCGACGACGCCGCGGGTGAACAGGGGGGTGGCCCGGCCGGTCTGATGATTCGGGGAGGCGGAAACGTGGGCGCCCATGGCGGAGACGGGATAGCCGTAAGAGGTCCCCCGCTGGATCTCCAGCCGCTCCACGGGATCGGTGTCGTCGGAGCACCAGATCTGGGGACAGTAGAAGAGCATGCCCGCGTCAAAACGGCCGCCGCCGCCGGAGCAACCCTCGATCAGGAGATCCGGATAGCGCTCCAGCAGCCGGGAGAGGAGCTGATAGGTGCCCAGGATGAAGCGATGAAGCACCTCGCCCTGGCGGGAAGCGGGGAGGGCATGAGAGAAGCAGTTGGCGATGCTGCGGTTGAAATCCCACTTGACGTATTCAATGCGGGCGTTGTCCAGCACGGCACACATGGCGTCGAAGAGGTAATCCACCACCTCCTGGCGGGACATGTCCAGCACCATCTGATTGCGGGAAAGATTGGGCTTCCGGTCCGGATCCGTGAGGGCCCAGTCCGGATGCGCCCGGAAGAGATCCGAATCCTCGTTGACCATCTCCGGCTCGAACCACAGGCCGAACTTCAGCCCCAGGGCGTGGATCCCCTCGGAGAGCTCCGCCATGGAGCAGCCCAGCTTGGCTTCGTTGACGGTCCAGTCTCCGAGGCCGGAGTTGTCGTCATCCCGCTTGCCGAACCACCCGTCGTCCAGGACCAGCATCTCCATGCCCAGGTCCCGGGCGGAGCGGGCGAAGGCGAGAATCTTTTCCGCGTTGAAGTTGAAGTAGGCGGCCTCCCAGCTGTTGAGCAGCACGGGGCGGGAGGCATCCCGCCAGCGGGGATGGATGACGTTTTCCCGGATGATGTTGTGAAGATTCCGGGAAAGGCCGTTGAAGCCTTCCGCCGAGAAGGACAGGATGGCTTCGGGCGTATGGAAGTCCTCCCCGGGAGCCAGGGTCCAGGAAAAGCCCTCCGGCTGCAGGCCGGAGACCACCCGCACGCTGCCGGCCTGGTCGGTTCCGATTTCCTCCAGGTGGCCGCCGGAATACATCAGCATGAAGCCGTAGCAATCCCCGGCGGATTCGGTGGCGGAACGGTCGCAGAGAATGACGAAGGGATTCTGATGATGGCTGCTCATGCCGCGGGTGGAGCCAAGGGCCAGGCCGCCCCGGGGCAGGGCCAGGCGCTCCGGAATCCGCTCCATGCAGTGACGGCCGTGAAAGTGCATCACGTCATACTTTCCGTAGGGGAAGTCCAGGGAGAAGGAAGCCGCCTTCTCCAGGGTGAAGGGGGCGCTTCCCTCGTTCAGGATCCGGACGGAGCGGGTGATCACATCCCGGGCGGGGAAAACATGGTAAAGCAGCTCCAGGGTCAGGCCGATGAGCTCGTCCTTCAGGATGACGGTCAGGGTTTCCGTATCTTCAGAGGGCCGCACATAGGGCAGACCGGGGAGGGGCTGGCGGCCGGCGGAAATCCGGTGGCCCGCATAGCGGGGATCCGCGCTGCGGCTGCCGTTTGCGCTGACCAGGCTCAGGGCCTGCTCCCGGTAGTCGCCGACGCCGGCGGAGGTGTATTCCTGGGGCAGAGTGTCCAGGGAGAAGCCCCGGTCCATCCGCTGCTCATAGGGATTGCCGGAGAAGCCTCGGCCGGCCTGCCGGAGCAGATAGGACATGTTTCCGCGGGTGTTCGCTCCGTAATAGAGATGAAGCAGGACATTGCCTTCGGTGACCTGCATCTGATAGAGATCATGGGCTGTTTCCAGGGAAAAAACCCGGGATTCCGCATCAAAGGAAATGCTCATTGGAAAATGCGCTCCTTCCGAAACATGAATGGGAGACTGCCGGGCGCCATTATAGCAGAAAAGCGCGGATCAGGCTATGCTGAAATCGCGCTTTTTCATGTGAAAATCAGACGGCGGGGCAGGAAAAGACGCCTGCCTGCTCAGGGCTCCCGTTGCTCCAGATACAGGGCGATCTTCCGGGTGGCCCGGGTGTAGTTCGCCGCCCAGCGGCCGGCGGATTCGGGCGCATCCCGGAGCTTCTGCCAGGCCGTGCGGGCGGTATCCGTGACAAGAATCACAGAGCGGTTTTCCTCAATGCCCGCGAGAATCTCATCCGCGGCCTGAACCTCGGTCAGGGCGTCTGGCGGGGCCTGGACCTCCGGATGAATCTCTCCCTTTCCGTCCCGGCCCCAGATGTTGGAAACGACGGGGCCCGGGCAGATAGCGGAGAAGCGGATATTCCGGTCCGCGTACTCATGGCGGAGGGATTCCGTCAGCCCCAGGACCGCGGCCTTGGAGGCGATATAGGCGGAGTGGTAGCCGGTGGCGATGAAGCCTTCCATGGAGGACATGTTCAGGATATGGCCGAAGCCCTGGGAGAGCATATGGGGCAGGGCGGCCTGGTCGGCGTTGAAGACCCCGTAGAAATTGGGCTCCATGATCCGCTCAAAGTCGGCCCGGGTGGACTTCTCGAAGGAGCGGGCGGTGCTGACGCCGGCATTGGCAAAGACATAGTCGACGGGGCCGCCGGCGGCCATCTCGTCCATGAAGGCCTTCAGGGCTGCCGCGTTGCAGACATCCACGGCGCGCCAGTGAAGCCGGTTCTGATCCGCATCCAGCCTTCCGGCGGCGTCGGCGATGCGGTGCTCGTTGCGGCTGCAGATCCAAAGCTCCGCCGCACCCCGGTCCAGCAGGCGCTGGGCGAGGCCGAAACCGATGCCGGAGGAGGCGCCGGTGATAAAGCAGCGCTTTCCCCGAAAGAGATCGCCGGTTCCCCGGGTCCCGACGGGAACGGTTTCCTGATGATCCACCTGATAATCCATCCTGCTTCCTCCTTTGGGGTTCCGTGCTCCCGGAACCCGTAAAATTGACAAGAAAAAAATCTCCGATTATAATGAAACCGTTGAAAAACCTGCAAAACGCATCACCCGGAGGGGAGGTGTTTTCCATGACGGGGACGGGCGCGCCGGGGAAAGAAAGCCTCCCGCTGCCGGAAGAAACCAAAAGAGAAAGATGGGACCTGCGAAAACGGAAAACCCGCAAGGCGCTGGAGGATGCCTTCCTGGAGCTGACGGAGACCAGATGGATCGAGGATATCTCCGTGGGGGATATCTGCGAGCGGGCCATGGTGCGGAGGGCCACCTTCTACAAGCATTTCGCGGATAAGTACGACTTTTTTGCCTACGTGATGAACAACATGCAGCGCAGCACAAACCTGGCGCTGAACGCGAACCCGAAGGATATCACCATGGCGGAATACTGCGTGAACATCTGTTACAGCTATTACCGGAACCATCTGGAGCATCCCAAACTGGTCAGCCGGATCTATGAAAGCAAATCCCGGCAACTCTACACGGACATCCTGGTGGATCAGATCCGGGAGGCCATTCAGAAGAAGGCCCGGTATGACCAGGAGAAGGGCATCCGGCAGGAAATCCGCGTGGAAGTGCTGGCCAACTTTATCGGCGGAGCGATCCCGACGGTGATGGCGGCCTTTGAGAAGCAGCAGATGGGGAGCCTGGACGTGGAATCGTTCCTGGCGGAGCTGCGGAAGATCTTTGAGAAGCTCTGCGCGCCGGCACAGGAGGAAACGGAAGAAACAAAGGGAGAAGCCTGAGATCCGGGAATCCGGGAAACGCACAGGAGCACGAACGGCACAGCGGAAAGCTGTGCTTTTTTTGTGGGCTTCGAAGAAAAGAAACAGGGAAAACATTTCAGCTCAGATTACCTTCATTGTATTCAGCCCCGGAGGAAGAAACAAGGAACAGATTGCCGGGCAGGACAATTAATTGACGATTTTAAGGAAATGTCAATTAATTGACAGGTGACCGTTACTGTGCCTTGTGGGAGCGGGAAAAGCTGAAATATAATAGCGCTGAAGGTAAATAAATGGCCAAATCAGACAGTTAAACGGACGGCGCGGGAGACGATACCGCAGCTCCCGGGACAACGGGAGTACCAGCATTCCGCCGGCGGAGCAGGCGGAACGCAGGACGCGGGCCTGCGAAGAAGGTTTTTCTGAAGCGGAGGCGCCTGGAAACCGAAGGGAAACGGAAAGGAGCGGCAAAGCCATGAGACTGATCGATTTAAGCGTGACCACCGTATCCGATCTGCCGGTGGAACCGGAGGGACAGATCGCGAAGATCTACTATTTTGATCATGGCAGCGATATTTCCATTGATTCCA